>CAUSKK010000001.1:0-283874 GCA_963532425.1 uncultured Cardiobacteriaceae bacterium
GCCTCGGGCCCACCGGAGCCGCGGCCCCCCGGGCCCCCGGCCCCCCGGCCCCCCGGCCCTCCGGGCCGAGACGGCCACGGCTCCCTCTTTATCCTCACCGGTGAAGCGCTTCTCTCCCGAAAACCAGAAAAACCGAAGCGCTTCGCCATCGCCAACGGTGATTCAACCGAAGCGCTTTAGGCATTTAGCCGGTGGGAAGCGCTTCAATTTTGAAGGGACAGCTAAGGCGAAGCGCTTCCCCTCGGTTGGAACGAAGCGCTTCCTCCGGTGGCTCCGTTATTTTTAGAGCAACCAGGCCCAGACGCTTCGTCCGAACGAAGCGCTTCGGTCCATGCCGCCCCGTTTCCAACGAAGCGCTTCAATTAGGGACAGCCAAGCCGAAGCGCTTCCCCTGACGACCTTCCTTCTTCACTGGCCCGGCCGAAGCGCTTCCTCCATTTGTTTTAGCCGGCGGCTGGGTTGGAATCTCGGCCGAGACCCCAAAGGGAAGCGCTTCGGTTCTGGTATTCGGCCGACGGGAAGCGCTTCGCCACCGGCAGATTTTCATGGGCTGGGCCGCCGCCATTCCAGAGCCGAAGCGCTTCGTTCCAAATGGCCAGCGGGAAACTCTTCCCTCCTTCAAGTCATAAAAATGGGCTTGGAATTGAAGCGCTCCCCCCATTTGTTTGAGTCGGCGGCCGGAATGGAATTCCGACCGAGGCCCCAAAGGGAAGCGCTTCATCTCCAGAGAACTTTCCCAGTGAAGCGCTTCGGATTCGAACGCCCCAAAGAAAGGAAGCGCTCCCCTGCCGGAAAACTGCCGAAGGAAGCGCTTCGTTCCTAGACCCCGACCCGGGGGAATCTGCTTTTTCGATTAACCGAAGCGCTTCGGTTGGAGAAGAACGCTGGCGGAAGCGCTTTCTTTTGGGACTGTCATGGAAGAACGGAAGAAAAACCGGTGGGCCGAAGCGCTTCCCCCAAATCCAGCCGCTGAAAAATCTATTCGCTGAGATTGAAGCGCTTCACTTAGCCAGCCCCGGCCCCAATTCTCCCTAGTTGCTTTCCCACTTGCCGAAGCGCTTCGGACTGTCGGCCAATGGTTGTGGCTGGCTTCCTAATCCCCGCCCGGGCTGGGTTTAGTAGAAACAGCTCAGCAAAACGAAGCGCTCTACCCAATTTCCAACAACGTGCTTTCCGCTGGCAAGCCACAGAAGAAGGATTCCTTCTGCTCGGCCGGGGTGAAGCGCTTCCCGCTGAAAAGCTGTAGAAAAAGGAAGCGCTTCTTTCCCCAAGGCTTTTCCTAGCGAAGCGCTTCCCCTTAATGAATGAATCCCGGTCCGCTCTAACGAAGTGCTTCCATCTGAATCGCCCCGGCGTCGAATGGCTGAGCAATCATCATCGCGGGCCCAAAGGGGGGAGCGCTTCTTTCATCCGATTCAGAGCGAAGCGCTTCGCCTGCACCGGCCCGGCCTAATGAAGCGCTTGTGGGTTTATCCCAGCTTCTTGGAACGAAGCGCTTCGGCTTGGGAAGGCACAGAAACCGAAGCGCTTCGCTTCAGGCACTCAGCCGGCGGGAAGCGCTTCGTCCCCGGGAGGCTTTCCCCAGTGAAGCGCTTCAATCTGAACGATTGGATTCCCCGGTTCGGCGGCCGTTGTTTTAGCCTCGGCCGAAGCGCTTCGGCCAGGGAAGACACAAAAACCAAAGCGCTTGGGCTTCCGATGGGGCAGCGGGAACGAAGCGCTTCGGTTTTGGAAGTCGGCGGCCGGGGAGCACTTCCCGGGCCGGTCGGCCGAGGCCACGAAGGGCCACGAAGGGCCACGACGGCGCCGGCGGCTCCTGAGGGGTTCGCCGGGGGTAAGGCTAGAGCGCCGGAAAATAAACGGCGAGGGGCGGCAGGGCAGAGCAGGGGGCAGCGGCGGCCGGCTCCGCCCGGTGCAGTGGGCATCGGCTCGGCAGCCGTCGGGTTTTAGGGTTGTGGCGGGGGCCAGCGCCCTAATCCAATCAAAAAAATGACTAAAGGTCAGGGCTAGCTGCCCGCCAGCGCCTGCTGCAGCAATGTTTTTAGCCGGGCCTGGCGGGCCGGGCTCAGGGGCCGCTGGTGCTCGTCGCTGAGATAGAAGGCGTCTTCGGCGCGCTCGCCCAGGGTGCTGATTTTGGCGTGGCTGATGAAGATATTCTCCTGCCAGAGCAGCCGGCTCATCAGGCTGAGCAGGCCGTGCTGGTCCTTGCAGCTCAAATCCAGCCGGGTGCGCTCGCCGGCCTGGAAAAACTGAATCTTCACGCGCGGATGAAAATAGGCCAACTGGTGCGCCGCCAGGCGCTTCGGCAGCGGGGGCAGGGGGCTTTCCCGGTGCAGTCGGGCTTCCAGCTCCTCGGCCCAGCCCGGCCGTTCCAGCGGGCGGCTCAGCACAAATTCCTGAATGGTCAGGCGCTGGTCGCGGCTGCGGTAGAGCCGGGCCTCGACGATGTCGCCGTTGTGCTGTTCCAGATAGTGGCAGATGTGCGCAAACAGGCCGTTGGCCGGGCGCGGCGCCGCCACCATAAAGCTCAGCTTGCCCAGGGGCTGGAGCCAGCGGTCGCCCTGGAGCAGGAAGCGGGTTTTGCTGACGATGTCGCTGGTGTAGACGCCCAGGAAAAAATCATCGGGCAGATTGCGCCACAGAACCCGGCTCTCCGGCAGCAGCGTCGCCACCAGACTGCTGTCGAGCTGGGCGCGGAAATCAACGGCCGGGCTGTCCCGGTCGAGGAGCAGCGTCCGGGTGCGCTGGTAGAGCCGGTGCAGCAGCTGGGCACGCCAGCCGTTCCAGAGGCTGGGGTTGGTGGCGCTGATGTCGGCCAGGGTGAGCAGATAGAGCAAATCCAGCCGCAGCGGACTACGCACCACCGCCGCAAACTGGGCGATGACCCGGGGGTCGTTGATGTCCTGCTTCTGGGCCGTCAGCGACAGGGTCAGATGCTCGCGCACGAGAAATTCCAGCAGGGCCGCCTCCTCGCGGTTGAGCCAGCGCCGGCCGTAGCGCCGGGCGATGCGGGCGCCGATGACACTGTGGTCGCCGGCCTGGCCCTTGCCGATGTCGTGGAAGAGACCGGCCAGATAGAGCAAATCGCGCTGGGGCACCTCGGCCCAGAGGGCGGCGGCCTCGGGATAGGCCTCGCTGGGAGTGGCGAAGGCGTCGAGCTGGCGCAGCAGGCGCAGGGTGTGGGAATCGACGGTGTAGTGATGGAAAAGGTCATATTGCATCTGGCCGGTGATGGCCCAGAACTCGGGAATGAGCCGGTGCAGCAAACCATAGTGGTGCAGGGCCTCCAGACTGGGCGCCACCGGCGGCCGTTGCAGCAGCCGGCGGAACTGGGCGAAGGTCTCCGGCCGGGCGCGCTGGGCCCGGCTGAAGAGGCGGTCGCGCTCGTGCAAAAGCTGCTGTTCCAGCTCCGGATGCAGGCCGCGAATGCGCGGGTCGCTCTGCCAGTGGGCCAGGGCCGCCCAGAGCCGGGCCGGGGTCAGGGGGCCACGGCCGTTGAGCTGGCCGTGGCTGAGGACAAAATAGCCGTCGATGGCCTCGGCCTCGGCCACGGGGAAGCAGCGGTTATGCAGCTGTTTCAGGAGCCACTGGTTGTAGCGGTAGATGCGGCGGCTGGCCCGGTAGTAGCGGTGCATGAGCGCTTCGATGGCCCGGTTGGGTTCCTCGTCCGGGTAGCCGAGCCGGGCGGCCAGCTGGCGCTGGGTGTTGAAGCGGAGGATGTCCCTGCTCTTCGGGTCGAGCAGGTGCAGCAGCAGGCGCAGCCGTTCCATCTCGTTGATGCTGTTGCGGTATTTCTTCGCGGCGCTGGGGCCCAGGGACACCTTCCGGCCGGAGAAGCGCTCCAGCCAGCCAACCATATGCACATCGCGCAGGCCGCCGACGCCGTTCTTCAAATCCGGTTCGAGGCGGCCGAAATTCTCCCGGTGGCGGCGCTCCTGCTCGGCCCATTTGTAGCGCCAGTAGTCGGCGGCCGGCACCAGGTCGCGCCCGTTCAAATCGTAGCGGGCCCCGGCCAGCGGCCGCGCCTCCAGCAGACTGGTGAGGAAATCCCAGTCCCGGCGGGCATAGTCCAGCACCGCCGCCGGCGGGTGCACCTGCTGGCTCAGTTTCAGGCCACAGGCCCAGAGGTCGGCGATGAAAGCGCGCAGGGCCGGGCTGTCCGCACCGAGGATGAGCAAATCCACGTCCGAGGCCGGAAACAGCTCGCGGCGGCCGTAGCCCCCGATGGCATAGAGGCCCACCTCGGCCGGTAGGGCGTGGCGCTGGAAGTGGTCGATGATGAGGGCGTCGATGGTGGCGCAGTGTTCTTCCAGCAGCGGCCGCACCGCCAGGGCCGGGCTGAAGTGCTCCCGCAGGGCGGCGCTGCGCCGTTGCAGCAGGGCGCGGCAGGCGGCCGGACTGAGGCCGGGGCGGTAGGGTTCCAGGGAAAGCAGCGCTTCGCTCATGGTGGACTCCTTTATATATAGGGATAAAAAAAGCGCTCCCTAGGAAGCGCTTCGTTCTAGTACTCCCGGCCGAGCCGCTGCCGTTCGGCGGCGCTCAGGGTCAGCACCTCGCAGCCGGCGGCCGTAACCGCCAGGGTGTGTTCAAACTGGGCCGACAGGGAACGGTCGCGGGTTACCACCGTCCAGCCGTCGTTGAGCACCTTCAGCTCCTTGCGGCCGGCGTTAATCATCGGTTCGATGGTGAAGGTCATGCCCGCCACCAGCACCTGGCCGGTGCCGGGTCGGCCGTAGTGCAGCACCTGCGGTTCCTCGTGGAAGCCGCGGCCGATGCCGTGGCCGCAGAATTCGCGCACCACCGAGAAGAACTCGCCCTCGGCGAAGGTTTGGATACAGTGGCCGATGTCGCCGAGGGTACGGCCGGGCTTGACGATGGCGATGGCGCGCCAGAGCGCTTCGTAGGTGGTGCTCACCAGCCGTTTGGCCAGCACGGAGCCCTCGCCGACGATGAAGGTGCGGTTGGTGTCGCCGTGCCAGCCGTCCTTGATAACGGTAACGTCGATATTGACGATGTCGCCGTTCTTCAGAATTTTGTCCGGCGAGGGAATGCCGTGGCAGATGACGTGGTTCACGGAAATGCAGGTGGATTTGGGGAAGGGCGGCGAACCGTAGTTGAGACAGGCGGGAATGGTGTGCTGTTCATTGACCATGTAGTCATGGCAGCGTTGGTCGAGTTCGGCGGTGGAGACGCCGGCCACCACGTAGGGTTCAATCATATCGAGCACGTCGGCGGCGAGGCGGCCGGCCCGGCGCATATGGGCCAGGTCGTCGGGGGATTTAAGGCTGATGCCGGTCATGGGAATTCCTGATAAAAGCGCCTATTCTAGCCGGGCTGCGGTATATTGGCCGGTTTGCGAGGTTATCCCCATGAAAAATAAATATTTACTGCCGCTGTGCGGCCTGCTGCTGGCCTGTAGTCCCAGCCACAGCCAAATCTACAGCACCAGCCAGTCCCCATACAGCCGGGAAATCCGCCAGCACTATGACCAACTCAACTACGTTATCCACAGCACCCTGGCCGGCGTCTATGCCAATCCCAGCGAGGCCCGGGCGGCGCGCTATATGGTCTGGGTGGAGGTGCCGGTGTGGCGGCTGCGCCAGGGCCATAAATACCCGGGCCGGGCCAAATTCCAGGTGTTCAGCATGCTGGCCAACGAGGCGCGGCAAATCTTCGAGGAAATTTTCCAGGGACCGGAGCGCTTCCCCATTCATACGGTCATCGGCTTCCAGTGGCGGCCGGGCAATCCGCGCAGCTTCCACAACTACGGCCTGGCCATCGACATCAACCCGGACGAAAACCCCCAGCTCAGCCCCGAGGGCCAGGTGCTGGTGGGTCGGCAGTGGGCGCCGGGCGCCAATCCCTTTTCCATTCGGCCCGATGGCGACGTGGTCAATGCCTTTCGCCGCCGGGGCTGGATTTGGGGGGCCCAGTTCCGCCGGCCGGATTTTATGCATTTTGGTTTCTATGAGATGCAGACGAAGATTCCCTTCGCTCAAAGCTCAAGGTAGGGGCCTTTCGCCAATGGAGGCTCAAGGTAGGGGCCTTTCGCCAATAGAGGCGCAAACGGGGGAAGCGCTTCGCTGCGGGCCCCGGTAAAAAGCGGAGCCTAGCCAAATAAGCCCTGCCACCCTCACCGTCATTCTGAGTCGGGCCGTTTACACCCACCGGATTTCTTGCCGCCGGCTACTCCCACTGCTTTCCCTCGCTAATCCCTAGCCGACCGCGCCGCCGCCGAAGCGCTTCGGCATTTCTGCTATAATCCGCCGGCCCTTTTCGGGGCAAAAAACACAAATGTCCGGGAAGCGCTTCTGGGTCTTGTTGCAAGTAGGAGCGTGGGCATTTGGACGATTTAACCTAAAATTTTGGAGTATTTATGAGCAAAGTTACTTTGCGTGAACTGTTTGAAGCCGGCGCCCACTTTGGCCACCGGAGCCGTTTCTGGAACCCGAAAATGGCGCCCTATATCTACGGCACCCGGGGCGATATTCACATCATCAACCTGGAACAGACCGTGCCCATGCTGAATGACGCCCTGAACTTCGTCGGCACCGTGGTGGCCAACGGCGGCACCGTGATGTTCGTCGGCACCAAACGCAACGCCGCCGAAGCCGTGGAAGCCAGCGCCAGCCGCTGTGGCATGCCCTATGTGAGCTTCCGTTGGCTCGGCGGCATGATGACCAACTTCAAAACCATTCGCCAGTCCGTGGCCCGCCTGGAAGCCATCGAAAAAATGGCCGAAGACGGCACCTTCCAGAAGCTGGGTAAAAAAGAAGTCATCGTGCTGAACCGCGAGAAGGACAAGCTGGAACGCGCCCTGAAGGGCATTCGCCGCATGAAACGTCTGCCGGACGTGCTGTTCGTCATCGACGTGGGCCATGAGCATATTGCCATCAAAGAGGCCCAGAAACTCGGCATTCCCGTGGTGGGCATCGTTGATACCAACAACTCCATCGAGGGCGTGGACTACATCATTCCCGGCAACGATGACAGCGTGCGCGCTATCAATCTCTATGCCGATGCCTTCGCCGCCGCCATCGAAGATGCGAAAGCCACCGCCGCCAACGGCCGGGGTGGTCAGAACGCCGAACAGGCCCTGGCTGAAACCGTCGCCCAAGAAGAAAAACAAGAGGACTAATCCCATGGCTGAAATTACTGCCGCTCTGGTAAAAGAACTGCGCGAGCGCACCGGCGCCGCCATGATGGACTGCAAAAAAGCGCTGCAGGAAGTGGGCGGCGACATTGAGGCCGCCATCGAGCACATGCGCAAAACCGGTCTGGCCAAGGCCGAGAAAAAGGCCAGCCGCGTGGCCGCCGAAGGTCTGCTGGTGGTCTCGGCCAGCGCCGACCATAAAAATGTAACCCTGCTGGAAGCCAACTGTGAAACCGACTTCGTCGCCATTGGCGATGATTTCGGCGGTTTTGCCCGCAAGATTGCCGACATTGCCCGCAGCAAAAATCTGGACAGCGTCGAAGCGCTCAGCGCCGCCGAATATGAAAACGGCGTTTCCGTCGATGAGGCCCGCAAGGCCCTGATTGCCAAAATCGGCGAGAACATGACCGTGCGGCGCTTCGTCACCTACAACGCCAGCGGCGTGGTGGGTTCCTATCTGCACGGCAAGAAAATCGGCGTGCTGGTTGAGCTGGAGGGCAACAACGCCGAGCTGGCCAAGCAAATCGCCATGCACATCGCCGCCTCCAATCCCCAGGCCATCGATGAAAGCGGTCTGGACAGTGCCTTCGTGGACAAGGAACGGCGCATCGCCCAGGAAAAGGCCGTCCAGTCCGGCAAGCCCGCCGACATCGCCGCCAAGATTGCCGAGGGCGCCCTGGCTAAAATCCTGAAGGAAGTTACGCTGCTGGGTCAGGCCTTCGTCATCGACCCGAGCAAAAGCGTGGAACAGCTGCTGAAGGAAAACAAAACCAAGGTGCTGCGTTTCACCCGCTATGAGCTTGGCGAGGGCATCGAGAAGGAAGCCACCGACTTCGTTGCCGAAGTCATGGCCCAGGCCAAAGGTAACTAATATGAAGCGCTTCGTGGCCCACCGTCCCCCGGCCGGCGGCGAAGCGCTTCCCCTCTTTTCAACCGCTAACTTGTTGGCGGTTTTTTTTGGCAATTTTTCTGATAGTTGAGGCTAAAAATATGGATATTTCATTGACGAAACCCCGTTTTAAACGCATTTTGCTGAAGATGAGCGGCGAGGCCCTGATGGGTGAGCAGCAGTTCGGCATCGATAGCCGGGTGGTGCAGCGGCTGGCCCGGGAAATTAAGGTGCTCAATGAGAACGGCGTGGAAGTGGCCATTGTGGTGGGCGCCGGCAACCTCTTTCGCGGCGCATCGCTGGAGGAAATCGGCATGGAGCGGGTTACGGCCGACCACATGGGCATGCTCGGCACGGTGATGAACTCGCTGGCCCTGCAGGACGCCCTGGAACAGCTGGATTTGGAGGTGCGGGTGATGAGCGCCCTCATCATGGACCAGGTCTGTGAACGCTACATTCGCCGCCGGGCCATTCGCCACCTGGAAAAGGGGCGGGTCGTCATCTGCGCCGCCGGCACCGGCAACCCCTTCTTCACCACCGACACCGCCGCCAGCCTGCGCGCCATCGAGCTCGGCGCCCAGGCTATGTACAAGGCCACCAAGGTCGATGGCATTTACAACAAAGACCCGAAAAAATATCCCGACGCAGTAAAATACGACGCTTTGAGCTATAAGAAGGTGCTGGCCGACGACCTGCAGGTCATGGACGCCACCTCCATTGTTATGTGTCAGGAGAACAATATGCCGCTGGTGGTGTTTGACATGACCCGGCCCGATGAAATCGTGCGGGCCGTCTTCGGCGAAAATGTTGGCACTGTGGTTATTCAGGAGTGAATTATGTTGAAAAAAATTGAAAAAGACGCCACCGAGCGCATGGAAAAATCGGTCAAGGCCCTGGAGGGTGAATTGGCCAAAATCCGCACCGGCCGCGCCAGTGTCAGCCTGCTGGACCATATCACCGTGGACTACTACGGCTCCCAGGTGCCCCTGTCCCAGGCGGCCAACGTTACCGTCAATGACTACCGCAGCCTCACCATTCAGGTCTGGGAAAAGCCGATGGTGGCGGTCATCGAAAAGGCCATCATCACCTCGGATTTGGGCCTGACCCCCAACACCGCCGGCCAGACGCTGCACATCAATTTGCCGCCGCTGACCGAGGAGCGGCGCCGGGAGCTGGTGAAGGTGGTGAACAAGGAGGGCGAGGCTGCCAAGGTGGCCATTCGCAACATTCGCCGCGATGCCAACACCGCCGCCAAGCGGCTGGTGGACGCCAAGGAGGTTTCCGAGGACGAGGGTAAGCGTGCCGAGGCGGATATCCAGAAAATCACCGACAAACACATCGAGGCTGTGGATAAGGTTCTGGCCCAGAAAGAAAAAGAGCTCCTCGAAATCTGAGGGGCGCAGGGATGAACGCTGTGCCCCAGCACATCGCCATCATCATGGACGGCAACGGCCGCTGGGCGCAGCAACGGCGGCGCCCCCGGGTCTTTGGCCACCAGGTGGGGCGGGAGAATGTGGATAGAATCGTGGCCCTCTGCAGTGGCCTGGGGGTGAAGACACTCAGTCTCTTTGCCTTCAGCTGTGAGAACTGGCAGCGGCCGGCTGCCGAGGTGGCGCTGCTGATGCAGCTGATTAAAAAGGCCATCGACGACAGCCGGGACAAGCTGCACCGGGAAAATGTGCGCGTGCAGGTGCTGGGCGAACGGGCCAATCTGTCGGCCGAGCTGCAGGACAGCATCGCCCGCATCGAAGCCCACACCGCCGCCAACGACGGCCTCCAGCTGGTGCTGGCCATCAACTACAGCGGCCAGTGGGAAATCCTCGAAACCTGCCGCCGCCTGCTGGCCGCCGGCCTGAACCCCGAAGCGCTTCAACCGGAAACCTTCAACCAATACCGCCCCCTGCCGGCGCTGGCCCCGGTGGATTTGCTTATCCGCACCAGCGGTGAACAGCGGCTGAGCAATTTCTATCTCTGGGGGGCAGCCTATGCCGAACTCTATTTCTGTGAATCCTACTGGCCGGATTTCGGCGAGGAACAGCTGCGGGCGGCCATCGGGGCCTATAACCAGCGCCAGCGGCGGTTTGGTGCCTTGCTGGACGCGACGGCACCGGGCTGACGCATGGGTGCTCTGCTAGACATCGCATCGGGCTGACGCCATCGGCATTCGCCGAGCCGCCGCCAACGAGGCCCCGGCCCCGGGCAGCGCTTCCCCCGTCCGAAGCGCTTCCCCAAGATTTCAAAACCCGAGCGCTTCCCCCCGAAGCGCTTCCCGAGTGAAAGACATGAAACAACGGATTATGACGGCGCTCCTGGCGGGCGCAATTTTTGTGGGTATTTTTCTGAGCGGCTCGCTGCGGCTGGTGCAAGCCCTGCTGCTGCTGATTGGCGGCGTGGCCGCCGGCGAATGGGCCCGGCTCCTCCAGCTTCCTAGCTCCCAGCAGCGCCTGCTGGCGCCGGCGGTGCTGGTTCTAAGCCTGCTCGGCTGGCTCTTCGCCCCCCTGGCCACCGGTCTGCTGCTGGCGGCGGCGCTGGTCTGGCTGCTGGCGGTGCCGGTCTGGCTCTGGAACTACGAAAAAACCCAAGCGCTTCCCCTCGGCGACCGGCCCCTGGCCCTGCTGGCCCTGCTGCTGCCAACGGCCTTTCTGCTCGCCGCCGAATTGATTTACCGCCGCCTCGGCGGGCCGGGAACCCTGACCCTCTTCCTCATCATCTGGGCCAGCGACAGCGTCGCCTATTTCACCGGCCGCCGCTACGGCAAAACCCCGCTGGCCCCGCACACCAGCCCGAAAAAAACCCTCGAAGGGCTGCTCGGCGGCCTGGTCGGTGCCGGCCTGCTGAGTTTCCTCTTCATCGCGGCCTTTGCGCCGCCGCTGCCGAAGCTGGCCTTCCTCTTGCTCAGCCTGCTGGCCGTGCTCTACGGCGTCCTCGGCGATTTGTGGGAAAGCGTGCTCAAGCGCCGCGCCGGCGTCAAGGACAGCGGTCGCATTCTCCCCGGCCACGGCGGCATGTTTGACCGCATCGACAGCTGGCTGGCGGCCTTTCCGCTCTGGGCCCTGGCCTTTCTCTTTGCCCTGCCCTCCTCGGCGCTCTCCTGAGGACGGCGTTTCGGGGGGCGCCCAAGCCCCCAAGGAACTTTGATGAATTTTCTTTTCGGCCTGCTGGGCTTTGCCCTGACCATTGGCATTCTCGTAACCATCCACGAATGGGGTCATTTCTACGTGGCCCGTCTCTGCAACGTCAAAATCCTCCGCTTTTCCATCGGCTTCGGCCCGGCCCTGCTGCGCTGGCGCGGCAAAAAGGACGGCACCCTGTACACCCTGGCGCCCATACTCCTCGGCGGCTATGTGCAGATGCTCGGCGAAACCCCAGGTGAAACCGTGCCGGTGGAAGACCGGGCCCGCACCTTCAAGGCCCAGAGCCCGGCGAAGCGCTTCCTCATCGTCCTGGCCGGCCCGGCCATTAATCTGATTTTCGCCGTGCTCATGTTCGCCGCCCTCTATCTGGTCGGCGTCAAGGGCCTGCGCGCCGAGGTGGCCCACGTAACGCCCACGTCGCTGGCGGCCACGGCCGGCCTGGAGCCGGGCGACCGCATCACCGCCATCAACGGCCAGCCCATTCGCCTGAGCGTCGATGTGCACGTGGCGTTGAGCGGCGTGCCGCGCGGGCCGGTGGCCCTGGAGCTGGAACGGGACGGCCAGCCGCTGCAGCGAGAACTGAACCTCGGCGGCCTGAAAAAGGGCGATGAACTGCATCTGGCCGAGGTTACCGGCCTCTATCTGGTGGACGAGTGGGCGCCGGCGGTGGTGGCCGAGGTGGTGGCCGCCAGTCCGGCCGAAGCGCTGGGCCTCCAGGCCGGCGACATCATTCGCCGCATCGACGGCCGGGACACCGATTTAATCCACTTCGCCGGCTTCCCCGCCGCCAGCTCCCGGGTGGCCCTGACCGTCGAGCGGGCCGGCCAAACCCTGGAACTGGCCGGAGCCCTGGGCCGCCGCGACGGCAAACCCTTCCTCGGCGTGCGCTGGCAGGCCCTGACCCAGGCCCATTTCCAGCCCTATGAGACGGTGGAGCGCTACCCGCTGCTCAGCGCCCTGCAACGGGGCCTGGCCAAGGTCGGCTACTACACCGAATTTACCTACCGCACCTTCGGCCGCCTGCTCAGCAACCGGGCCTCGCTGGACAATATGGGCGGGCCGCTGACCATCGGCGACATGGCCGGCCGCAGCCTGCGCTATGGCTGGGACGTGTTCCTGAACTTCCTCGGCGTGGTCAGCCTGTCGCTGGCGGCCATTAACCTGCTGCCGGTGCCGCTGCTGGACGGCGGCCACATGCTGTTCTGTGTGCTGGAAATGGTGCGCGGCAAGCCCCTGCCGGACCCGGCGATGAAATGGCTGAACTATCTCGGCGCCGGCCTGATTTACGCGCTGATGCTGCTGGTGGTGGGCAAAGACCTGTGGACCTACCTGTGGTAAACGGCCCCGGCCGGCTGGTGGCAACGCCGGAGGATTTAAATCCCGCCGAGCCGCTGTTCTACGACAGCGAATTCCTCCAGAACCAGCGCTTCCATAATGAGCTGGCCCTTATCCAGCTGAACCAACGCCACTGGGCCGAGCCCCAGTTCCTCGACCCGCTCCGGCCGCTGGACTGGCGCTTCATCAGCGAGCACCAAGGCCCGCTGGTGGTGCACGGCGGCCATACGGATTTGGATTTAATCTGGTTCTACGGCCACACCCTGCCGGCCCGGCTGCACGATACCCAGCTGGGCTTCCAGCTGCTGCGGCCGGCCCGGGTCATCTCCTATAAAAAGCTGGTGGAGCGCTTCCTCCACGTCAGCCTCGACAAGGACAGCATCGACCACAGCGCCTGGCTGCAACGGCCGCTCCAGCCGGAACAGCTGCACTATGCCGGCGCCGACGTCCACTATCTGGCCCTGCTCTACCCGCTGCTGGTGGCCGAACTGGCCTGGCATGGCCGCCTGGGCTGGTGGGAGGAGGAGGGCGCCGACCTGCTGGCCCAGCGCCGGGCCTTCTGGTTCCGCTGGTACAACCTCAGCAATGCCCACCTGCTCGGCAACGACCGGCCGGTGCAGGTCATCGCCCACATTCTCACCGAGGCCCGGGAACGGCTGGCCCGGGATTGGAACCTGCTGCGCACGCGCATTCTCAGCGACGACCACATCATTCGCATCGCCACCTTCGGCCCGCGCACGGCGGCCGAGCTGCTCGACCATCTGCCGCTGCGCTGCCCGCTGGCCAATAACCAGCTGGATTTCCTGCTGGACAGCTTCGCCCAGCGCAAAAATCTGGAGATTCCGCCCCGACCGAATTTCTACCTCAGCAGCGACCAGCACGGCCGCTATCTGGAGCTAAAGGACTATGCCAAGGGCGTGGCCAAGGAATTGAACATCTATCCCGGCATGCTGGCCCCGGAAAGCGAGCTGATGCGCCTGCTGCTGACGCCGGAACAGAGCAGTTTGAGCCGGGGCTGGCGCCGGCCCTTTTTCCAGCAGTTCCTATGACCTCGCCCTTTTCCAGCGTCGGCATCATCGGCAAGCCCTCGGCGCCCCGGCTGCCGGCCATTCTCGCCAGCGTCCTGGCTATCCTCGAACGGGAGGGCCACCCCTATTACATCGACCCGACCGCGCTGCCGACGGCCACCCCGTCCCCCCGGGTGCTGGCGGCCGAGGACTGGCCCGAGACGGTCAATCTCTGTCTGGTCATCGGCGGCGACGGCACCTTCCTCGGCGCCAGTCGGCGCCTGGCCCGGCGGCGCTGCGCCCTGCTCGGCATCAACGCCGGCCGGCTCGGTTTCCTGGCCGACGTGGCCAGCGACCAGCTGGAAAGCCAGCTGCCCCCCCTGCTCCACGGCGACTTTGTCCGCGAACCCCGGCGGCTGCTGGCCGTGGCCCGCCAGGGGGCCGGTGAAGCGCTTCCCCCGGCCGCCGGCCGCTGTGCCCTCAACGACGTGGTCATTCACCCGCGCTCCCGGGCCCGGCTGCTGGAGCTGGATTTGTACGGCCCGGCCGGCTTTATCTGCCACTACCGCGCCGACGGCCTGATTATTGCCACCCCCACCGGCTCCACCGCCTACGCCCTGGCCGCCGGCGGCCCGCTGATTGCCCCGGATTTGCCGGTGCTGCTGGCCCTGCCCATCTGCCCGCAGACCCTGGCCCAGCGGCCGCTGGTGCTCAGCGACGGCGCCCCGCTGCGGGTGGTGCTGGGCCCCGAGGCGGACGTGCAGCTGACCCTGGACGGCCAGGAGGAGCTGCCGCTCCAGCCCCGCGACCAGATTTTCATCGGCCGGGGGGCGGCGGTGGACGTCATCCACCCTTCGGACTATCAATTTCAACAGCGCCTGCGCGCCAAACTCAACTGGGGTCTGGCGCCCGAGGACGGTCAATAAATCCCCATGCTGACGGAACTTTCCCTACGAAATTTTGCCCTGATTCAAGCCTGCACCCTGTCCTTCCGGCAGGGTTTTAATGTCATTACCGGCGAGACCGGCGCCGGCAAGTCCATGCTGCTGGGCGGCCTCAACCTGCTGGCCGGGGCCCGGGGCGGCCGCCACTATCTCGGCGCCGGCGGGGCCGAAGCGCTGCTGCGCGCCCGCTTTGGCGATGGCCTCGAACTGGAACGGCAGCTGGACGCCCGCCGCAGCCGCTGCCGGGTCAATGGCGAGCCGGTGAAAATCGCCACCCTGCAGGAGCTGGCGGCCCGACGCATCAGCATCCACGGCCAGCATCACAATCAGCGGCTGTTGAAAACCGAGGAGCAGCGCGCCCGCCTCGACCGCTTCGCCGGCCTGGATTTGGCCCCGGTGGCGGCGGCCTACCAGCGCTGGCAGGAGCGGCGCCGGGAACTGGAACAGCGGCGCCAGCGCCGGGCCGAGCTCCAGCGCAGCCGGGAACTGCTGGAATTCCAGGCCGAGGAGCTGGCCACGCTGGCCCCGGCCGCCGGCGAGTTCGAGGCCCTGAGCCAGCAACAGCGGGCCCTGCTGAATGTGGGCAGCCGCCAGCAGAAGGGCGACCAGCTCCAAACTCTGAGCCAGCAGCTGCTGACGGCCGGCCTGCAGGCCCTGAAACTGCTGCAAACCCTGCGCGGCGATGACGACGGCTGGGCCGAAACCGAGGAGCTCTTCGACCAGGCCCTGATTTATCTGCGCGAGGGCAGCGACAGCCTGCACCGCCAGCTGCCCCGGCTGGCCTTCAGCCCGGCGACCCTGGCCGAAATCGAGAACCGGCTTGGCCTCTGGCACCAGCTGGCGCGCAAGCACCGCTGTTTGCCCGAGGAACTGCCCCGGCGCTGGCAGACGCTCCGGGACGAGCTGGCCCTGCTGGCCGAGGAGGACGAGGGGCCGGCGCTGGCGGCGCTGGCGGCGGCCGAGGCCGATTACCAGCGGGAAGCGCGGCGGCTCCACGAGCAGCGGCGCCGGGCCGGGGACGAGCTGGCGGCGGCGGTGCGCTCCTGGCTGCCCGGCCTCGGTCTGGCGGCGGCCCGCTTTGAAATCGCCCTGACCCCGAGCCCGGCCAGCGCCAGCGGCAGCGACGGCGTGCAGCTGCTGGTGGCGCCCAACCGTGGCCAGAGCCTGCAGCCGCTGCAAAGAATCGTCTCCGGCGGCGAGCTGGCCCGGCTCAGCCTGGCCCTGGAGGTGGCGACGCTGGCGAAAAATCCGGCCGGCACCCTCATTTTCGACGAGGTCGACAGCGGCATCGGCGGCGAGGTGGCCCACAGCATCGGCCGGCTGCTGCGTTCGCTGGGCACGCGCCAGCAGGTCATTTGCATCACCCACCTGGCGCAGGTGGCCTGCCAGGCCGACCATCATTTATTTTTGGAAAAACGCGACGACGGCCCGGCCACCCGGGTGCAGGCGGCGGCCCTGGACGCGGCCGGCCGGGTGCGGGAAATTGCCCGCATGCTCGGCGACAGCAGCAGCCCCGCCAGTCTCGAGCTGGCCACCCGGCTGCTGGCCGGGGCCGAAGCGCTTCCCCCTATGGAGTAATCATGACCTTTAAATCCCTGCTGCTCGGCGCCCTGCTGGCCCTGAGCCCCCTTAGTTTGAGTAACCCCCCGGAGGCCCCCATGCCCACTCGCTATACCAGTGCCCACGATTTCCCCACCACCCTGCAACGGCTGCGCGACGGCCTGAGCGCCAAGGGTCTGACCCTCTTCGCCACCATCGACCACCGGGCCGAGGCCGAGAAGCTGGGCCTGAACCTCCAGCCGGCGACGGTGCTCATCTTCGGCAATCCGGCCGTGGGCACGCCGCTGATGCAGGCCCGGCCGGCCCTGGCCCTGGAGTTGCCGCTGAAAGTGCTCATCACCGAGGAGGACGGCCAAACCCGCGTCTATTTCCACCGGCCCCGCGACCTGCTCGCCCTTGACCCCACGCCCCTGCCCGCCGAGGCCCAGGCCGCCGCCGACAAACTCCAGGCCGTGGAAACTCTGCTGCAAAAGCTGCTGGAACCCTAATTTCCAGCCCCAAGCCTGAGCCTGAGCCGCTGAACCCCCGTTCAGCGGTTTTTTTATGGGGAAGCGCGGCCCCGGAACGAAGCGCTTCCTTCCTAATCTTCCCAACCGAAGCGCTTCGCCGTTAGAAATCCTGCCGAAATGGAGAGATTCTCCCGGGCCGAAGCGCTTCGGCTAATGGGAATAGAAGGAAGCGCTTCCCTTTGAACTGCTCTTTAAAGCTGGGCTCCAGAACGAAGCGCTTCCCTAGGTCGAAGCGCTCCCCCATTGTTCGGACGGGTGAGCTACCGAAGCGCTTCGCTGCTGGAAGCCGTGTCGAAATGAAGAGATTCTCTTGGTCTGAATGAAGCGCTTCCTTTCGGACTGGCCTTTAACGCTGGGCTTCAGAACGAAGCGCTTCCCTATTTTTTGTTTTTAGGTCGAAGTGCTTCGCTGCTAGAAGCCCTGCCGAAATGAAGAGATTCCCTCGGTCTGAACGAAGCGCTTTGATGCCCCGGCCCAGTTAACAATTAACCAGAAGAAGCGCTTCCCTAGGTCGAAGCGCTTCTCTCCACCGAACGACGCCGCCGGGCTTGAAGCGCTTCGGCTTCGAGTGTTTGATGGTGAACGAGTTCGGGGTTGGGAACGCCTAAAGCTAGCAAATGGAGGAAGCGCTTCAATTTCCCCGGCCATTGATGATGGATTAGGCCGATACCGGCAAATCAGAAGACGGAGCGCTTAAACTTGATGGCCGCTAATTGGGTGGGACGGCAGAGCGAAGCACTTCGGTGGCTCCTACTCTTGGCTATTAGCCGAGAAAGAAGCGCTTCCTTTAAAGCCAGCTTTAAGGCCGAAGCGCTTCGGTTTTCCGAGCTATTGCTAATCAGGCCGGCCAGCAGAACGAAGCGCTTCAATGCCCCGGCCATTAATTTGCTTGGACTGGACCGGGAAGCGCTGGTGCTTCTCCGCTTTTTATTCAGGAGAAAACATGAATTCAGTCATCTTTTTATCGTTGTCGCGCCCCGGCGGGCCCCGGTGGCGGCCGGAGAAACGCTCATGAGCCTGGCCACAGTGCTATCCCGGGCCCCGGCGGCCTTGCAATCACCGCTGGTGCGGGTGGAAGTGCATCTGGCGCCGGGACTGCCGGCAATAAACCTGGTGGGCCTGCCGGAAAAGGCCGTCAAGGAAAGCAAAGACCGGGTGCGGGCCGCTCTGGCCAATAGCGGGCTGGTGCTGCCGCCCCGGCACATCACCATCAACCTGGCCCCGGCCGACCTGCCCAAGGACGGTTCCCGCTACGACCTGCCCATCGCCCTCGGCCTGCTGCAGGCCGTCGGGGCCCTGCCGGATTTCGACCCGGAGCGCTTCGAATTTCATGGCGAACTGGCCCTGTCCGGCGCCCTGCGGCCCACCGGCGGCATTCTTCCCGCCGCCCTCGCCGCCCGCGAGGCCGGCCGTATCATCGTGGTGCCCCCGGAAAATCTGGCCGAGGCCCAGCTTATCCACCCCGAGGCCCGGGCCGTGGCCAGCCTCGGCGCGCTGCTGGCGGTGCTGCGCGGCGAGGGCGAATGGCTGACCCGGGCGCCGCCCCTGGCCGTTCCTCCGGCTCCCGTTGCCGACTTTAGCGAGGTGCTGGGCCAACATCAGGCCAAGCGGGCCCTGCTCATCGCCAGCGCCGGCGGCCATCATCTGCTTATGTTCGGCGCTCCGGGCACGGGTAAATCCATGCTGGCGGCGCGGCTGGCCGGCATTCTGCCGCCGATGAGCGCAGCCGAGGCCATCGAAACCGCCACCCTGCAATCGCTCAGCAGCCAGGGCTTCGACCCGGCCCAGTGGCAGCGCCGCCCCTACCGCGCCCCGCACCACAGCAGTTCCGCCAGCGCCCTGGCCGGCGGCGGCAGCTATCCCCGGCCCGGGGAAATTTCCCTGGCCCACCATGGGGTACTGTTTCTTGACGAGCTGCCTGAGTTTGACCGGCGCGTGCTGGAAATGCTGCGCGAACCGCTGGAAACCGGCGTCATCAGCATTTCCCGGGTGCAACGGAAATGCGATTTTCCCGCCCGCTTCCAGCTGGTGGCGGCCATGAACCCCTGTCCCTGCGGCTACCACGGCGACCCGGAACGGCCCTGCCAGGATTCGCCGGAGCGCGTCCGCCGCTACCGCCAGCGCATTTCCGGGCCGCTGCTCGACCGCATCGACCTGCGCCTGCACATTCCCCGGCTGACCCCGCGCCAGCTGCGCGAACAGGCCGAGGGGGCCGGGGCCAGCAGTGCCGAGCTCCAGGCGGCGGCCCAGGAGGCCCGGGAACGGCAGCTCCACCGCCAGGGCAAGGCCAATGCGGCCCTGGGCAGCGGCGAGCTGAGCGGCCATCTGCGGCTGACCCCCGAGGCCGAAGCGCTGCTCGACCGGGCGGCGGAACAGCTCCATCTATCGATGCGCTCCTACCAGCGGCTGCTGCGGGTGGCGCGCACCATCGCCGATTTGGCCGCCAGCGACCGTATCGGCCGCGTCCACCTGGCCGAGGCCCTGAGCTACCGGGCCGAGGATTTCTAGGGTTGGCGGGGGAGCGCTTCGTTTCCACCGCTTTGCGGGCGGGGAAGCGGTTGCTCCGCGCCGGTTGGGGGAAGCGCTTCCCGGGGGAAGAAAACAAAACTCCGAAGGGCCGAAGCGCTTCGGGGCCTAAAGGTTTGCCCACCGGGGGCCGTTTGATTCCGCAGGGCAGCGCTTCGCCCGGGCCGCCAAGCCACGACCGCCCACCGCAGCGCTTCGGTTCTGAAATTATCTCGGCCCGACGCCCGGCCCCCAAGGGTGAAGCGCTTCGTTTTACCGAGACGGCGGGCCGCTGGTCCCCGGCCCCGGCGCGCCGTTAGAACGAAGCGCTTCCCGCCGCGAAAGCCCCGGGTCGCTGCCGCAAAAAACCCCCGGCGGGCGGGGGCGGTTTTTTATTGGGGGAACGGCCGGGACAGAATGTCGAGGACGCCGTGAATGTCCGGGGCCGGGCTGACATAGTGGCAAATTTCCTTCACCGCCGGTGCCGCGTTGGCCGGGCAGGCGGCCATGTCCACCCGGCGCAGAATCGGCAAATCGCCGCCGCTGTCGCCGATGGCCCCCAGCCGCCCACCGGGGCCGAGCGGGAATTTTTCCAGATAGAAACGGGCGCCGCTCCATTTGTCCATGCCAGCGCTGACGATGTCGAGCACCCGGCCCGAGGGGTGCAGGGCGAAGCCGGTCAAATCGACGGCCCGTTCCACCGTTTCCCTGAGGCCGAGGGCGTCGCCGACGTTGGCCACCAGGGACACGCTGGCCTCCTTGCCGTGGGACAGGCGCCAGCGGCCGTTTGCCTCGCCGAGAGCGCGCAGCTGCTGGCGCAGGCTTTCCAGCCGGGCGCGGGCGGCGGCGTCGAAGCCGGGCTGGGCCCAGCTCTGGTCCGTGTCGTAGTCATAGAGCAGGGTGCCGTGGTCGGCGAGGGCATAGCGGCCGACGCGCAGCAGCTGGCCCAGGGCCTCCAGATAGGACAAAGAACGGCCGGTGCAGAGCACCACCGCCAAATCCCGTTCTTTAACCAGCGCTTCCAGCCGCTGGCAGGCGGCCAGGTCGAAGCGGGCAAATTTGCCAGCGCTCAAACAGCCGTCAATGTCGAGGAACCACAGTATCTTGCTCATAAACCCTCCCGGACGGTTCCGGGGCGCCAGCGGGGCCGGCCGGCGCTTCCCGCTGTCAAACAACCGTCAATATCCAAAAACCACAGAATTTTCTTCATCGTTTGCTCCTAGCCCCCGCCGGCCAGCCGCAGGGCATAGCGAAAAATCAGCACGGCCAGCACCCACATAAACAGGGCGATGCCGCCGTCCAACAGCCGCCAGGTCTTTTCCTTCTGGAAATAGGGACTGAGCTTCTGGCCGAAAAAACCCAGGCCGTAGAACC
The DNA here is from genome assembly GCA_963532425.1 of uncultured Cardiobacteriaceae bacterium. Taxonomy (GTDB): domain Bacteria; phylum Pseudomonadota; class Gammaproteobacteria; order Cardiobacteriales; family Cardiobacteriaceae; genus CAUSKK01. Next base: position 20,411 of record CAUSKK010000001.1, read on the forward strand.
ACAGCGCCGAGGACAGGATAGAGCCCATTAGAAAGGCCGTGCGCGCCGGGCCGGTGAATTTGGCCGAATAGCCGCCGATGAGCACCACCGCGTCCAGATAGGCATGGGGATTGAGCAGGCTCACCGCCAGCGTTAGCAGTAGCACCCGGCCCAGGGTTTGGGGGCGGCCGTCGCCGTGGCCGATGACCAGCTGGCCGCCGCCGCGCCAGGCACTGCGGGCACAGCGCCAGCCGTAGTAGCTGAGAAAGCAGCCGCCGGCCAGGGACAGGCCAATATTCAGCGTTCTGGAGGCCTCCAGCACCCGGGCCAGGCCCAGCACGCTGAGGGAAAACAGACTGACATCACAGAGAAAACAGACCGTGCAGGCCCAGAAAACATACTGGCGGCGCAGGGCCTGTTTGAGTAGAAAGGCGTTCTGGGCGCCGATGGCGATGATGAGACTGCCGGAAATCACCATGCCCTCAAAAAAAGCATTCATCACAACTCCCCCGGGGCCGGCCGGGCCGAACCCCCTAAAAATCCACGCAAAAAAAAACCACCGCCGGGCGGCGGTGGCTCGGAACCGAGTCGTTAGATTGACATTAAGCTAACGTAATTTGACTAACTGTCGGGGAAATTATAGCCAACGGCCCCGATGTCTTCCACGCCCCGGGCCAACATCAGCAGCCGTTCCACCCCCAGGGCCACGCCGGCACAGTCCGGCAGGCCCCGGGCCAGGGCGGCCAGCAGCCGGGGGTCGGCCGGCACCTCGTCCCGGCCCTCGGCCCGGCGGCGGCGGTTCTCGGCGGCGAAGCGCTCCCCCTGTTCGGCGGCGTCGGTCAGCTCCCAGAAGCCATTGCAGAGTTCGAGGCCATCGACGAACAGTTCAAAGCGGGCCGCCCGGCGTTGGCCCTTGACCTGCACCAGCCGGGCTAGAGCCGCCTGGCTGGGCGGGTAGTGCTGGACAAAATCCAGCGTGCCGGCGCCGAGGCTCGGTTGCAGGGCCAGGGAAAAGAGCAAATCCAGCTGGCCATCGCGGTTCAGGTCGAGGGCCTGGCCGGCCAGCGCAGTGCCGAGCGCACGCAGCGCTTCGTCGTCGAGCTCGGCCGGGGCCGCGCCGAAGCGCTCCCGGAAGAGGTCGTCATAGTCGAGCCGGCGCACCGGCCGGTCGGCCAGCCGGGGCACCAGCTCCCAGACCAGTTCCACCACCTCGGCCATCAGCCGTTCATGGTCCCAGCCGCAGCGGTACCACTCCAGCAGCAGGAATTCGCGCCGGTGGCGGCGGCCGTGCTCGTCGGCGCGGAAGACATGGCCGAGCTGGTAGATGTCGCCGCTGCCCCGGCTGAGCAGCATCTTCATGGCGAATTCCGGCGAGGTCTGCAGATAGCCGCCGTCGCTGCTGCGCAGATTGCCCAGCTGCGGGTCGGGATTGCCGTAGGGGGCCAGCAGCGGCGTATCCACCTCCAGCACGGCCCGGGCGGCAAAAAAGGCCCGAATGGCGGCGAGAAAATCGGCCCGGGCCTTGATTAATTCCCGCATCAGAAGCGCGCCCCCAGCTGCAGCAGCCAGCGCAGCAGATTGCGGCCCGGTTCGCTGTAGAGCAGGGCGGCCACCAGCGCCACATTGGCCAGCACCGTGGCCCAGTAGTTGAGCTGGAAGCGCAGGCTGTTCAGCTTGTGGCGGAAGAAAAACTGGCCCACCAGCGCCCCGGGCCAGCCGCCGCAGAAATCGAGCAGATGGAGCCAGTCCTCGCTAATCCGGGGGCCGTTGAGGGCGGCCTGCCACTTGTCCCAGCCGTAGAGCAGCAGGCTGAGCAGGCCGGCGCCGAAGTACCAGTTGTAGAAGCTGGCCGGCAGATAGTGGGCCTTGACCAGCAGATAGAGGCCGCCGTAGAGGGCCAGGCCCAGCGGCAGGGCGCTCAGGCGAACGAAGCGCTTCAGCAGCACCCGGCGCAGCGGCTCCTCCCGGAGCGGCCGCACCGCCAGGGCGTAGCGTTCCTCCTCCTCCCAGCCGAGGCTGAATTCCACGGTCATGCCCACCTTCGGTTCGCCCCGGCCCTGGTAGTCGAGCCGGCGGAAAAAAATCAAATCGTTGAGGCGCTCGGCGCGAATCATACCGAGGCCGCCGCCCTCGGCGTTGGGGTAGTACTTGACGATGCGGCCGGTCTGCAGGCCCTGATTTTTGGCAGGTTTCAACATGGCTACTCCCGGCTCAGCGCTTCGACCGGGTCGAGGCGGGCGGCATTGCGCGCCGGCATATAGCCGAAAATCAGGCCGATGGCGCTGGCACAGCTGAAGGCAATAATCACCGAGTTGGTGGAGAAAATCATGCGTTCCCGGCCGGCGGCCCCATTGACCAGATGGCCGAGGCCGTAGGCCAGACCGATGCCGAGCAGGCCGCCGAGCAGGCAGAGCATGACCGCCTCAATGAGGAACTGCAGCATGATGTCGCCGGGCCGGGCGCCCACGGCCATGCGAATGCCGATTTCCTGGGTGCGCTCGGTTACGGACACCAGCATGATGTTCATCACGCCGATGCCGCCCACCACCAGGGCGATGGCGGCGATGAAGGAAATCAGCAGGGTGAGGGAATTCATGGTGGCGTCCACGGCCTTGCGAATGCTGTCGCTGTTGAAGAAGGAGAAGTCCTCGCTGCCGTGGCGACGCACGAGAATGCGGCGAATGGCGTCCTCGGCGGTGGCCGGGTCGAAGCCGTCGCGGACGCGCACGGTGATGCCGTTCAGGTTGGAGCGGCCGAGGATACGGTTCATGGCCGAGGTGTAGGGCATGTAAACGCTGATGGCGGCGCCGCCGAAGCGGTTTTGCTTGGAGAAGTCGGCCAGGCCGATGACCCGCACCGGCACGTTCTTCAGAATGATGATTTCGCCGATGACCTCCTCGGGCTTTTTGTCCGGGCCGAAGATTTCCGCCACGTTGCCCTGGTCGAGCACCACCACCGCCGCATAGTTGTCCACGTCCTGCTGGTTGAAAACGCGGCCGTGGCTAAGCGGCACGTTCATAACCTGGAAATACTGGGCGCCGACACCGGTCAAACTGACGTTGAGGGCCTTGTTTTCATAGCGCAGGGTCGGCGACGCGCCCACCGATGGGGTGGCGCTGTCGATGAAATCCTGCTGGCTCAGCACCTCGGCGTCGCTGGCCACCAGGGTGCGAATGCGCCGCGAGCGCGGGTCGCCCATCTTGCCCGGGAAAATCTCAATGGTGTTGGAGCCCAGGTCGCTGATGTCCTCCATGATTTTGGCCTTGGCGCCGTTGCCGAGGGCCACCATGGCCACCACCGAGGCGATGCCGATGATGATGCCGAGCATGGTCAGGAAGGCCCGCATTTTGTGGGCGTAGACGGCGCGCAGGGCCATGGCAAAGGCCGAGGGCAGGCGGGTGAACAGAGAATTGCCCGCCCGCCGCACCGGCTGGGCCGTGCCGCCGGGGCTGTCCTCGCGCCGGCGTTCGTCGCGAATCACCAGGCCGTCGCGAATTTCGATGATGCGGTCGGCCTGGTCGGCGATGTCCCGGTCGTGGGTTACCAGAACCACCGTGTGCCCCTCCTGGTGGAGTTCGCGCAGAATGGCCATGACCTCCTTGCCGCTGGCCGTGTCGAGGGCGCCGGTGGGCTCGTCGGCGAAGATAACCTGGCTGCCGTTCATCAGCGCCCGGGCAATGGACACCCGCTGCTGCTGGCCGCCGGAGAGCTGATTGGGCCGGTGGTTGATGCGGTCACCGAGGCCGAGGCGGGTGAGCAGCTCCTCGGCGCGCCGCTTGCGCTGGCTCGGGCCCAGGCCGGCGTAGATGGCGGGAATGGCCACGTTCTCCCAGGCGCTGAGGCCGCCGAGCAGGTGGTAGCGCTGGAAGATAAAACCGAAGTATTCCCGCCGCAGGGCCGCCCGCTCCTCGCGGTCGAGCCGACTCACGTCGCGGCCGTCGATGTGGTAGCTGCCGCCGCTGGGCCGGTCGAGGCAGCCGAGGATGTTCATCAGCGTGGACTTGCCGGAACCGGACTGGCCGATGATGGCCACCATTTCGCCCGGGTAAATGTCCAGGCTGATGCCCTTGAGAATGGCCACCTCCTGTTCGCCGCTGCCGAATTTCCGCGTCAGGTCGCGGATGGAAATTATGGGGGTCGTCATGGCTAGAACGGGGAGTCGGCGCTCATGCCCGGCGGCAGCATGCCGGCTTTTTCATCTTTGGTGCTCTGCACCACTTCCTCACCCTCGTTCAGGCCGCTGCGGATTTCCACATTGATGCCGTCGTTGATGCCCACTTCCACCTCCCGGGGCTGGGCCTGGCCGTCGGTGCCCACCACCAGCACCCGGCCATCGTCCTGGAGGGCGGTCAGGGGGATAAGCAGGGCGTTCTTGGCCTCCTTAATTTTGATGGTGATGTTGGCGGTCATGCCCACCTTCAGCCGGTCGTCCGGGTTCGGCACGTCCATTTTGCCGTAGTAATAGATAGCGCTGTCGCTGCTGCTGCTGTTCTTGGAGATGGCCAGCGGCGCCGGGTCGATGGATTTCAGGACGCCCTCATATTGGGTTTTATCCTTGCCGAGCAGGGTGAAATAGGCGGCCATGCCGGTTTTCACGTCGGCCACGTCGGCCTCGGCAATTTCGCCCTCCACGGTCATGGTGCTGGTCTGGGCCAGGGTGATGATGGTGGGCGTCGATTGCACGGCGTTGATGGACTGGCCCTCCTCCACGGCCACGGCGATGACCACACCGTCCATGGGCGCTTTGACCGTGGTATGGCCGAGGGCGACGCTGGCGTTTTTCAGGCTCAGCTCGCTGCGGGCAATCTGGGCCTTGGCTGTTTCCACCTCGGCCCTGGCCACGGTCAGATTGGCCCGGGCACTGTCCAGCGCTTCCTTGGTGCCGGCGTCCTTCAGGGCCTGCTGCCGTTTGTATTTGTGTTCGGCCTCGACCAGCTTGGCCTGGGCCGAAACCAGATTGGCCCTGGACACGTCCAGGGCGGCCTTTTCGCTGTCGCGCTGGTTAATCTGGGTGGAGGCGTCGATTTCAGCGATTTTGTCGCCGGTTTTAATGTGGTCGCCGATTTTGACGTAGAGCTTGCTGATTTCGCCGGAGGCCTGGGCGCCGACGCTGACGGTTTTCACCGCCTGCAGCGAGCCGGTGGCGAGCACGCTGTGCACCACGTCGCCGCGCTTCACCTTGGTGGTGATGTGCTGCACCGGCGGCGGCTGCTGGGCGGCCTCCTGCCGTTGCAGCCAGTAGGCCATGGCCGCCGAAATCAGCGCCACCACGGCCAGAACTTTGAACCAAAATTTGCCTTTCATTTTTTATTCCTTGGGTTGTGAATGCCTGCCGCCACTCTAGCGCCAGGTCGGGGGCCCTTCAAGGCGTCAAAACGCACTCTAGGCCGGGAAAATTAGCGTTTGCTGAGCGGGCGGGCCCGGGGCAAGCCATTATAATTAGGCTCTGACTTTACCCCTCACTTGGAGAGCTGCTATGCAAAAAGGAAATCTGCTGTATCAGGGCAAGGCGAAATCGGTCTATGCCACCCCGGACCCGAATCGGGTCATCATCCACTTCAACGACGATGCCACCGCCTTCAACGGCGAGAAACACGCGGTGTTGGCGGACAAAGGGATACTCAACAATAAAATCAGCACGCTGATTTTTAATCTGCTCAAGAGCGAGGGCATTCCCACCCACCATCTGGAAACCCTCAACGACCGCGAGCAGCTCTGCGAGAAGGTGGACATCATTCCGCTGGAGGTCATCGTGCGCAACGTGGTGGCCGGCTCCATGGCCAAGCGCCTGGGCCTGGAGGAGGGCAGCGAGCTGGAAACGCCGGTGTTTGAAATCTGCTACAAGAAAGATGCCCTCGGCGACCCGCTCATCAACGACGACCACGCCGTCGCCCTCGGCGTCGCCAGCTATGAGGATTTGGAAGTCATCTACGAACTCACCGACCGCATCAATGTGCGCCTGGCCGACCTCTTCGCCGATATCGACATCATTCTGGTGGACTTCAAAATCGAATTCGGCCGCAACCCGGACGGGGAAATCGTTCTGGCCGATGAAATTAGCCCGGACTGCTGCCGGCTCTGGGACATGGAAACCCTGGAACGGCTGGACAAGGACCGCTTCCGCCGCGATTTGGGCGGCGTGCTGGAATCCTACGCCGTCATTCACAAGCGCCTCAGCGAGCTGCTGGAGGCGGACAACGGCTAGTGGAAATCCGACGCGGCGACCTGCTGGCCCTGGGCCGGGCCGGGGTCTTTGATGTGCTGGTGCACGGCTGCAACTGCCAAGGCACCATGGGCGCCGGCATTGCCAAACAGATTCGGGAACAATTCCCCGCCGCCTGGGCGGCCGACCGGGCCACTCCCCGGGGCCCGGCCAAGCTCGGCACCATCAGCACGGCCACCGTCGCCTGCGGCGACCACCGGCTGACCATCGTCAATGGCTACACCCAGAACCATTGGCGCGGGCGGGGCGTGCTGGTGGACTATGCGGCGGTGGCCTTGGTCATGGCCACGGTGCGGGAGCGCTTCGGGGCGCTGCGCATCGGCTATCCCCGCATCGGCGCCGGCCTGGGCCGGGGCGACTGGCCCACCATCGCCGCCCTCATCGACCGGGAACTGGCCGGCTGCCGCCACTGGCTGGTTCTTCCCGACCCCACTTCCCCCTAACCTACGGAAACTTTTCCCCATGACTCTCGACTACAAAAGCGCCGGCGTTGATAAGGAGGCCGGCTATGACACCGTCGCCCGCATCAAGGGCCATGCCCAGCGCACGCTAAACCGCCGGGTACTCAGCCAAATCGGCGCCTTCGGGGCCTTCTATGATTTGAGCGGCTACCGCCATCCCATTCTGGTTTCCGGCACCGACGGCGTCGGCACCAAGCTGAAAATCGCCTTCGCCCTGGAGAAATACGACAGCATCGGCATCGACGCCGTCGCCATGTGCGTGAACGACATTCTCTGCCACGGCGCCGCACCGCAGTTCTTCCTGGACTATCTGGCCTGCGGCCAGCTCAACCCGGCCACGGCGGCGGACATCGTCAAGGGCATCGCCGACGGCTGCGAGCAGGCCGGCGCCGCCCTCATCGGCGGCGAAACGGCGGAAATGCCGGATTTCTACGCCCCGGGTGAATACGATTTGGCCGGCTTTGCCGTCGGCGTCGTCGAGAAGGACCAGCTCATCGACGGCAGCCAAGTCCAGGCCGGCGACGTGCTCATCGGCCTGAAATCCAGCGGCTACCACAGCAACGGCTATTCGCTGCTGCGCCGCATCTTCACCGATTTTCACGAAACCATCGACGGCGTGCCCGTCGGCGAAACCCTGCTGACGCCGACCCGCATCTACGTAAAGCCAGTGCTGGAAGCGCTTCGCCACCACAAAATCCACGGCCTCGCCCACATCACCGGCGGCGGCCTGCCGGAGAATCTGCCCCGGGCCTACGGCGCCGGCCTGAGTGCCATCGTCGAAACGAAAAATCTGCCGCCGCTGCCGCTGCTGGAACGGGTGCAACGGCAGGTGCGCCGGGAGGAGTGTTTCGGCACCTTCAACATGGGCGTGGGCTTTGTGCTCATTGCCCCGGCCGCCGAGGCCGAAGCGCTTCGGGCCACCCTCAACGGCGCCGGCGCCGAAGCCTTTGTGCTCGGCCACATGGAAAGCGGCCCTGCCCCCCTGCAACTCATCTAGGCACGCCCCGCGTTGCCGAGCCTCCTCGCGAGGCTTTTTTTTTAAGCGGAGAAACTATGCTCATCGACAACTACCACGCCGCCATTGCCGCCAAGGGCTTTGGCGAGGACAGCGAACAGCTGAAAATCATCGGCCTGCTGGAGGCCATCGCCCAGCGCCTGCAACGGCCAACCCCCCGGCCCAGCCTCTGGCAGCGGCTGCGCGGCCAGCCGGCGGCGACGCCCTATGTGGGCGGTCTCTACTGCTGGGGCGGCGTCGGCCGGGGTAAAACCTTCCTCATGGATTTGTTCTTTGACTATCTGCCCGGCACGCGCAAACGGCGCCGCCATTACCACCGCTTCATGCTGGAGCTGCACGAGGCCCTGCGCCAGGCCGGCAACCGGGAAAATCCCATCGATTACATCGTCGCCAATCTGAAGCAGGAGCTGGACGTGGTGCTGCTCGATGAATTCGCCGTCAGCGACATCACCGATGCCATGCTGCTGGCCAAGCTCATGGAAAATTTCGAGCGCCACAACATCGCCCTGGTAACCACCAGCAACATCGAGCCGGATAATCTCTATAAAAACGGCCTGCAGCGGGAGCGCTTCCTGCCGGCCATCGCCTGGATTAAGGAGAAGCTCACCGTCCACCACGTGGCCGACGGCGAGGACTACCGCCACCGCCATTTCCACGCCGAGAACGTCTTCCGCAGTCCCAACGACGCGGCCAACAATGGGGCCCTGCTGCGCGATTTGACCGAGCTCACCAGCAAGCCCCTGGACGACCACAGCCCCTTCCACATCAACGGCCGCACCATTCCCATCGTGGCGCGCAACCAGCAAACCATCGTCTTCGACTTCGCCGACCTCTGCCAGGGCTATTTCTCCCAGAAGGACTACATCGAAATCGGCAAGCGCTTCGCCCTGATGGGCATCGTCAATGTGCCGGTCATGTACGAGGACCAGGATGACGCCGCCAAGCGCTTCCTGCTGCTGGTGGACGAATTCTATGACCGCTCGCTGAAGCTGCTGCTGACCAGCGCCGTGCCGGTGGCCGAAATCTACCGGGGCCGGAAGCTGGCCTTTGAATATGAGCGCGTCCAGAGCCGCCTCTTTGAAATGCAGAGCTCGGCCTACTGGGACGCGGCCCTGCGCGAATAATTGGACAATGGGCGCCCATTGTCCGAATTTCGCCGCCGTTTTTGTTCCTTTTTCCCGTCTTTTGGGTTATAAAGCCTTTGAGTCAATAAACCCTTGAGAAACTAAAGAATATGCGAATTTTTTCACTGATTTTCATTCTGCTGAGCTGGGGCGCCGCCGCCAATCAAACCCTGAATGGCACCGTCATCAGCGTCATCGATGGTGATAGCGTGATGTTCCAGACCAAAAACCAGCGCACCTTCGGCCTGCGCCTTTTCGGCATCGACGCGCCCGAAAAAAATCAGGAATACAGCGCCGAGGCCACCCAGGTCCTGGAAAAAATGCTGCTGAATCAGAACGTGGAGGCCGTCTGCCGCGACGAGCAGGACAAACACGGCCGCCAAATTTGCACGGTGATGCTGAACCGCCAGGACGTGGGCGCCGAGCTGCTCGCCCAGGGCTGCGCCTGGGTCTATCCCGAGGACTACGGTTCCAGTGGCCGCTACTACGAGCTGCAGCGCTATGCCAAGGACTACCGCAAGGGCCTCTGGGCCCAGCCCCAGCCGGTGGCCCCCTGGCTCTGGCGCCACGGCAAGCCCCAGCCGAATACGCCGGTGCAGATGAGCGGCACGCGCGGGGTGGCGCCGAAGAGCTGTCCGGCCGGCCAGCACTGGGAGGGCCCACAGCTGCAGAAGGGTAAAGTGGTGCCCGGCCACTGTGCCGAGGACAGCAAGAGCTAAACCCCACCCGCTCCGCCAATAAACCACCGAAGCGCTCCCCGGAGCGCTTTTTTGTGGGCGACGGGTGGCCGAGCGGAAGCGCTTCCCCTTTTATCTAGGCCGCCAGAACGAAGCGCTTCCGTAAGGATTCAGCGAGCAGGCGCCAGCCGCACCGCAGGCGCTTCGATTTCCCCGGCCTGTCAGCCTGAAGCGCTTCGGTTCAGGCCAGCAGGGGGAGCGCTTCGTTTTCTCCGGCTCGATAGAACGAAGCGCTTCGGTCTGAAAAGGCTGTTCCGAGCGAAGCGCTTCAAGCTCTGAAGGAGCGCAGAGGCACAGCGAGCCGCCGGCGCAGCAAGCGCTTCGTTGGCCAAGGATTTCAGTTGGGAGGCGCCCACAAAAAAACCCGGCCGGAGCCGGGTTCAGGTTTTCGGAAGGTTGGGACTAGCCGCCCACCACCAGCCGCATCATTTCGCCGGTGAGGTAGCCGCCGGCGGTGCCGATGGCATAGCCGAGAATGGCCAGCAGCACGCCCACCGGCGCCAGGGACGGGTGAAAGGCCGCCGCTACCACCGGCGCCGAGGCCGCGCCGCCGATGTTGGCCTTGGAGCCCACCGCCAGGAAGAAGCTCGGCGCTCTAATCAGCTTGGCAACGATGAAGATAAAGACGATGTGGAAGAGCATCCACACCGCGCCCACCAGAATGACGCCGATGTTGCTGAAGACCTTGTCCAGCTCCATTTGCATGCCGATGGAACCGACCAGAATGTAGATGAAGACCGAGCCGATGCGCGAGCTGCCGGCGTGTTCCAGCTGCTTGGCGCCGGTGAAGGAAAACGCAATGCCAAAGGCCGTGGCCAGCATCACCAGCCAGAGGAAGGCGCTGTCCAGGCTGTAGCTGGCCGCCCAGCGGAATTGCTTGAACCAGCCGGCGATGTCGTTGCCGAGCCAGTGGCTGGCACCGACCGCCACAAAGGCCAGGCCGAGAATTACCATTAAATCGTTGAGGTTGGGAATGCGCTCGTTCTCGCGGGCGTACTGTTCCACCTTGGCCTTCAGCTCCTCGATGGCGCGGGTGTCGGCCTGGAGCCATCTATCGACGCCGTCGGATTTCTTCGCCAGGAACAGCAGGGCCAGCATCCACATTTCGGCCACCACCACATCGACCACCACCATGGCGCCGAAGAGGGTGTCGTTCACCTGGTAGAGCTCCTTCATGGCCGTCTGGTTGGCGCCACCGCCAATCCAGCTGCCGGCCACGGTGGAAAAGCCCTTCCACAGGTCGCCGGCCACCCATTCCGGGTTAATCATATGGAAAAGCCAGACGGCAAAGGGCCCGCCGAGGATTACGCCCACGGTGGCGGCGAAGAACATGGCCAGGGCCTTCCAGCCGAGGTTGAGGATTTTCTTCAGGTCAATGGACAGGCAGAGGAGGAAGAGGGCCGCCGGCAGCAGGTAGCGTGAGGCGATGTGGTAGATGTGCTTGGTGTTTTCCGGGCTGACGATGTGGAAGGTGCCGAGCAGGCCCGGCAGGAAATAGCAGAGCAGCAGCATGGGAATATGGGTGTAAAACTTGGCCCAGAAGCCGGTTTTGCGCCCGCCGGTGTAAAAAATGAGACCGAGCACCCCCATGAGCACGCCAAAGGCGATGGCATCGTTGGTGATTAGGGGCACAACGGCCGGTGCGCTATCGTTCATAGACATTCCTTGATGATGTTTGTCAGATATAGAATGGTCGAGCGGCGGAACCTCTTCCCACCGCGCCCGGCGCCACTGGCCCGGGTTGGGCCTATCTTAAGAGATAGAACTTAATTTTTGTTAATTCTTGGAGTGTGTTTATGGGCCTATTTGTGCGGGCGCAATTTTGGGTGCCGGCGGAGCAGGCGGAATTGTTCCAAACCCTGGCCACGGCGCTGGTGGAAGCCTCCCGGGCCGAGGCCGGTTGCCGCAGCTATCATCTCTGCCAGCGGCCCGACGCCGAGGACGCCGCCCCGACCCGGGGTTTTGAGTTCGTCGAGCTCTGGGCCGACCAAAATGCCTTCGACGGCCACGGGGCCAGCGCCCATTTTCAGGAGTATCTGCCCCAGCTCAGCGCCCTGGCCACGGACGAGCCGCTAATTGAGGTTCTGCCGGTGCTGCTTTGAGGCCGGGACGGTGCCATAATGGCACCGTCTTTTTTTTCACCCACTGCAAGGAGGTTGCCATGAGATTTTTCCCATCCCCTTGCCGTCGTCGGGCCTGATTTTCTGATTTAGCCCGCCCCACGACGGCACCGCTATCCGCCGCCGGTTTTCCGGTGGTGGCTTTTTATTGCCTAAACGTGAGGAATTTCATGGGCACTCAACCCCTACTTCTCTGCGATGCCAAAACCACCCCCGAAGGCATCGCCATTCAACAGCTGGAGCGGGTCGCCGCGCTCCCCGGCATCGACGCCGCCGCCGGCATGCCGGACTTACACGCCGGCCGGGGCTATCCCATCGGCGCCGCCTTTTTCAGTCGCAGCTTTATTTATCCCGCCCTCATCGGCAGCGACATCGGCTGTGGCATGGGCCTGTGGCAGACCGACCTACTGCGCCGGAAAACCAAGCTGGACAAACTCATCGCCCGCCTGCCGCCGCTGGAAACGCCGCTGGGCCCGGACTGGGACGAAGAAATCACCGAACTGCTCGGCGCCGCCCACCCGCCCTACCGGGACGCCCTCGGCACCATCGGCGGCGGCAACCACTTCGCCGAACTGCAGCGCGTGGAAGCGGTGCTGGCGCCGCAACATCTGCCGCCCCACTTTGACCCGGAACGGCTGCTGCTGCTCATTCACAGCGGTTCGCGCGGCCTCGGCGGGGCCATTCTGCGCCGGCAGGTGGAAGCCCACGGCCACGAAGCGCTTCCCGCCGACGGCACCGCCGCCCGGGATTATCTACAGGCCCACGACGAAGCGCTTCGCTTTGCGGCGGCCAATCGGCTGCTGATTGCCCAGCGGCTGGCCCGGGCCTTTCACTGCAAACTGCTCCTGCTGTCCGATTGCAGCCACAATCGCTTAAGCCAGACCTGCCTTAACGGTGAATCGGGCTGGCTGCACCGCAAGGGCGCGGCGCCGGCGAACGCGGGGCTGGTGGTCATCGCCGGCTCGCGCGGCAGCCATTCCTACCTGGTAAAACCCACCGGTAAAGACGGCGGCAATCTGGCCAGCCTGGCCCACGGGGCCGGGCGCAAGTGGCAGCGCGGCGCCTGCAAAAGCCGGCTGGCGGATAAATACCGGCCCGAGGAGCTGCGCCGCAATCCCTTCGGTGGCCACGTCATCTGCGCCGATAAAACTCTGCTCTACGACGAGGCGCCCCAGGCCTACCGCAACATTGAGCACACCATCAGCCTGCTGACCACGGCCGGCCTCATCGAGCCGGTGCTGCGCCTGACGCCGCTGCTCACCTATAAAACCCAAAGTTCCGGAGGTGGCCGTGATTAATTTATTGCTGAGCGCCGCCCACGGAGTTCCAGAGTGCCAGCTCGGCCTCGTCCATCTGGAACGGCGGCTCAGGGCCGAAGCGCTTCCCCTCGGCGTCCGGGTGCAGCGACTCCAGGCCGAGGCCAGCCCGCACGGCTTCCACTCCCTCCGGCTGCGGCTGGTGGGGGAGCAGGCCGAAGCACTGGCCGGCCGCTGGCTCGGCACGGTGCAGTGGCAGTGGGCCAGCCGTCTGCGCCCCGGCCACCGACGTAAAAACTGGTTCCTCGGTGTCTTTCGCCTCGAGAACGAAGCGCTTCCCCCGGCCGCCGCCGACCTGCGTTTTTCCGCCTGCCGGGCCTCGGGCCGGGGTGGCCAGCACGTGAACAAGACCAACAGCGCCGTGTGGGCCGAAGACCGGGCCAGCGGCCTGCGCGTCAAGGTGCAGGTCGAACGCAGCCAGGGCCGCAACAAGGCCACTGCCCGCCGGCTGCTGACGGAAAAACGGGAAGCGCTTCGGGCCGAACGGCAGGCGCAACGGGCCCAGCAGCAGCACCGCCAGCACTGGCAGGTGCAGCGCGGCGCACCGGTGCGGCGGTTTGGGGGCGATGATTTTGTCGAGCTGCCGAGCCCCTGAAATGGGGGCCTCTCACTTCCCGGAGGAAAAATGATGAACCCAAATATCCGCCCCGCCACCGCCGCCGACGTGCCGGCCCGGTTCCCCCAGGTGCCCGCCCGGCCCGCCGACTCGCGCCCGGACAGCTTCCGGGCCGGGGCCCGCAAATACACCAACGCCGAAATCGCCGCTCTCGGCGCCGACCCGGAGAAAAGCTTTCGGGTCTGGGCCGACATCGATGGCCCGGTGCGTGGCTACGGCCTCGGCCGGCGGCGCGACGAGGGCGGCCCCGGTGGCCCGCTGCGCGCCCGGCGGCCGCTCTATCTCGATGACCTCGGCGTCGAGGCCAGCGCCCGGGGCCGGGGCATTGGCGAAGCGCTCTATGCGGCGTTGAAGGCCGAGGCCCGCGCCCGGGGCGGCGTCGCCCTGACCCTGAACCTCTGGGTCGGCAACGGCGAGGCCGCCCGCTTCTATGAACGGCGGGGTCGGCGCCCGCTGAAAACCCTGCGGGAAGAACGCTGGGACGATTAATTTTGAAACTTACAAACAAGGAAAAACCATGACAGAAAAGACTTTCCGAGGCCTCGGCCCCATTGAATTTGAAGGGGTGCGTGGTGTGGGCACCATGCGGGTGGATTTTGAACCCGGCCAGCAGGTCTATGCGCTGATTGGAGAAAACGGCGTTGGGAAAACAAAGTTTTTAGAGTGTTTATTTGCGACGTTGCTATCTAGTCATCAATACTCAAAAAGATTAGATACTTGGGGGCTTGGACCTGATAGATATTGCCTACCTTATGGCAAAACAACTAAGACAATATTAATAAGATTAGGAATTCTAGATTCAAAAATAAGTAATGAAACATCAGCAGAAGAAAAAATTGAATTAATGAAGTTAACTGATTTGCCCTATGAGCATTTTTCCCCTTTTGTTTATTTGGCCGCTAACGAACGAGGGATTATTCAGAATAAAAATTCTAACGGGACTACCTTATTAGGAACTTGGGAAGCTCGTCGATACACTTATTTAAGTGAGTTTATCTATTTATTTGTCTTAGAAAATGGTAGAGATAAAATCAAAAGTCTAAATATGAATACTGACATTGGTAAATGGCTAGTACTACGGGCCCAATCGGCTAATCCTTACCAAAATCAGGAAGATAATCGTGAAATAGAAATTAAAGTGCTGCTTAAGCTTCTAAATCAAATAGATAATCGTATTGACCCAAAATTTCTTGAAATCGACGGCGCTAATAATGTTGGGATAAAAATTGAGGGAGAAAAACGCCAACTTTCTGAACTCTCCAGCGGTTTTACTTCGCTGTTGAAAGTTATCCAAAGTATCATCGCCGGCTATGGCTATCTCACCAATGCAGAAGATTTGGACCAGGTACAAGGCATTGTGCTTATTGACGAAATCGAAAGCCATCTGCACACCAGTTGGCAACTGAAAATTCTTCCACTGCTAAAACGTCTTTTTCCTAACACTACCTTCGTAGTTAGCACCCATTCACCAATCATCATTAGCTCGCTGGCCGAGGGAGAGGCCTATCGACTCCAGCGCGATGCGGATGGTGTGGTACGAGGTCAGAAAATTCCTCGGCCGAACCAAACGGCACTGGTGGATTTGCTACAGGATGCCTTCGGCGTCAAGGTCAATGAGGCTAAATTGGAACGGCTAGCCAACAACGACCAACAGGCCGCCAAAGCCGAGTTGCTTCGCTGGGTACAGGAGGAGCTGACCGACGGAGCAGAGAAGCCATGACCACCTATCTACTGGACGCTAACTATCTGATTTCACTATTGGATGAAGCACGAGCTCCGGATATTCGGCGGCCGGTGCTGGAAGATTTCAGAACTAAATTAAACGATGGCAATAGCCGCTTTGTGCTGACGCCACTTATTCGCTATGAGGTGTTGCGCGGTGTGCCTTGGGAAAGTGAAGAAAAATTCCAACGTATGGAAAAGGCGCTTAGTGGCTTCGAACTGCTGGAAATCACCCAAACGGTGGCTGATTTAGCCCGGGATTTGTATCGTTTTGATGACTTTGAGGCCAGACAGAAGAATGAAAGCCGAAATCTAGAGAGACGGAAATTTGACATTTTTCACTATGCCACCGCTAAGATTTACCAGCTGGAATTACTCAGTGCCGATAAAGATTTTTCAGCCATTGAAGCGCTTCACCAGCGCGTGGAAGCGGCCCAAAAAAACTAAAAAAGCAAAGCCCCCATCGGGGGCTTTTTTTTTGGTTTGAAACGGCGGAAAGCCTACAAATCCCAGCGGAAATTCACCATCACATTGCGCGGTTCGCCGATGAAATTGTTGATGCCGTTGGTGCGCACCCGGTGGTTCTCGAAGTAGCGCTTGTTGGTCAGGTTGTTCAGGCTGATGCCAACGTTGAAATGGTCATTGACCTGATAGTTGGCATTGGCATTAACCAGTGCGTAACTGCCCTGGGACACACCCCACAGGCTGCTGGCCCGGCTCTGGAAGTCCACGCCGGCGCCCACGGTCCAGCGGCTCGGCAGGCGGTAGCTGCTGTAGAGGCGGAAGAGGTGGCGGGGCGTGTGGCGGCTGAAATTCATGCCGGCCGGATAGCGGTCGCTCTCGGTTCTCAGGTATTTGCTGCGGTTATAGGTGTAGCCGGCGAAGACCTGCCAGTCCTCATTGACCTTGCCGGATACCTCCACATCGACGCCGCGACTGCGCACCTTGCCGCTGGCAATGGCGTAGTTTTTCTTCGTGGCGGCGTCGGTCATGGCGATGGGCCGGTTGCGCTGTTCCACCTGGAAGAGGGCGACGCTGGCGTTCAGGTCGCCGTCCAGCCACTCGCCCTTCCAGCCGATTTCGCTATTGCTGCCGAGCAGCGGCGGCAGGAAATTGCCCTGCAGGTCGCGGCTGCCCTGGGGCTTGAAGATGCGGCTGTGGTGGGCGTAGAGGGTGTTATGGGCGTCGATGTCATAGCTCAGACCCAGATAGGGGACGAAGCGGCTGCGCTTCGGGCGGCTGAGGCTGTCCGAGTCGGGGTCGGGCTTGCCGTTCCACCAGTCGTAGTCCACCAGATTTTTACCCTGCCAGTGGGTGTAGCGGCCGCCGGCGAGGATGTGGAAATTGTCCAGGGCGTTGAAACGGGTGCCGAGGCTGATGGCGTGGCTCTTCCGCTGGCTGGCGTAGCGGGTGCGGTCGTCGAACTGACTCCAGTTCGGCCGGGCCAGCTCGTCGCCCCGGAAGCTGTAGGGGTCAAAGGCGGTGTCGTTGCGCTGGCGGCGCCAGCGGGTGCGGTCGCGCTCGTGGCTGAAGCTGTAGTTAGCAAACAGGTCATGGTCGCGGCCCAGGGCCTGATATTTGCCCATAACCCCGGTTTGCACCTGGAACTGCTGGCCCCAGTTGTCGTAGCGATTGATATTATTCAGCGCCAACTTGTCGCCGCTCTTCAGCCCGCCATAGCTGGTGCTGCTGTTGGCCAGGGCGCCGAAGTGGCTGAAGGAACCCTCCTTGCTGAAGCCGAATTTGGTCTGCCACTGCCAATCCGGGTGGAAGCGGTGTTCGATTTCCCCGAAGGCGTTGAATTTCTCGAAGTCGCTGCGGTTCCAGTTGAAGCCCAGGTAGCGCTTGCGCGGGAAATGGGCATCGCGGCCGCCCTCGGCCATGGGCAGACCGAAGGGGTCCGGGGTGGAACGCTCGTTCTGCACCAGACCGCCGAGGCGGGCGGTGGTATCGGGGCCGAAGTCCTTCTCCATGACACCGTAGAGGGTGTAATGCTCACCCTTGCCGCGCTCCTTGAAGGTGCTGTCCTTGCCGAGGACGCCAATCACCCGGCCGCGCAAATCCTGGCCCTTGCTCAGCGAACCCGAGGCATCAAAGACGGCCCGCTGCCGGCCGAAGCTGTTCACGCTGCCCTCAATGCTGGCCTTCGTTTCGGCGGTGGGCCGCTTGCGCACGGCGTTGATGGTGCCGCCGGGCTCGCCGTTGGCCTGGGTCAGACCGGTGGCCCCGCGCACCACTTCGATGTGGTCGTAGATGGCCAGGTCGCTGAGACTCTGGGCGTCGCGGTAGGGGTTGCCGCTGGCACCGGGTACGGTGCTGGCGAGGCCGTCCTCTTCGATTTGGTCAATGTAGAAGCCGCGCGTCTGGAAGCGGGTGCGGGTGGAATCGGGGACGACGTTCACGCCGGTGGTGGTTTTCAGGGCGTCCTTCAGGGTGGTGATGCCGCGTTCCTGCAGCTGGCGGCTGTCGATATTGGACACCGACTGGGGCGTGTCCTTGGGGCTCAGGGCCAGGCCGGTGGTGGTGCGCAGGGCCGAGGTGCTGACCTGAATTGGTTCCAGCCGGAGGGTCTGATTAGCCGGGGCGGCGTTCTGGGCCGAAGCGCTGCCTCCGAGCAGGCCCAGCAGCAGGGCCAGAGGGGTTTTCTTCATTTTTATATCCTCAAATTAAAAATCGGCGGGCGCCGGCAGCGGGTAATCCTCCGGCGCCCGGTAGTGTTCGCCGTCGTGGCTGAAGGTGAACACCTGGTCGTTGTACTTGGTGGCATAGCGTTTGATGCCGCGATAGCCCTCCACCAGCATTTCCAGCGGGTAGAGGCCCTTGACCGGGGCCAAATCGTCGCGCACGCGCAGTTCGGCCTTCAGCAGGGTCTGCTGCCGTTCACAGTCCTCGTCGCAGCTTTCCCACTGGGCGCGGTTGTCCAGGCGGCTGGCGATGCGCTCGCGGCGAATCTGCCGGCCCTGGGGATAGAGCAGCACCCGGGAACCGCAGATGGTGCCCTGCTGGGAATCGCCCACTTCACCATCGGCGGCCCAGACGTCCGGGCCGAGCTGGCGCCATTGCCAGATGGTGGGGGCATTGCCCCAGCTGCCGACGAGCATGGAACCGCTGGACTGGGGCTGGCCGTCGTCGTCGAGCACCACCAGCATAGCCAGGCCGGGATTGACCTGGGCCGTCAGCAGGTTATCGCCGAGGAAGAGCACATAGTTCAGATTGCCGACGCGCCGGTGCTGCTGGTAGCGCATGCAGTAGCTGGCGCGGTCTTTGCCACTGGCGAAGGCCGGGCCCTCGTGCAGCCGGCATTGCCATTTCTCGCTGAGGGGAAATTGGCGTTGCATGTAGTTCTGCACCCAGTCCGGCGGCGCCGTCGGGGCCTGGGCATCGCTGTTGGCCCGGGCCAGGCCAGCCAGCAGCAGCAGGGCAATGAACAGACGGTTCATAGGGCGGCCTCCAGTTCCCGGAGATATTCGGCGCAGTGGGCCTCGTCCGGGCCGCTGACGTCCAGATAGATTTTCAACTTGGCCTCGGTGCCCGAGGGCCGGTAGAGCAGCCGGGCGCCGTCCAAATCCAGGCGCAGAATGTCGCTGGCCCAGTGGGGGTCGTCGCGATAGTCCTTGACCGCCAACACCGGCCGGCCGGCGATTTCCGTGGGGGGCGCGGCGCGCACCTGCTGCATGGCGGCCTGGGCCTCGGCCAGACTGGGGAAGCGCTTCGCCACCTGGCCGCTAGCGCTGGCGCCGAAGGTGGCAACGAACTCCTGCCAGTGGTCGGCCAGGGTTTTGCCCTCGGCCTGCAACTCCAGCTGGAGATTGAGCAGGGCCAGGGCGGCGGCGATGCCGTCCTTGTCATGCACCATCTGCGGATTGACCAGATAGCCCAGCGCTTCCTCGTAGGCAAATAGCAGCCGGTCCACCCGGCCCAGATATTTGAAGCCGGTCAAGGTCTCCCGGTAGCCGAGGCCGAAGCGCTTCGCCACCTCGGCCAGCAGCGGACTGGAAACCAGCGTGGTGGCCAGCACCCCCTTCTTGCCGGAGCGGGCGGCGGCCCAGCCGAGCAGCAAACCAATCTGGTTGCCGGACAGGCGCTGCCAGCCCCCGGGCCCGGGCAGGGCAACGGCGAGCCGGTCGGCGTCCGGGTCGTTGGCGATGATGAGGTCGGCGCCCACCTCGGTGGCGGTGGCCTGGGCCAAATCCAGCGCGCCGGCCTCCTCGGGATTGGGGAAGGCCACGGTGGGGAAGGTCGGGTCGGGGTCGCACTGGGCCCGGACCAGGGTTGGCGGGTTCAAACCGGCCTGGCCCAGGGCCGCCAGCAGGGTGGCGGTGCCGACGCCGTGCAGGGCCGTGTAGACATAGTTCAGCGGCGCCGGCGGGGCGGTGATGAGCTGGGCCACCCGGTGCACATAGGCGGTGATATGGCTTTCGGCCACCGGCTGGTAGGCGTCGCTGAGCACGAAGGGGGCGGCCTCGGCGGCGACGGCGTCGATTTCGGCGGCAATGGCTTTGTCGCTGGGGGCGATGATTTGGGCGCCGCCCAGATAGACCTTATAGCCCTGGTCGCCGGGCGGATTGTGGCTGGCCGTTACCATGATGGCGGCGGTGCTGTTCAACGCCCGGTGCACATAGGCCAGCACCGGCGTGGGCAGGGCCCGGGGCAGCAGATGGGTTTCCACCCCGGCCCCCTGCAACACGGCGGCGCTGCGCTGGGCGAAATCCTGGCCCTGGGCGCGGGCGTCGTAGCCGATGACCACCGATGGATTGACGAAATTTTTCTTCAGATAGCGGGCCAATCCTAGGGCACTCTGCATCACCACCAGGGCATTCATGCCGTTGGGGCCGGCCCGCCGGGGGCCGCGCAGGCCGGCGGTGCCAAAGCTGAGGCGCCCGGCGAAGCGCTCGGCCAGGGCCTCTGGGTCATCGAGCAGGGCCCGCAGTTCGTTTTGGCTTTCCGGGTCCGGGTCAAGCTCCAGCCAGCGTTCGGCCAGGGAACGAAAATCCATGTTGATTCTCCGAGGGTTATTAAACAGGGGCTCATTATAGCCAGAGGCCGGGCGCCGGGCCGGGGCCTAAACCATTGGCCGCTGCTGGGCCATCGGCTCTACAATCGTGCTGATTTTTATAAGGAGCCACCATGAGCATTAATTTCAATATCCGCATGGAAGAAGAACTGAAAGAACGGGCTTTTCCTGTTATCGAACGTTATGGCCTGACCCCGGCCCAGGCGGTCAAACTCTTTCTGCGCCAAATCGCCGATACCCAGACCATTCCTCTAACTTTTAATCATCACGCTACGCCGGTGCTCAATGCTCTGACCCGGGCCGCCATTGCCGAAGCCCGAGCCGGTGGCGGTGAAGTCTATGACAGTGTGGAAGAGGCGCTGGCCGCCTTCGACGCCCTGGCCCAGCCCGGCACCGCCCTGGCTGAATGAAGCGCCGGCCGACTAAAGCCGATTTTGTTCGACGCGGGCCGGGGAAGCGCTTCGGGCTGGGCAATTAAACCGAAGCGCTTCGGCCTAAAACCACTAAAGGAAGTGCTTCATTTTCGGCGGCTGGTTAATGGCGAAGCGCTTCCGCCTCAGCCGATAGATTTTCTCGGCCCGACGAGTGAATCATTAGAGCGCTTCGGCTTGGGGCTCCAGAAGGAAGCGCTTCCAGCGGAGTAACCAAACCGAAGCGCTTCGTTGTTAGAAGTCTTGGCAGAGTGAAGCGCTTCGTTAGGAGGGACGGGGAAGGGAGCGCTTCGGTTATCGACGAAGCGCTTCTAGCTAGGGCTTTAGGTCAGAAGGGGAAGCGCTTCCAGCGGCGTAGCCAAAACGAAGCGCTTCGGTCTTGGCCCGGCGGGCGTTGTTTTTAGTCGCCAAGGGAAGCGCTTCGCCCGGAAAGGGTTCTGAAACCGAAGCGCTTCGACTTGAAGTCGCGGAATAATCAAACCGAAGCGCTTCGTTTGTCGGGGCCAAGCGAACTGAAGCGCTTCGTTCTCAAAAGTTGTAAGTGAAGCGCTGCTTTTAGAGCGACAGGCTGATAGCGAAGCGCTTCATGGTTGGAAGCCGGGCCAGAGCGAAGCGCTTCGGGCCGGGACTTCAGGTTAGAAGGGGGAGCGCTTCATTTATCGGGGTTAGCGAACCGAAGCGCTTCGGAGGAAGGAAGCGCTTAGTCCCCGGCCGGGCGTAGCACCGTGGCGACCCGGGCGGTGAGGGTGGTGCTGAGGGTATAGGGAATGGTGTCCAGGGCTGCCGCCAGCGTCTCGGCCGGATTATCGGCGCCGAAGATGATGACCTCGTCGCCGGGCCGGGCCGTGTCGGCGCCGAGCCACAGCAGGCTCATGTCCATGGCCACCCGGCCCACCAGCGGATAGAGGCGGCCGTTCAGGTGCAGCCGAACGCGGCCGGGGACGATTTCGCGCTTAAAGCCGTCGCCGTAGCCCAGGGCGATGGTGGCCAGGGTGCCGGCCGTGGGGGCCTCAAACTGGCCGCCGTAGCCGGCCCGGTCGCCGGCCTCCAGCCGGTGGGTGGCGATGACCTCGGTGCGCAGGGTCATGACCGGCCGCAGATTGAAATCGGCGCCGACGCTGGCCGCAAACGGCGACAGCCCATAGAGAGCCAGGCCCGGCCGTACCCATTCCTCCTCCACGTCCTCCAGGGCCAGCAGGGCGGCGCTGTTGCTGAAACTGCGTTCGACTCCGGCCGGCGGAACGAAGCGCTTCAGCCCGTCGCGCTGGGCCCGGCTCGGGCCCAAATCGGCCTCGTCGGCCCGGTGGAAATGGGAAAGCAGGCCGCGCAGCTGCCATTCCGGCCGCTGGGCCAGGAGCTGGCGGGCCCGTTCGTAGCCGGGGCCGTCGAAGCCGAGCCGGTGCATGCCGCTGTCGAGCTTGAGCCAGACGGTGAGGGCCGTCCCCGGCGGAATCAGCGCCCACTGCTCCTCGTTGTGCAGGCAGGGCCAGAAGTTTTCCGCCGCCGCCAGCGGGGCCTCGTCCCGGTGGAAAAAGCCCTCCAGCAGCAGCACCGGCTGGCGGTAGCCGAGGGCGCGCAGCCGTAGGGCCTCATCGATGGCCGCCACCGCCAGTAGCGGCACCTCGTCCAGCACCGGCTTGAGCGCTTCGACGCCGTGGCCGTAGGCGTTGGCCTTGACCACCGCCATCAGCCGGCGGGCCCCGGCCCGGCGTTGCAATTCGCGCCGGTTATGGGCCAGCGCGGCCAAATCAAGAATTCGTTGGAGGGGACGCATATTAGATTCCGTGGCTGCCGGGGGCGTGGAACTGGCCCTCCGCCTGCTCATCCGGGCCGGGATTGAGGTCGGAGAAGCGCAGGAACTGGCCCTCGAAGTTGAGATTGACGGTGCCGAGCTCGCCGTTGCGCTGCTTGGCAATGATGATTTCGCTGGGCGGACGCCGGTCGCCGTTGGCCTCGCCATAGTAGGCATCGCGGTAGACGAACATCACCACGTCCGCATCCTGTTCGATGGAACCGGAGTCGCGCAAATCGGACAGCTTCGGCCGTTTGTTCTTGTTTTCGCGGCTCTCCAGGGCGCGGTTGAGCTGGGACAGGGCAATCACCGGCACGTTCAGTTCCTTGGCCAGCAGCTTCAGGCCCCGGGAAATGTCCGTCATCTGATTGACGCGGGAATCGTTGCCGCGCTCGGGCTGCATGAGCTGGAGATAGTCCACCACAATCAGGCCCAGGCCCTGCTGTTCCCGCTTCAGCCGCCGGGCCCGGGAGCGCATTTCGCTCATGGTCATGTGGGAGGAGTCGTCGATGAACAGCGGCAGTTCGCGTAGCTCATTGACGGTGAGGGCGAGGCGGTTCATGTCCAGCTCGCTGAGATTGCCGACACGCAGCTGATTGTGCGGAATCCGGCTGGAGGTGCTAATCATGCGCAGCATCAGCGAGCGCGCCGGCATTTCCAGCGAATAGATGGCGGTGGGAAAGCCGTTGCGGGCCACGGTTTCGGCGATGTTCATCACGAAGGTGGTCTTACCCATGGACGGACGGCCGCCGACGATGATGAGCTCCCCGGGCTGGAGGCCGGCGGTCATATAGTCCAAATCGCGAAAGCCGGTGGACAGGCCGGTTACGGCGCTCTGGTGTTCCACCAGACTGCGCACATACTCCACCGTCTCGGCGACAATGACCCGGGAGCGCTGGAAGCCGCCGCCCTCCTGGCTGCGGTACTGGTTGCCGAGCTGGAAAACCCGGGTTTCGGCCAGTTCGAGCAAGTCGCGGGCGTCCCGGCCCCGGGGCTGGTAGACGTCCTCGATGGTTTCCTCGCAGACTCCAATCAGGGCGCGCATGGTGGCCCGGTCGCGGACGGTCTGAATGACGTGTTCAAAGTTGCCGGGGCTGAAGGAAACGGCCTCCTGCTCCAACTTATTAATGTAGAGGGAGCTCTCGTCGAAGCTGAGCTGGCCGAGGCTGCGCAGTTCGTCGATGAGGGTCAGGCTGTTGAGGCTGGCGCCCCGGTCGAGCAGCCGGGCCATGGCGGCGTAAATCTGCCGGTGCTGGCGTTCGCTGAAATCCTCCGGCTGGAGCCGGCCCTCGACGCGCTCCCAGAGCTCGTTATTGACCAGCAGGGCAGCCAGCAGCGCCTCCTCCATTTCCCGGGATTTGGGCGCAATGCGCTGGCGGCTGCGGTTGGGATTGTCCTCCGGGTGGTTGTCCGCGCTCATGCCATTCAGGGGCAGGGATTGGAGATGTCGCGGTGGACGGCGTCGATGGCGGCCAGGGTGTCCGCATCTAGCACCACCTCAAGGCTGGCGATGTTTTCGCGCAGCTGTTCCAGCGTGGTGGCGCCGATGATGTTGGCCTGGACGAAGGGGCGCTGATTGACAAAGGCCAGGGCCAGCTGGGTCAGGCTCAGGCCCCAGGCGGCGGCGATGGCTTGATAGCGGCCGGTGGCCTCGTAGCCCCGGGGCTGGTTGTAACGCTGGAAGCGCTCGAATTTGGCCAGGCGCCAATCGGGCTGCCATTGTTCGCGCGGCGCCAGATATTTGCCGCTGAGCAGGCCGAAGGCCAGCGGCGAATAGGCCAGCAGGCCGATGTTTTCGCGCAGGGAGATTTCGGCCAGGCCCACCTCATAGCTGCGGTTGAGCAGGTTGTAGGGATTTTGCACCGACACCAGCGGGAGACCGGGCAGCGCGGCGCGGAGGTGGGCCAGCACCCCCCAGGGGGTTTCGTTGGACAGGCCATAGTGGCGAATCTTGCCCTCGCGGCGCAGTTCGTCCAGGGCGGCCAGGGTTTCGGCCAGCGGTGTCAGGTCGCTTTCGTCGCCGAGGGCGTCGAGGCCGAGCCGGCCGAAGAAGTTTACCGGCCGTTCCGGCCAGTGCAGCTGGTAGAGGTCGAGGTAGTCCGTTTGCAGCCGCTTCAGGCTGGCGTGGCAGGCGGCGCGCAGCTGCTCGCGGTTGAAGCGGGAGCCGCCGCGAATGTAGCGTTCGGCCTCGCCCCGGGAGGGGCCGGCAATCTTCGAGGCCAGCACGATTTGGGCGCGGTTGCCCCGGGCCTTGAGCCAGCTGCCGATGATGCTTTCGGTACGGCCATAGGTGCTGGCCTGGGGCGGGACGGGGTAGAGTTCGGCGGTGTCGATGAAGTTAACGCCCTGAGCCAAGGCGTAGTCCAGCTGTTCATGGGCTTCGGCCTCGCTGTTCTGTTCGCCCCAGGTCATGGTGCCGAGACAGATACGGCTGATTTTCAGGTCGGTGGGGCCGAGATTTTGGTATTGCATGCTTATTCCTCAACGTCAGGAGGCGCCGGCGGGCCACGGCCGCAGCGCTCTGGTCTGTTAAAATCGGGTCTTTTAATTGCGGGAAAGTTTGTGAATCGCCTCAATGCTCAACAACGGGCCGCCGTCCAACATCTCCACAGCCCCCTGCTGGTTATCGCCGGGGCCGGCAGTGGCAAGACGGGGGTTATCACCCAGAAAATCTCCTATCTGGTGCACAGCGCCGGGCTGCCGGCCCAGAGTATCTATGCGCTGACCTTTACCAATAAGGCCGCCCGGGAGATGCAGGAACGTTGTCGCAAATTGCTGAATTCGGGAGCGGTGGGGCCGAATATTTCCACCTTCCACCGTTTGGGGCTGGAGATTGTACGCCAGGAAGGCCAGCGATTGAATCTGCGCCGCAATTTTACGATTCTCGACGCGGCCGACTGTTTGAATTTATTGAAAGAACTCAGCGGCAACGGTAACAGCGACCAGGTCAAGGAGCTGCAGATGCTGATTTCTTCCTATAAGAACGGCGGCATCGAGCCCGAGGAAGCGCTGCGCCAGCAGCTGCCCAGCGCCGCCCTCTACCGGGCCTATGAGCAGCGGCTGCGCGCCTATAACGTGCTGGATTTCGATGATTTGCTGGTGCTGCCGCTGCGCCTCTTCCAGAGCGAGCGGGAAGCGCTCTGGCACTGGCAGAGCAAAATCCGCTATCTGCTCGTCGATGAGTACCAGGACACCAACCAGTGCCAGTACGAGCTGCTGAAACTGCTGGTCGGCGACCGGCCCTGTCTGACCGCCGTCGGCGACGATGACCAGTCCATCTACGGCTGGCGCGGCGCCCAGCCCGAGAACATCGCCCAGCTGCAGCACGATTTCCCCCGCCTCAGCACCATCAAACTGGAACAGAACTACCGCTGCCACCGGCAGATTCTCGCCTGTGCCAACGCGCTGATTGCCCACAATCCCCACGTGGTGGAAAAGCAGCTCTGGTCAAATCTGGACGCCGGCGCCGGCGTGCTGCTGCAGTCCTTCGCCGATGACCGGGCCGAGGCCCGGGCCGTGGTGGCGGAAATCGACCGGCGCGTCAAGCTCTACGGCTACCAGCCCAGCGACTTTGCCATTCTCTACCGCAGCAATTTTCAGAGCCGGGTCTTTGAGGAGTTCCTGCGTGAAAGCCGGCTGGACTACGTCATCACCGGCGGCCTTAGCCTCTTCGACTATGCGGAAATCCGCGACCTGCTCGCCTATCTCCGCCTCATCAACAACCCCGACGACGACAGCGCCTTTATCCGCATCTGCAACACGCCGAAGCGGGAAATCGGCGTAACCACCCTGAGCAAACTCAGCGCCTACGCCGGCGAGCGCCAGCTGTCCCTCTTCGCCGCCTGCCGCGATTTTGGCCTGATTAGCCAGCTGCCGGCCAGCGGCCACCGGGCCCTGCTGGCCTTCGTTGAGCTGGTGGAGGGCTGGCAGCGGGCGGCGGCCAGTCTGACGGCGGCGGAACTGCTCGGCCAGGTCATTGACGACATCCGCTATCGCGACCATCTGGAGGCTCTGCACGGCGACGCCCAGAGCAACGAAAACCGGCTGAAGCGCCTGGCCCAGCTCCAGGATTGGCTGCGGCGCTGGGGCCAGGAGGACGACCGGCTCAACGATTTGGAGGCGCTGCTCGACCATCTCAATCTGCGCGACCTGCTGGCGCGCCAGGAGGACAACCGGCCGGCGGTGCAGCTCATGACCCTGCACAGCGCCAAGGGCCTCGAATTCCGCCAGGTCTTTCTGGTCGGCTGCGAGGAGGGCCTGCTGCCCCATGCCAACAGCCAGGACAGCATCGAGGAGGAGCGCCGGCTGCTCTATGTGGGCATGACCCGGGCCAAGGAGGATTTGCAGCTGAGCTACTGCCGCCAGCGCGGCGGTTTCAATCCGACGGCCAAGGGCAAGAAATTCACGCCGAAGAGCGTCAGCCCCAGCCGCTTTCTCCAGGAACTGCCGGCCGACCAGCTGCGTTCGGCCGAAAGTCTGAGCCCGGAGCGCCAGCGCGACGCCCGCACCCTGAAGCTGCGCCAGTTTGACCAGCTGCTGGCCGGACTGGAGGAGACACCGGGAAGCGCTTCGGCCGGCGGAAGCGCTTCGCCGGAACGCCGTAAAGCCCGGGCCCCCCAACCCAGCCTTCCCCCCCGTCCCCGCACCGAGCCGACCCCGGCCCGGAGCGGCGACCCCATTACCTTTGATGACATTTTGCGAGGACTAAAACCATGAACGGAAATCTCAGTGCCGACATTTTTGCCGCCCGCCGCGCCCTGCTGCTGCAGCAGCTACCGCCGAACAGCGCCGTGGTGCTCTTTGCCCCCGGCGAGGCCCGGCGCAATAACGATGTCCATTACCCCTTCCGTCAGGAAAGCTATTTCTGGTATTTCACCGGCTTTCCCG
Source organism: uncultured Cardiobacteriaceae bacterium (assembly GCA_963532425.1). GTDB lineage: Bacteria > Pseudomonadota > Gammaproteobacteria > Cardiobacteriales > Cardiobacteriaceae > CAUSKK01. The sequence continues at coordinate 47,848 of CAUSKK010000001.1, forward strand.
AGGCCGAGGCCGTGGCCGTCTTCACCACCAGGAACGGTGCGCCCCACTACACGCTCTACAGCTACGAACGCGACCCGCTGCGGGAAATCTGGGAGGGCAAAATCGTTGGCCAGGAGGGCGCCCAGCGCGACTACGGCGTGAACGAAGCGCTTCCCCTGCGCCGGCTCGATGGCCTCGCCGCCAGTCTGGCCGACATTAATCATCTCTACACCCTCTGCGGCGATAGTCCCACCGACGACCGCCGCGCCAGTGCCCTGCTGCGCCAGATTCACCAGCTCAACGGCCGGGGCGGCGCCAGTATCGACGGCATCGGCGACCTGCGCCAGCTGGCGGCGGAAATGCGCCTGCGCAAGGGGCCCGAGGAACTGGCCCTGATGCGCGAGGCCACCCGTATTTCTTCCCTCGGCCACCGGGCCGCCATGCTGCGCGCCGGCACGGCCAAGAACGAGTACCAGATTCAGGCGGCGGTGGAAAACGGCTTCCGCGAGGAGGGCTGCGACTGGTCCTTCCCCAGCATCATCGCCGGCGGCGCCAATGCCTGCTGCCTGCACTACCGGGAAAACAACGCGCCGCTGCGGGCCGGCGATTTGCTGCTGGTGGATGCCGGCGCCGAGCTGGGCGGCTATGCCGGCGATTTGACCCGCACCTTCCCCATCAACGGCAAGTTTAGCCGCGAACAGCAGGCCCTCTATGAAATCGTGCTGGCGGCCCAGAAAACCGGCATCGCCAACGCCAAGGCCGGCATTCGCCACACCGAGCTGCACGACAGCGTCGCCACCGTCATCATCCAGGGCCTGCTGGATTTGAAAATCATCAGCGGCAGCGTCAGCGACTGGTTTGCCGACAACCGCTATAAGCAGTTCTACCCCCACGGCACCGGCCACTGGCTCGGCCTGGACGTGCACGACGTCGGCATCTACAAGGTCGAGGGCCAGAGCCGCCGCTACGAGGAGGGCATGGTGATTACCGTTGAACCGGGCATCTACATTCAAACCTACGACGACAGCGTGGCCCCCCAGTGGCGCGGCATCGGCATTCGCATCGAAGATGATGTGCTGGTTACGGCCGCCGGCGGCGAGGTGCTCGATGCCAGCATGGCACCGAAGGAGGTGGCCGACATCGAGGCGCTGCTGCGTTCATGAGGGCCATGATTCTGGCGGCGGGCCGGGGTCAGCGCATGGGGGTCCTGACGGCGACGCAGCCCAAGCCGCTGCTGACCGTCGCCGGCCGCAGTCTGATTCAGTGGCAGCTGGAACGGCTCAAGGCCGCCGGTATCCGGGACATCGTCATCAACACCGCCTACCGGGGCGCGCAGATTGTCGCCGCCCTCGGCGACGGCCGGAGCCAGGGCCTGAACCTGCACTATTCCCGCGAGGAGCTGTTGCCAACCGACGCGACGGCCACGCCGGCCGGTGCCCTGCAGCGAAGCGCTTCCCCCGGGGGGAGCGCTTCTTTTACCTGGGACCGAAGCGCTTCCTCCGCCAACGCCCCGGCGGCGCCGGAAGCCTCCGGTTTGGAGACGGCCGGCGGCATCATCGAAGCGCTTCCCCGGCTCGGCCCGGAACCCTTTCTGGTGGTCAATGCCGATGTCTGGTGCGATGTGGATTTGGCCACCTTCGTCGCCGGCTACGACGGCCACAGCGAAGCGCTTCTGCTCCTCGTGCCCACGCCGGACTGGAAGGCCCGGGGTGATTTCGACTGGGACGACGCCACCGGCCGGGTGCGCCGGGGGGAGCGCTTCACCTTCGCCGGCATCTCCCTGCTGACGCCGGCCCTCTTCGCCGGCCTGGGCCGGGGCTGGCGGCCGCTGGCGCCGGTGCTCCACGGGGCCATCGCCCGGGACGCGGTGCAGGGCTGCTATCACGCCGGCGTTTGGGCCGACATCGGCACCCCGGAACGGCTGGCCCTACTGGCCCAGAGTCTGGCTCCGGGCCTGTGCTAGAATGCGCCGTTTTTAATTTTCTAGCCCCTCCCATTCCCATGACAGCCAGCACCAAAATCAATCTTTTTGACCTCAACCAGGCCCAGCTGACGCGCTGGTGCGCTGAGCAGGGCGAAAAACCCTTCCGGGCCCAGCAGCTGATGAAATGGATTTATCACGAACGCCAAACCGACTTCGCCGCCATGAGCAATCTCAGCAAGGGTTTTCGCAGCCTGCTGGCCGAGAAGGCGACGCTGGTTTTTCCGGAACGCATCGTCGATAAAACCGCCAGCGACGGGGTGCGGAAATGGGTGTTTCGCTATGCCTGCGGCAACAGCATCGAAACCGTCTACATTCCCGAGGACGACCGGGGCACGCTCTGCATCTCCTCCCAGGCCGGCTGCGCCCTGGCCTGCCCGTTCTGTTCCACCGCCCACGAGGGCTTTAACCGCAACCTCAGCACCGGCGAAATCGTCGTGCAGGTGTGGCTGGCCAAGGAGCTGCTCGGCGAAACCAAGGACAATCGCATCGTCAGCAATGTGGTGCTGATGGGCATGGGTGAACCGCTGGTGAACTTTAATAATGTGATTCCCGCCACCGACATCCTCCGCGACGATTTGGGCTTCGGCCTCTCCAAGCGGCGGGTAACCCTGTCCACCTCGGGCGTGGTGCCGGCCATTCACGATTTGCGTAAGGTTACGGATTTGTCCCTGGCCGTGTCCCTGCACGCCCCCTATGATGAGCTGCGCAATCAAATTGTGCCCATCAACGCCCGCTACGGGCTGGCGGCCCTGCTGGAGGCCTGCAAGCTCTACGTGGAACACAACAAACAGCACGGCGGCGTTACCTGGGAATATGTGATGCTGCGCGGCGTCAATGACAGCCTGGAGCACGCCCGCCAGCTGGCCGAGCTGCTCCGCGACATCGGTGGCAAGATTAATTTGATTCCCTTTAATCCCTTTCGCGGCAGCCGCTTCGAGTGCTCCAAACGCGCGGACATCTTGGCATTTCAGCGTTATTTAACCGAAAATGGATACACGGCCACCGTGCGCAAAACACGGGGCGAAGACATTGACGCGGCCTGCGGTCAATTGGTTGGACAGGTCAATGACCGGACCCGCCGCGCGCTAAAACTCAGTCGTGAAGAAGGTTAGACATTCCCTATGAAAAAACTCCCCCTACTCATGGCCCTGCTGCTCAGTGCCTGCAGTACAGACTTTCTCAAAAGACCCAATGCCGGCGACCGCAGCGATGGCGACAGCGGCCGGGGCGGCGCTCCCAACTATGAACAGGCCTATGATGAATATCTGCAGCTCGGCGCCCAGTATCTGAAGATGGGTCGCTATGACCTGGCCGAACCGAAGCTGCGCCGGGCCATTGAAATCAATTCGCGCAAACCCGAAGCCTGGAATATGCTCGCCGTCCTCTACGAGGAGGAACGCAATATTTCCACCGGCTATGCCGCCTACGAAAAGCTCATCTACAGCCACCCGGACTATGAGCTCGGCTATGCCAACTTCGCCACCTTCCTCTGCACCTTTGAACGGGAGCCGGAACGGCAGGCCCTCTACGACAAGATGCGGGCCAAGGGCGCCAATTTTCAACTGCTTTCCTACATTTCCGAAGGCAACTGCTACCGCAGCCGGGCCAAGCTGGCCGAGGCCAGCAAGGCCTACCAGAAGGCCCTGCAGGTGGACCCCCACGCCGAGGGGGCTCTGCTGCCGTTGGCCGACATCGAACAGCGCGAGGGCCGCAACGCCGAAGCGCTTAAGTATCTGAAGGTCATTCATACCTATGTGGGCTACAGTCCGGACAGCGTCGCCATTGCCATCAAGGCCGCTCGCGCCACCGGCGACAAGCTGACCGAAGACGACATGATGCGGTTCATGCGCGCCAACTACATGGGCACGCCGCAGGCGAAGGAATTCCTCGAGGGGCCCCAGGTGCGGGAAACCCCCATTAGCAACAGTGAGAGCAGTGATTCATGAGTGGAGTGAATACCCTAAAGGAGCTGCGTGAGCAGCGTCGCATTGACATTAACTATGTGGCCCGGGAAATCAACATCAGCCCGGCCATTCTGGAGAAAATCGAGGCCGAGCAGTTCCGCGAAATCGGGGCGCCGGTCTATGTGCGCGGCTATATCCTCAACTATGCCCGCTTTCTCGGCCTCAGCGAGGGCGAGGCCGGCGCGCTGGTGGACAGCCTCAACCTCGGCCACGGCCCGGAACTGAGCCTGAGCGAAGCCAATATTGAAAGCCAAACCAAATCCTTCAAGAAGAGCAACACCGGCTCGCTGCTGCTGTTGCTGCTGGTGGTCTCGGCCATCATCGTCATCTTCTCCCAGATTCTGAACCGCGATTCCTGGATTATGACCCAGATTCGCAACACCTTCCCGCCGGAGTCGCCGACGCCGCGTCCGAATACGGAACTCATCATCAGCAACGGCACGGCCACGCCGCCGAGCACGACGCCGACGACCCCGGCCGAAGCGCTTCCCGCCGGCGAACTGAAAATGGAATCGCTGCCCACGCCCACCGAGGCCGCCCCGGTCGAAGCGCTTCCGGCCAGCACGCCGGTGCCACTGAAACTGGAAAGCGCCATGCCTGGCAACGACAGCGGCGCCGGCGCCCCGGCGCCCAGCACCAGCCCCGAGGCCAATCCGGCAACGGTGAACGGCGACGGCTTCACCCTGGAAATGGTGGGTAACAGCTGGGTGGAAATCACCGACAAGAACAAAAAACGGCTGAAATTCGCCACCCTGCGCAAGGGCGAGAAAATCAGCCTGCCGCTGGCCGACGCGCCCTATAGCGTGCGCATCACCAAGCCGGACAATGCCCACCTGAGCCTGAACGGCCAGGAGGTCGAGCTGGAAACCTACAAAAACGGCAACCGCAAGGACCGGTTCCGCCTGCAGGTGCAGTGATGGCCCGGGAAATCATCACTTCGGTGCGCGGCATGCGCACCATCTGGGGCGAGGAAGCCCAGCGGCTGGAAACGCTGCTGGGGCTGATTCGCCAGCTGCTCCAGCAGAGCGCCTACGGGCCGATAAGCCTGCCGCTGCTGGAAAAAACCAGCCTGTTTCAGCGGGCCGTGGGTGAGGAAACCGATGTGGTCAGCAAGGAGATGTACACCTTCCTCGACCGCAACGAGGAGAGCGTAACCCTGCGCCCCGAGGCCACCGCCGGCGTGGTGCGCGCCCTGATTGAAAACGGCCTGCTGCAACAGCCGCACCGGCTCTACAGCGAGGGCCCCATGTTCCGCTATGAGAAGCCCCAGAAGGGCCGCTACCGCCAGTTCTATCAGGTCAGCGTCGAGGCCTTCGGCAGCGTGGCGCCGGCGCTGGATGCGGAGCTGATTCAGCTCGGCCACCGGCTCTTCCAGAAGCTGGGCGTACGGGACCTGCTCACCCTGGAAATCAACAGCATTGGCCTGGCCGAGGAGCGCCAGCGCTTCCAGACGGCGCTGGTGGACTATCTGCGCCGCCAGGCCGATGCCCTCGACCCGGACAGCCGCCGCCGCCTCGACAGCAATCCGCTGCGTATCCTCGACAGCAAGGAAGCCACCACCCAGGCCCTGCTCGACGAAGCGCCGGTGCTGGATGACTATCTCGGCGCCGCCAGCCGGACCCATTTCCAACGGCTCTGCCAGACCCTGGACGAACTCGGCATCAGCTACCGCCGCAATCCCCGGCTGGTGCGTGGCCTCGACTACTACAACCACACCGTCTTTGAATGGACGACCCGGGCCCTCGGTGCCCAGGGCACCGTTTGCGCCGGCGGTCGCTACGATGGTCTGGTGGAACAGCTCGGCGGCCCGGCCACACCGGCCTCGGGCTTTGCCTTCGGTGTGGACCGCATCTATCTGCTCGCCGAACAGGTGGGCTTCTTCCCGGCGCCGGCGCCGCTGCTCTATGCCCTGGCCAGCCGCGAGGACTATCTGCCCCGGCTGCTGGCCACGGCGGCCCGACTGCGCGAAGCGCTTCCCGCCCTGCGCGTGCAGGTGCAAACCGAGGTGCAGGCGCTGAAGAAGCAGCTGCAGAAGGCCGACAAAAGCGGCGCCCGCTATGCCCTGATTCTCGGCGACGACGAGTTCCAGTCCGAACACATCAGCATTAAAAATTTACAGACGGGCCAGCAACAAACCCTCACCCCCGAGGGGCTGGTTTCATTTCTTCAGGAGGATTTATGAGCGACCGTAGTGATGCAGAAATCACCGAAATGGTCTTGGAATGGCTGCGTAACTACGGCCTGAGCATTGTGGTGGGCGTGGTGCTGGGCATCGGCGTCATCGGCGGCTACCGCTGGCACCAGGGCAAGCAGCTGGAGGAACGGCAGGCCGCTTCGGCCCAGCTGGAACAGATGGCCACGGCGCTGGAACGGAAGGACTTTGCGGCCGTGGCTAAGGCCTACGAAAGCCTGGCCGCCAACGACGATTTCAAACCCTATGCCGCCCTGCTGCAGGCCAAGGCCCTGGCCAGCCAGGGTAAAAACAAGGAGGCGGAGCCCCTGCTGGCCGCCGCCGTGGGTAGCTCGGACTACTACGTCAGCCAGCTGGGCCAGCTGCAGCTGGTGGAACTGGCTCTGGCCGAGAAGAACTATGAGCAGGCCCTGCAGCGGCTGGAAAATCTGCGCGGCGGCCTGTTCGCCGACGAAATCGGCAGCTACCAGGCCGTGATTTATCAGGCCCAGGGTAAAAATACCGAAGCGCTTCAGGCTCTGGAGGCCCTGCCCAGCGGACCCCAGCGACAAATCTCCCTTAGCGCCCTGCGCGCCCAGCTGGCCCTGGCCCCATGAAAATCGTTCTTTCCCTGCTGCTGTCCCTGGCCCTGCTGGCCTGCTCCGACGGCGCCAGCCAGAAGCCGATGAAACCGCTGCCGCAGATTCGCGCCCAGCTCCAGCCGAAAATCCTCTGGCAGAAGGACCTGGGCGACGACAGCGAGGGCTATTTCCTGCGGCCGGCCAGCGACGGCGAAAACGTCTACGCCGTCAGCGGCGATGGCCAGGTGCTGGCCGTGGACCGCAGCACCGGCGCCACCCGCTGGAGCGTCAATCTCAACAATAAAATCAGCGCCGGCATCAGCTACGGCGACGACCGGCTGCTGCTGGCCACCAAAAATGGTGACCTGCTTGCCCTCAGCGCCGGCGACGGCCGCACCCTCTGGCGGGCGCCGCTGGGCAGCTATGCCCTCAGCCCGGCGGTCATCGACCATGAAATGGTCTTTGTCCGCGCCATCGACGGCACCATCAGTGCCTTCGATTTGCAGGACGGCGAACGGGTCTGGCGCTACCGCCTACCCAGCAGCCAGCAGAGCCTGCGCGGCAACCAGACGCCCTACGTGGGCAACGGCGTGGTCATCGCCACCAGCGACAACGGCCACATGGTCATTCTGAACCAGCTCACCGGCCTGCTGCTCAACGAACAGGCCGGCGCCAGGCAGCTCATCAAGGAGGGTTCCGGCATCGGCCTCTTCGACATGGACGCCAACGCCCAAATCAACGCCAACGGCCTGCTGTTCACCTCGGTGAACGATTTGCAGGTGATGGCCGTGGATTTGAAGAAGGGCGAAATCGCCTGGGAACGGCCGGGACTGGCCACCAGCAAGAATTTTGCGCTAAACATGAACCGACTCTTCCTCAGCGACCGCAACGACCACCTGCACGCCCTGGAACAGAGCGACGGCCAGGAACGTTGGCACAGCGACCTGCTCGCCGGCCGCCAGCTCTCCGGCGTTTTCAGTCTGGAGGACCAGGTGGGCACCCTCGACCGCGAGGGCTATTTGCACCTCTTCGATGAGGCCAGCGGCCAGCCCACCGGCCAAATTCGCCTGGGCAACGGCAGCAGCGGCGGCGCCCCGCTGATTCTCAACAACCAAATGTTCTGGCAGCTCAATGAGGGGCGGCTGGTGGCGGTGGGCCTGTGAGCCGGACGCGCAAACCCATCATCGCCCTGGTGGGCCGGCCCAATGTGGGCAAATCCACCCTCTTCAACGCCCTGACCCGCAGTCGGGCGTCCATCGTCTCGGACCTGGCCGGCCTGACCCGCGACCGCAACTATGGCAGCGCCGAGCTCGGCGACCGCGACTGTACGGTCATCGACACCGGCGGCCTGCTGCGCAGCGAGGAAGAGAACATTGATTTCCGCGTCGATAGACAGGCCCGGGCCGCCGTGGCCGAGGCCGATGTGGTGGTGCTGGTGGTGGACGGCCGCGAGGGTCTGAATCTGGTGGACGAGGAAATCGCCGCCGAACTGCGCCACAGCCGCAAGCCCCTGATTCTGGCCATCAATAAAACCGACTTCGCCGACCCGAGCCTACTCGCCAGCGATTTCTACGCCCTCGGCATCGCCGACACCCTGGCCATTTCCGCCGAACACCGACGCGGCCTGAAACAGCTGGCCGATTTGATTCTGGCCCAGCTCGACGGCTACCCGCCGGAGCATTTCCAACTCGAAGAGGAAGCGCTTCCCGAAACGCAGCCCGAAGGCATCGTGCTGGCCGTGCTCGGCCGACCCAACGCCGGCAAATCGACCCTGCTCAACCGGCTGCTCGGCGAAGAACGGCTGGTGGCCAGCCCGGTGGCCGGCACCACCCGCGACAGCATCTACATTCCCTACACGGCCCCGGACGGCACCGCCTTCACCCTGGTGGATACGGCCGGCATCCGGCGCAAGGCCCGGGTTTCGGACAAGGTGGAGAAGTTTTCCATCGTCAAGGCGCTGGAGGCGGTGGAGCGGGCCAATGTGGTGCTGCTGCTGCTCGACGCCCGCGAGGGGGTCAATGACCAGGACGCCCATCTGCTCGGTGAAATTACCCGGCGCGGCCGGGGGCTGGTGATAGCCGTCAATAAGTGGGACCACCTCAGTTTGGAAGAGCGCGAACAGGTGAAAAAACAGCTGGACCGCAAGCTGAACTTCGTCGATTACGCCGAGATTTTCTACATTTCCGCCCTGCACGGCAGCAATATTCGCGACCTACTGCCGGCGGTGCAACGGGCCTACACCTCCGCCCTGGCCGAACTGGGCACCAACGCCCTGACCGCCGCCCTGGAACTGGCCTACCGCAAACACCCGCCGCCGCTGGTTAGCGGCCGCAGCATCAAGCTGCAGTATGCCCACCAGGGCGGCAAAAACCCGCCGCATATCATCATCCACGGCACCCGCACCAGCAACGTGCCGGCCAGCTACGAGCAGTATTTGAGTAAGTTTTTCCGGCGGCATTTTGGCTTGCACGGCACGGCCATTCGCATCAGCTTCCGCGATAAACATAATCCTTATGACCGCTGAACCAACGTTCACTCCCGTGCGCGCCGCCCTCCGGGTGGCTTGCACGGCACGGCCATTCGTATTAGCTTCCGCGACAAGCACAACCCCTATGACCGCTGAACCAACGTTCACTCCCGCGCTCGCCGCCCTCCGGGTGGCGGGCACCCTACGGCCACTGGCATTAACCCCCCATTCCTATTCCCTATGACCTCAAAACGCCTCTTTGCCCTGGTGAGCGCCGGCCTCTGGTTCGGCCTCGACTGGGCCACCAAAAGCTGGGCGCTGGCCACCCTGGCGGCCGGCAGCCAGGAAATCACCCCCTTTCTCAACTGGTCGCTGGCCTTCAATCCCGGCGCCGCCTTCAGTTTCCTTGCCGCCATGGGTGGCTGGCAGCGCTATTTCTTCCTGGCCATCGCCCTGGTGATTAGCGCCTATCTGCTCTATTCCATCTACCGCGAGAAACTGAGCTGGCCGCTGGCCATCGGCTACGGCGGCATCATCGGCGGCGCCCTCGGCAATGCCTACGACCGGCTCGCCCACGGTCATGTTATTGATTTCATTGATTTTCACTGGGGTAACGCCCACTATCCCACCTTCAACGTCGCCGACATCGGCATCTGTCTCGGCGTCGGCCTGCTGCTGCTGACCTCCCTCAAACCCAAAACCGAGAAGGGCCATGGCTAATGGCCTCGTCGTGCTCAACGCCGGCGGCACCATTGCCATGCGCCCCGGCCCCCGGGGGCTGGAAATCGACCCGGATTTTTTGCCCCGGCTGCAGACGGAGCTAGAACAGCTCGGCATCAATCCAGCTTACCTCGACTGCTTTAATCTGGAACCGCCCATCGCCAGCACCTCGGCCACCCCGGCCCACTGGCTGCGCCTGGCCGAATGGATTCGCGCCCGGGCCGACCTCTACCGGAGCTTCATCATTCTGCACGGCACCGATACCTTGGCCTACAGCGCCGCCGCCCTGACCCTACTGCTTCGGGGGCTGGGTAGTAAAAATATCCTTCTCACCGGCGCCCAGCACCCCCTGCCTGACCACGAGGCCCGGGCCAACCTGCTCGGCGCCCTCTATTTTGCCCGGCGCCGCTACCCTCGGCCCCGGCCCCTGGTCTTTTTCGGCGGCCAGCTTCTCGACGGCCTCCGGGTGCGGAAAATGGATTCCCACGGCCCGCTCGCCTTCCAGACGCCGACGGGCGACCGCTGCGGCCGGCTGGAATTTTCCCGCCGGGCCAATGGGGCGCCCCAGGTGGGCGCTTTGGGGGAACCCTACTCTAGGGCCTGTTACCCCGACGACGAGAAAAGCCCCTTTGTCTGGGGGGAGTCGCTGCATTTCCAGCCCGGCGCCGTGGCCCTGCTCTATCTGACCCCCGACCTGGCCCCCAGCGCCTATGAACCGCTGCTGGCCGATGAGTCAGTGCGGGCGGTGATAGTGCTCAGCTACGGCCGGGGCAATCTGCCCGCCGATGAGCGGTTGCGGGCGGCCCTGGGGGCGGCGGCGGCCCGGGGTGTCCTGCTCTATAATCTTAGCCAGTGCTGGCGCGGCGGCACCGACGCCTCCACCTACGCCCTCGGCGGCGACCATCTCGGCCTGCGCAGCAGCCCCCTGACCCCCGAGGCCCTCTATGTGGCCCTGCATTGCCAGCTGGCCGGCAACGGAGACGTGGCCAGTGCCGAGGCTATTCTTTCTTCTCCCAATCCCTAGCGGCCCCGGCCTTTTTTACCGAAGCGCTCCTTCCCGAGAAGCGCTTCCCTCTCGACAGTCCTAACCGAAGCGCTTCATTAGAAAAGAGCTTCTGGGCCGAAGCGCTTCGCCGTTGGCTATTCGTAGAACCGAAGCACTTCAGCCTGCAAGTTTTGATTTAACCCATGCCGCCCAAGCCGAGCAGGAAGCGCTTCGCCCCGGCCAGACCCGAGCGAAGCGCTTCCCTCTCGGCCTCGGCAATCCCCACCAAAGCGCTTCAGCCTGCAGGATTTTGATTTAGCCCCCGCCGCCCAAAGCTGAGCAGGAAGCGCTTCCCTCTTTCGCAGCTTTCCAACCGAAGCGCTTCACCCCGGCCCAAAGAAAAAACCCCGCGTGCCGGCGGGGTGCTAAAGAACTTGGCAGGCGGCGCCAGGGCCCGAAGCGTTTCCTTTTTATGCGTCCCACCCGAACGAAGCGCTTCGGTGGGAATAATCTAGGTTGAAGCGCTTCCCTTCTCGCAGCTGGGGAAAAACCAAAGCGCTTCGCCCGGCCAGACCCGAACGAAGCGCTCCCCTCTCGGCAATCCCCCGAAGCGCTTCCTCCTCCCCTGCTCTGTCCATTCCTAAACGGCACCAGGCCAGCCAACCGAAGCGCTTCCCCAGTCGGCTTTCTAACTCGACGCTTTGATTTCAAATTTTGTTGACGGCCGGAGAACCGGGCCCGGAGCAGGGAAGCGCTCCCCCCAAAGGACAACAACGAACGCCGGGCGTCAGCGCTGGGCTTTTTTATCGAGACGGTCCAGGGCGTCCCGGGCAAGAATATTACCGGTAGCGGCGGCCTTCCAGTACCACTCGCGTGCCTTTTTAAAGTTCTGCTCGCCCCCCCAACCCAACTCATAAAGAACACCAAGCCTGTACTGTGCAGCAGCATGCCCCTGGGCGGCGGCCTTCTGGTACCACTCGCGCGCCTTGTCATAGTCCCGCTCGTCCCACCAACCCTGCTCATAAAGAACACCAAGCTTGTACTGTGCATAAGCATCCCCCTGGGCGGCGGCTGCCCGCGCCTTGTCATAGTCCTGCTCGACCCCCTGACCCTGCTCATAAAGAGCACCAAGCTCGTACTGTGCAGAAACAGGCCCCTGGGCGGCGGCTTTTTCATACCACTCGCGTGCTTTGTTGTCGTCCTGCTCGACCCCCAAACCCTGCTCATAAAGAACACCAAGCCTGAACTGTGCAGGAGCATACCCCTGGGCGGCGGCTTTTTCATACCACTCGCGCGCTTTGCCGTAGTCCCACTCGACCCACCAACTCTTCTCATAAAGAGAACCAAGCACGTACTGTGCATAAGCATGCCCCTGGGCGGCGGCTTTTTCATACCAGGCCCGCGCTTTGCCGTAGTCCTGCTCGACCCCCTTACCATACTCATAAAAACCACCAAGCCTGTACTGTGCATCAGCATGCCCCCGGGCGGCGGCTTTTTCATACCACTCGTACACCTTGTCATAGTCCCGCTCGACCCCCCGACCCTGCTCATAAAGAACACCAAGCCTGTACTGTGCAGAAGCATGCCCCTGGGCGGCGGCTTTTTCATACCACTCGCGTGCTTTGTTGTCGTCCTGCTTGACCCCCAAACCCAACCCATAAAGAACACCAAGCTTGCACTGTGCATCAGCATGCCCCTGGGCGGCGGCCTTCTGGTACCACTCGCGCGCCTTGTCGTAGTCCCGCTCGTCCCACCAACCCTGCTCATAAAGAACACCAAGCTTGTACTGTGCATCAGCATGCCCCCGGGCGGCGGCTTCTTCATACCACTTGCGCGCTTTGCCGTAGTCCTGCTCGACCCCCCAACCCTCCTCATAAAGAACACCAAGACTGTACTGTGCATGAGCATGCCCCTGGGCGGCCGCTTTTTCATACCAGGCCCGCGCTTTGCCGTAGTCCCGCTCGACCCCCAATAAACCCTCCTTATAAAGAAAACCAAGCCTGTACTGTGCATCAGCATGGCCCTGGGCGGCCGCCTTTTCCCACCACTCGCGTGCCTTGTTATGGTTCTGCTCGACACCCCAACCGAACTCATAAAGAACACCAAGCCTGTACTGTGCAGCAGCACGCCCCTGGGCGGCGGCTTTTTCATACCACTCGCGTGCCTTGTTATGGTTCTGCTCGACCCCCCGACCCCACTCATAAAGAAAACCAAGGATGAACTGTGCATTAGCATTCCCCTGGGCGGCGGCTTTTTCATACCACTCGCGCGCCTTGTCATCGTCCTGCTCGACCCCCTCACCATCCTCATAAAAAATACCAAGGCTGAACTGTGCATCAGCATCCCCCTGGGCGGCGGCTTCTTCATACCACTCGCGCGCTTTGCCGTAGTCCTGCTTGACCCCCTCGCCTAGGCGATAAAGATCACCAAGACCCTTTTGCGCTGCACTATTACCGGCTTCCGCCAGCGGCTGCCAGAGGCAGCGGGCGCGCCAATAATTACGTTCTTCATAAGCCTCCTGGGCTTCCAGCAGGATAGCTTCCACATCCGGCGCAACCGCCGGCTCTTTCCCGGCGGGGGGTGCGGTGAAGTAGAAATCCTGGGTAAATTCGGGGTTGTAGATCGGGCGTTGGCTGCCGTGGGTCTGCCGCATGACGTCGGCGCGCACTTTTTTCAGGAGGATTTCGATGGGGAGCGGCTCGGCCATCCATTTGATGAGGCTGGCGGTATAGGGGCTGTTGCTACCGTAGGCGTCGCTGTCGTCGGCGCTGTCGCCGGCAGCGGTGGCGTAGGCAATGAGGATGTCTTCGCTGCCGCCGGTTACCGGCACCAGGCCACGTTTGCCGTTGCCACGCGTAAAGGCATAGGGGGCTTCGCGACAGGCATCCAGGAAGATGAGGTTGAGGCCGCCGCCATCCATCGCGCCGCATATGAAACCGAGGCTGACGGCGCCGTCCGGCAGTTGCGCGGATTTAATGATGTCGGTATCCGCCCCGATGGGCAGAAGGTAAGTGCGGCTGTCCTCCGCCTGTACGCCGTGGCCGGCGAAGTAGACCAGGCCGATGGTATTGCGGTTGAGGCGGGCGCCGAAATCGTTGATGGCGGCTTTCATCTCGCCGAGACGCAGGTTTTTGTGGGTGGTAACCTGAAAGCCCGCCCGTTGCAGGGCGGCTGTCATGGCATCGGCATCGTTGCCGGGGGTTTTTAGCGGCTTGGCATAGGCGGCGTTGCCGATAACCAGAGCAAGACGGTGGTTGAGGTTTTTCATGGTTTTCTTCCTGTGATTTTTCTTCTAAGAAGACGGCAGCCGTTAAAAAGCCGGGCCTCATCTTTTTGATACGGGATAGGTTACGGGAGGGAAGCGCTAGGCCAGCGGCAGCAGCAGCGGCACCAGATAGGGGGCGATGAACGAGGTCAAAATGCCGTTGAAAATCAGGCCGACGGTGGCATAGCTGGCGTATTTCTGCGAAATCTCCAGACAGCGGGCAATGCCCATGGCATGGGAGGCGGTACCCTCGGCCACGGCCAGGGACATGGGCCGGCGCACCACCCGCCGCATCAGCCAGAGGCCGCCGAGCTGGCCGGTCAGGCCGGCAATAATCACCGCCAGGGCCGCCACCGGCACGATGCCCCCGTAGGCCTGGGTTACCTCGATGGCGATGGGCATGGTTACGGACTTGGTCGCCAGCGCCGCACTCACCGCCGGGCTGGCGCCGAAGAGCAGGGCCAGATAGACCCCGGACACGATGCCCACCAGACTGCCCACCAGCTGGGAAATCAGCACCGGCCCGAGCTGGGAACCGATGCGGCGCCACTGGCGGTAGAGGGGCAGGGCCAGACAGACCACCGCCGGCTGCAGCCAGTAGCTGAGCAGGTTGCCGGCCGGTTCGTACTTCTCAAAGGGCACGTCCAGGGCCTGCAGATAGCCGATGACGATGACCACCGTAATCACCTGGGGATTAATCAGGCTGATTTTGCTGCGCGCCCGGATATAAACCGCCAGCCAGTAGGCGCTGACCATCAGAAAGAGAAAGAAGCTGGGACTATCCAGCCTTAGACCGCCGCTGAACATGGCGCGCCACCTCGTGTACTTTTCCCGTTACCAGCAACACCAGCGCCGTGCTCAGCACGCTGGCCCCAAAAATGGCCCAAAAATCCTTGGCGATGAGGCCGTAATAGTTCATTACCGCCACGCAGGGGGGCACCAGCAGCAGCAGCATGTACTGCATGAGGAAATCGGCCAGCGGCCTAATCCATTCCTCGCGCACCACCCCCGAATGCAGCAGCAGAAAGAGCGTCAGCAGGCCGATGATGCTCGGCGGCAGGCGCAGGCCCAGCAGTTTGACCACCAGTTCCCCCAGGGCCAGACAGGCAAAAACAATGAAAAAGGCCCTAATCATCAGCGGGCCCCCGTGGCAAATGGCATGTGTTCCTCCAACGGCCCGGCCGGCGACCGGGCGCGGTTACTTTGATTAGATTTTGATTTCACAGCGCGGCAGGGCCCGGGTGAGCCAGCGGCGGTTGGCCTCGGACAGGCCGTTGCCCTCCACATTGAGCTTCTGCAGCGACTGCATCATCTCAAAGAGATAGAAGCGCTCGAACTCGTTGCCGTTGTCGGCCAGGTTCAAATCCTCCAGCCGGGACAGGTGAATCAGCGGCGAAATGTCGAAGACGTGGTTGCCGTGCAGGTCGAGGCGCTCCAGCTGGGTCATGTTGAAGAGCACGCTGATGTCGAAGATGCGGTTGTCGCCGAGCAGCAGCTCGCGCATCTGGCGCAGGCTGCGCAGGGGGCTTAAATCCTTGATTTGGTAGTTTTCCGCGTCCAGATACTGCAATTTCCGACATTTGCTAATCAGCTTCAAATCGAAGGGCCCCGCGATGGGGTTGCCGGTGATGGCCAGCCGTTCCAGATTCGGCAGCTCGGCCAGCACGCTGAAGTCCTTGATATTATTGCGACTGACGTAGAGCTTCTTCAGATTCGGCAGCTGGGCCAGCAGGGAAATGTCGCTGAAGCCGTGCTCCTCCAGCGAGAGAAATTCCAGCTGCTGCAGGGCCAGCAGCGGGCGCAGGTCCTTAATCTTGTAGTCGCCAATCCAACTCTGGAAATCAATGTGCTTCAGGGCCTTGATTTTGAGAATGTCCTTGTACTCGGTGAGGTTGTCCAGATTGAGCCGATGGCTGTGCAGGAAATCGTCCTTGTAGTAGGACATGCCCACTTCGCCGGGATAGTAGAGATGCAGCATGAACACCAGCTGCCACACCTTATCCAGACCGTGCCACCAGTCGAGGTCTTTTTGGCTTAATTCCATATAATTTCTCCGCGATAGGGGTTGATGTACAGAGATTGCCTCTCCGCCCGTAAAAATCCTAACGCGCCCCGGGGCGCACTTTCAATGAAAAAGGACATGCCATGAAAAAAGAAATAAGCCTGGCCGAACTGCTGAGCCAGATGGAAACGCTGCTGGACGAGGTCAGCGGCGGCGATGTGAGCCTGGTCATCAGCGACGAGCACGGCCGGCGCTTCCTGCTCTCGGCCCTGGCCACCGAGCAGGCCCAGCTGCGTTCCACCGATTTGCGCGCTATCGAGGAGGTGCTCACCCGGGTGGAAACCCTGAACCGACTGGTGCAGGCCCCCGACCCGGAACCGCTGGCACCGCCGGCCGATGCCCACGCCGGCATTGATGTGCTGCTGGACGACGAGCCGGCTCCGGCCCCGACCCTGACCGAATTTGAGGTGTCCCTGGACGACGACGAGCCGCCCAAGCCGGCCGGCGGCGACTATGTGCAGGTGGATTTGGACTGAATGAAGCGGATTCATGCGCCTGCTCCATAGCGCCGATTGGCATCTGGGCGCTCGGCTCTATGGCCCCGGACGCGGGCTCTGGTCGCGCCGGCGGCCCCAGCGGCAGGGAGGGTTGCATGCGCCTGCTCCATAGTGCCGATTGGCATCTAGGCGCCCGCCTCTATGGCCCCGGACGCGGGCTCTGGTCGCGCCGGCGGCCCCAGCGGCCGGGAGGGTTGCATGCGCCTGCTCCATAGCGCCGATTGGCATCTGGGCGCCCGGCTCTATGGCCAAAGCCGCGAGGCCGAGCAGGAGCGCTTCCTTGACGAGCTGCTGACCATCATTCGTCGCGAAGCCGTCGAGGTGCTGCTGCTGGCCGGCGACGTCTTCGACAGTGCCACCCCGTCCCTGGGGGCCCAGACCCTCTACTATCGTTTCCTCGCCCGGCTGCTGGAAACGCCCTGCCGCCAGACGGTCATCGTCGCCGGCAACCATGACAACCCCAGCTTTCTCCAGCTGCCGGCCGGTCTGCTGCGCGCCCTGCACATTCACATCGTCGGCCGCCGGGGTGAACTCATAGCCCTGCGCGACGGCCACGGTGAGACGGCGGCCCTGGTGGCGGCGGTGCCCTATCTGCGCGAACGGGAACTGCGGACGCTGCGACCGGAGGAAAGTCCGGCCGAGGGCGAAGCGGCGCTGGTGGCGGCGGTGCTGAATCACTACGAGGAGCTGGCCCGGGCCGGGCTGGCCGAGCGCGGCGAGCGGGATTGGCCGCTGCTGGCCATGGGCCATCTCTTCGCCGCCGGCGGGCGGACGGCCGACGACGAGGCCATTCGTGATTTGTACGTGGGCAAGCTGGGCCTGATTCCGGCGGAAAAACTGCCCACCGCCTTCGATTACATCGCCCTGGGCCATCTGCACCGCCAGCAGCGCCTGAATGCCCCGGTGCCGATTTATTACAGCGGCGCGCCCCTGGCCTACAGCTTCGGCGAGGCCGAGGCGCCCAAGGGTCTGCTGCTGCTGGAAACCGAGGGCCGGACGGTGCACGTGCGCCCGCTGGCCCTGCCCAGCTACCAGCGGCTGGAACGGCTGCGCGGCAATGCGGACGAACTGCTGGCGGCCCTGCAGGCCCGGGCCGATGAGGACGTTTGGCTGGAGGCGCTGCACACCGGCCCCGGCAGTGCCGGCACGCTCTACCAGCAGCTCCAGCGGGAACTGGAGGGCCGGCGCGCCAAACTGCTGCGGCTGCAGGTGCCGGCGGCCCAGCTGCAGAGTCTGAATGCCGACGAGGTGCCGACCCTGGAAAGCCTGACACCGCTGGAGGTGTTCAATCTGCGCCTGCAACGGGAGGCACTGGACCCGGCCGAAGCCGACGCCCTGCGCGCCCGCTTTCTGGAACTGCTGGCCCAGGCGGAGGCGGCGGAATAGGCCCGGCTCCCGAAGCGCTGCCGTCCCCGAGGCCCCGCCGGGGGAGCGCTTTATTCTCGGCCTAGACCGCAGCGCTTCGGTTTGTTCTGGCCTTGGGAAACGAAGCGCTTCGGTCAGAGACTCCAGCGGGAAGCGCTTCCCCAACGGCAGGCAAGCACTTTCGGGACGGCCATTCGTTCTACCCGGCGACTTTCAATGGGGTTCCAAATGAAACGCTTCGCTAGCCCCAGACCATTAGGGAAAAAAACTCTCCAGCCCGAAGCGCTTCCCCTTCCGCCCCCCATTCTCCGACCGTCCCTTTCCCACCGGCGCCCATGAAGGAAACGCTTCATTCTGAGAACCTTGGCCAGAGGGAAGCGCTTCGCTTTGTTCTGGCCTTGGGAATGAAGCGCTTCGGCCGGAGACTCCAGCGGGAAGCGCTTCGCCAACAGTACACAACCACTTTCGGGCCGGCCATTCGTTCTACCCGGCGACTTTCAATGGGGTTCCAAATGAAACGCTTCGCTAGCCCCGGCCCATTAGGAAAAAAAAACCTCTCCAGCCCGAAGCGCTCCCTCCTTTCGTCCCCCATTCTCCGACCTTCCCTTTCCTACTGACGCACCGAAGGAAGCGCTTCCCTTGTGGGGCGTCCAGCGCCGGCTGTCAAAACGAAGCGTTTCGCCAGATAAATGGGCCGGCGGGCACTGTTTCTTCCAGCTTCCATTGTGGAAGCGCTTCCCTTTTCGATGGCCTGGGCCCGATTTTATGAAGCGCTTCCAAAAATCCATTCACCGAGATTGAAGCGCTCCCCTTAGCCAGCCCCAGCCCCAATTCTCCCCAGTTGCTTTTCCGCTGGCCGAAGCGCTTCGGACTGCCGGCCAACGGTTGTGGCCAGTTTCCTAATCCCTGTCGGGCCAGGTTTGGTAGAAACAGCCTCGGCCGAAGGAAGCGCTTCTTGCCAAACATAAAACCTAAAGAGCTTCCTCGTTTCTGGAGTCGAAGCGCTTCCGCTCCGGAGGTCGGGAGAGCCGAAGCGCTTCGGTCTGAAACGCCCCGGCGCCGAATGGTTGAGCAATCGTCATCGTGCGTCCCAGAGGGGGAGCGCTTCGCTTGCCAAAGACTTTTCCCGGCGAAGCGCTTCCTCCGGCCAGCCAGCACCCAGCGTCTCCGGCCAGAAAGGTACAAAAACCGAAGCGCTTCGACCCGGGGCTTTCTCGGCGGGAAGCGCTTCGGTTGGTTCCGGCGCTTCGGGGCGAAGCGCTTCTATTTTTTCCCTTTGAACGGGGCAAGCACGTCCCTATCCCCATGGTTTTCTATCAGATAGCGCAGGGCCACGGCCAGCAGTTGCACCGCCACAAAGAAATAGAGCAGCGGTCTTTTCGCCTGCTGGGGGAAAAAGACGAGGAAAATCGCGCAGCCGCCGGCGGCGATGGCCAGGGCAACCAGCAGGCGCAGGGAATTTTTTTTCACCAGCCGGGGCAGGAGAAAAAACGAAAAATAGGACAGCAGCAGGACAAGGAAATGCACGGCCCTACTCCCCGAGGAAATCCCAGAGGTTTTTCACCGCGTCCACATAGATGTTCTTGGAGGTCTCCACCTCGCTGATGCGCACGTACTCATCGACCTTGTGAATGCTGGCGTTCACCACCCCCAGTTCCACCACCGCACAGCCATAGGGGGCGATGAAACGGGCGTCGGAGGTGCCGCCGGCGGCGTTAAAGACCAGCTCCCGGCCGGTGTGCTTGCGGCTGGCGGTGCGGACGGCGGCCATCAGCTCGGCATTTTCGGTCAGGAACGGCAAGCCGTTCACCGTCCAGTCGTAGACGGCGCTGCAGGGCTTGACCAGATTGGCCAGCAGGATTTCCACCTGGGAACGCAGGCCCTCGGCGGTCTGCTCGTTGTTGTAGCGCCAGTTGGCTTCGAGCCAGGCGCTGGAGGGCACCACATTGCCAGCACCGGTGCCGGCCTGCAGGTTGCTGACCTGAAAGCTGGTGGGCGGGAAATAGGCGTTGCCCTCGTCCCAGCGCACCGCCTGCAGGGCGTTGATGACCCGGCCCAGGGCATGGATAGGGTTGCGGATATGCTCCGGATAGGCCACGTGGCCCTGCTGGCCGAGGATAGTCAAACGTAGGCTCAGCGAGCCCCGGCGGCCGGCCCGGCCAAAATCGCCGAGGGCCTCCTTGGCCGTCGGTTCGGCGACGATGCAGTAGTCGAAGCGCTCCCCCTCGGCGGCCAGGGTGGCCAGGGCCCGGCGGGTGCCGTCGGCGCCGTCGCCCTCCTCGTCGCTGGTGAGCAGCAGGGCCAGGGTGCCCAGATGGTCGGGCTGGGCTCTGACCAGCTCCTCCAGGGCCACCACGGCGGCGGCCACGCCGGTTTTCATGTCGGCGGCGCCCCGGCCGTAGAGCTTGCCGTCCTGTTCGGTGGGTACGAACGGCGGTGACGACCACAGGGTCTCATCGCCCGGCGGCACCACGTCCGTGTGGCCGGCCAGGAAAATAACCGGCCCGCCGCTGCCGTGGCGAGCCCAGAGGTTTTTGGTTTTGTTGAAATTGAGCTCGCGGCAGCTGAAACCGACGGCCGTCAGGCGCTCGGCAATCAGGGCCTGGCAGCCGCCATCGTCGGGGGTGAGGCTGGGCCGGGCCAGCAGCGCTTTGAGAAGATTTAGGGTCATGGGGATAGCTCCAAAGCCAGTAGAATGGGAAAGTCAAATTTTAGAAAAAGTTTTCCACAGGAGGAAATTGTGCACGACCCTGCCCTTCCCCCGGCGCTGCAGGCCCGGGACATTCATAAATCTTTCGGCAATCTGGAGGTGCTGAAGGGCATTTCCCTGACCGCCCGGCGCGGCGAAGTGGTGTCCATACTGGGCTCCTCCGGCTCCGGCAAGAGCACCTTTCTGCGCTGTCTGAATTTCCTCGAAATGCCCGATGCCGGCGAAATCGAGGTGGCCGGCGAGCGCGTCCAAATCAAAGACCGCAAGGGCCAGCGCTCGGTCAATGAAAAGCAAATCCAGCGGGTGCGGGCCAAGCTGTCGATGGTGTTCCAGAACTTCAATCTCTGGGCCCATATGACCGTGCTGGAAAATCTGATTGAGGCGCCGATGCAGGTGCTGGGCCGCTCCCGGGCCGAGGCGGTGGCCGAGGCCGAGGCGCTGCTGCACAAGGTGGGCCTCTACGAACGGCGCGACTACTATCCGGCCCACCTGTCCGGCGGCCAGCAGCAGCGGGTGGCCATTGCCCGGGCCCTGGCCATGAATCCGGACGCGCTGCTGTTCGACGAACCCACCTCGGCCCTGGACCCGGAGCTGGTCGGCGACGTGCTGCGCCTGATGCAGGAGCTGGCCAGGGAGGGCCGCACCATGATTGTGGTAACCCACGAGATGGGCTTTGCCCGCGAGGTGTCCTCCCAGGTGCTGTTCCTGCACCAGGGCCAAATCGAGGAGCAGGGCACGCCCGAGCAGGTCTTCTTCCAGAGCCAGTCCGAGCGCGTGCGCCAGTTTCTTTCCAATTCACTTAAGGGCTAATATGTTTCCGGGGCTGGATTAGGAATTTCTCCCGCCCCCCGTTGGAAGCGCTCGGCGCTTCTTCTTTTTTTCACTTACCAAGGAAGTTCTCCCATGAAAAAAATTCTGCTCCTGACCCTGCTTGGCCTGGCCGGCACGACTCTGGCCGCCGACAAACTGCGTTTCTCCACCGACGGCACCTATCCGCCGTT
Organism: uncultured Cardiobacteriaceae bacterium; assembly: GCA_963532425.1. Taxonomy (GTDB): domain Bacteria; phylum Pseudomonadota; class Gammaproteobacteria; order Cardiobacteriales; family Cardiobacteriaceae; genus CAUSKK01. Next base: position 69,598 of record CAUSKK010000001.1, read on the forward strand.
CTCCGAGGTGAACGCCCAGGGCGAGGTGGTCGGCTTTGACATCGACATCGGCAAGGCCCTCTGCGCCGAAATGAAGCGCGACTGTGAATTTACGCAAATCGACTGGGACGGCCTGATTCCGGCCCTGAAAAGCAAAAAAACCGATTTGCTCATCGCCTCCATGAACGCCACCCCGGAACGGAAGGAAAGCATCGCCTTCAGCGCGCCCTACTACATCAATCCCGGCGTCTTCGTCCGCGCCGCCGGCAGCAACATCGAGCTCAGCGAGGCCGGTCTCAAGGGCAAAACCATCGGCGTGCTGCGGGCCTCGGTCTTCGACCGCTACGCCACCGATAAGTTCGGTTCCTGGGCAGAAATCCAGCGCTACAACGCCCAGGAGGAGGCCAATCTGGACGCCCTGGCCGGCCGGGTGGACGTGCTCTTTGCCGATGCGCTGGTGCTGAAAGATGGCTTCCTGGAGCGGCTCAGCGGCGACGACAAGGGCAAATTTGAGGTCTTCGGCCCCGAGGTCAATGACGAGAAATATTTCGGCGAGGGCATTTCCATCGGCGTGCGCAAAGAGGATGAGGCCCTGCTCAAGGCGGTGAACGAAGCGCTTACGGCCATCAAAGCCAACGGCGAATACAAGAAAATCAACGATAAATACTTCAAGGTTGATATTTCCGGCAGCGCCAAAGCGGACGCCCCGGCCGAGGCCAAGGTTGAGGCCAAGGCGGACGCGGAAAAACCCGCTGACCAACCCGCCGCCGAAGCCGCTCAATGAATCTAGAACTGCTCTGGGGCTACCGGGAGCAGCTGCTGTCCGGGGCGGGGCTGAGCTTCACCCTGGCCCTGGGCAGCCTGGTGCTGGCGCTGGTTTTCGGCATTGGGGCCTGCCTCGGCAGCCTCTCCGGCCGGTGCTGGCTCCGCTGGCCGGCCAATTTCTATATCACCGTGGTGCGGGGCATTCCCGACCTGGTGCAACTGTTTCTGCTCTACTACGGCGGCCAGTACCTGCTTAACTATCTGCACGAGCAGCGCGGCTGGCCCCAGCTGGAGATGACGCCCTTTCTGACCGGGGTCATCGCCATCGGTTTCATTTCCGGGGCCTATATGGCCGAGGCCTTTCGCGGCGGCTTTCTCGCCATTCCCAAGGGCCAGGTGGAGGCCGCCCGCGCCTTCGGCATGGGCCCTGGAACCATTTTCTGGCGTATCCAGCGGCCACAGATGCTGCGCTATGCCCTGCCCGCCCTCGGCAATAACTGGCTGGTGCTGATGAAAAACACCTCGCTGGTGTCCATCATCGGCCTGAAGGATTTGGTTTTTGTGGCCAGCAGCGCCTCCCGGGCCATGCAGCGCAAGGACATCTACGCCGCCTTCTGGTTCTACGGGGCCATTGCGGTGTTTTTCCTGCTGCTGACCAGCCTGTCCATTCTGCTGCTGCGCCGGCTCGAACGGCGCTACGGCCTCGGTTTCAATCCAACGGGGGTGGCCCATGCCGGCTAGTGGATTCGCCAACGGCAGCACGGCCCCCGTGCTGGTGGCCGGCGGCCTGCTGCTGCTGACTCTGCTCCTGGCCGGACTGCTGGCCGGGGCTCTGGCCGGCCGGCCGCGCCGCTGGCTGGGCTGGCTCGGCATGGTGCCGCTGCTGGTCTGGCTGGTGCTGGGCGTCTACCTCTCCCGCCGCCTCCAGTGGCCGGGGTTCTGGCGCTCCTATGGCCTCTGGGCCCTGCTCGCCCTGCTGCTGCAGGCCACCGCCCTGCTGGCGCCGCTGCTGGCCCGGCGCGACGAGGAACCCAAACTCTGGGCCCGGCTGACGGCCCGGGGCGAGCTGTTGAACCTGCTGCCCGGCCTGGCCCTGGCCACGGCGGTGCTGCTGCTGGATTGCTTTCCGGATAGCAGCGCCTACGCCATGACCCTGGCCGCAGCCGACCAGTGGCTGGCCGGCATCTGGCAGTCCCTGTGGCTGGTGGCCCTGGCCCTGCTGCTCGGCCTGTTCATTGCCGTGCCCGGCGGCGTGCTGCTGGCCTCCCGGGCCCACTGGCTGTGGAAGGCGCCCATGGCCCTGTTCAGCTACGTTTTTCGCGGCACGCCCATGCTGGTGCAGCTCTACCTGTTCTACTACGGCTTCGGCCTGACCATCGGCACCGTGCCCGGCATCAAAGATTCGTCCCTGTGGCCGCTGCTGAAGACGGCGGGCTTCTGGGCTTTAATTGCCTTTGCCCTCAACACGGCCGCCTACACCTCGGAAATCGTCCGGGGGGCGGTGGCGACGACGCCGCCGGGGGAAATCGAGGCCGGCCGCGCCTTCGGCATGGGCCGGGGCCAGATTCTGCGCCGGATTATCCTGCCCAGTGCCCTGCGCCGCGCCCTGCCCAGCTACGGCAACGAGATTATCTTCATGCTGCACGGTTCGGCCATCGCCAGCGTGGTAACGCTGCTGGATTTGACCGGCGTCGCCAAGAAAATCTATTCCAACTACTACGAACCCTTTGTGCCCTTCCTCACCGCCGGCTTCCTCTATCTCTACCTCACCAGCCTGCTGGTCTTTGCCTTCCGGCGGTTGGAACGGTGGCTCAATCGTCATCTCTAGTCCGAAGCGCTTCCCCGGAAGCGCTTCCTGCCCCAGGAAAAACCATGAAAAAACTCCTTCTTCTCCTCGCCCTCAGCCTGCCCCTGCACGCCGACGAACCGACGCTGAAAGTCGGCATCGAGGGCACCTACCCGCCCTTTTCCACCGTGGACAGCCAGGGGGAATTGCAGGGCTTCGATGTGGACATGGCCAAGGCCCTCTGCGCCGAAATCAAGGCCCGCTGTGAGCTGGTGCAAACCGAATGGGACGCCATGATTCCCTCGCTGAACAGCAAAAAGCTGGACCTGCTGGTGGCCTCCATGAGCGCCACGCCGGAGCGGCAAAAGCAGGTGGCCTTTACGAACAAGTACTACGCCAACCCGGGCCGCTTCGTGCTGGCCAAGGCCGAGGCCGAAGCGCTTCCCGCCGACGCCGACTGGGCCAGCCGGCTGAAGGACAAAACCATCGGCGTCCAGCGCGGCACCGTCCACGATAAATATCTGAGCGCCAAGGGCGAGTCGGTGTTCAAGGAAATCGTGCGCTACAACAACCAGGAGGAGGCCTATCTGGATTTGCTCTCCGGCCGCATTGATGCCACGTTGGCCGACCAGAGCGCCACCGGCGATTTCCTCAAGGCCAATCCCGGCTATGGCGTCTCCGGCCTGAGCTTCAACGACCCGGCCTACTATGGCAACGGCGTGGCCATTGCCCTGCGCCTGGAGGACACGGCCCTGCGCGACCAACTCAACGCCGCCATCGCCGCCCTGCGTGCCAGCGGCCAGTATCAGAAAATCAGCGAAAAATACTTCGGCGCCGACATCTACGGCGACTAGGTTACGGATTACGGTCTGATTAAAATTTTTCGGCCCCTGCTTGACAGGGGTTTTTTATTTTTTTGAAGATACGGGGCTTCCCCTTCTCTAATCGCAAGGAAAAAACAATGGCGAAATTTGATTTAGATGGTCTGCTGGCCCAGATTCAACGGCGCGACCCCAACCAACCGGAATTCCTACAGGCAGTGTCCGAAGTGTTCACCAGCCTGGAGGGCTTTCTCCACAAAAACCCGCGCTACTGCGACCAGGCCCTGCTGGAACGCATGGTGGAGCCGGAACGGGTCATTCAATTCCGCGTGCCCTGGGTGGACGACCGAGGCCAGGTGCGGGTCAATCGCGGCTTCCGGGTGCAAATGTCCTCGGCCATCGGCCCCTACAAGGGCGGTCTGCGCTTTCACCCCAGCGTGAACCTCAGCATTCTGAAATTCCTCGCCTTTGAGCAGGTCTTCAAAAATTCCCTGACCACCCTGCCCATGGGCGGCGGCAAGGGCGGCTCCGACTTCGACCCCAAGGGCAAATCCGACGGCGAAGTGATGCGCTTCTGCCAGGCCTTTATGGGCGAACTCTTCCGCCACATCGGCGCCGACCGGGACGTGCCGGCCGGTGATATTGGCGTCGGCGGCCGGGAAATCGGCTTCCTCTTCGGCCAGTACAAAAAGCTCAGCAATGAATTCAGCAGCGTGCTGACCGGCAAGGGCCTGGAATACGGCGGCAGTCTGATTCGCCCCGAGGCCACCGGCTACGGCCTGGTCTACTTCGTCCAGTCCATGCTGCGCACCCAGGGCCAGGAGCTGGAGGGCCAGCGCGTGCTGATTTCTGGCTCCGGCAACGTGGCCCAGTACGCGGCGGAAAAGGCCCTGCAGCTCGGCGCCAAGGTGCTGACCGTCTCCGATTCCGATGGCTATGTGCTCTTCGGTGACCGGGGCATGACGGCGGCCCAGCTGGCCGATTTGCTCGTGCTCAAGAACGAGCGCCGCGAACGGCTGGCCGTCTACGCCCAGGAACAGGGCCTCCAGTATGTGGCCGGCGCCAAACCCTGGAATCTGCCCTGCACCGTGGCCCTGCCCTGCGCCACCCAGAATGAAATCGACGCCGAGGAGGCCAAAACCCTGGTGCTGAACGGCTGCCGGGTGGTGGGCGAGGGCGCCAATATGCCTTCGACCTTGGAGGCGGTGGATGTGTTCCTGGCCAGCAAGATTCTCTATGCGCCGGGCAAGGCTGCCAACGCCGGCGGCGTCGCCACCTCCGGCCTGGAGATGAGCCAGAACGCCATTCGTCTGAACTGGACCCGGGAGGAGGTGGACAAACGGCTGTTCAACATCATGGCCGACATCCACCAGGCCTGCGTTGAACACGGCCACGACCAGGGCTTCACCAACTATGTGATGGGCGCCAACATCGCCGGCTTCATCAAGGTGGCCGAAGCCATGCTGGCCCAGGGCGTGGTCTAAACCCGCCGCCCGCGCCGTCCCTTCGGGGGCGGTTTTTTTTGGCCCGAATGAAGCGAAGCACAGCAAGCGCCGACGGCGCGTCGCCACCGCTTCGCCCTGAAAAGCCTCAGGAAAACGAAGCGCTCCCCTCGGAGTTCAACGGGGACGATTTTTCAACAGCCCACCGCTGGGCGTTACCAGGGGAAGCGCTTCCTTATTAGGTCAGAAATACCGAAGCGCTTCGCTTCAGCCGTCCCGCCTCCAGAACGAAGCGCTCCCTCCTTCGACAGCTAACCGAAGCGCTTCCCGGTGAACGGTCTGAATGAAGCGCTTCGGTTCAATGACTCCAAACCAAGGGAAGCGCTTCGTTGTTTAGCCCCTTCGAGGGCGGAAGCGCTTCCTGCGGAAGCGCTGCCCCCGGGTCGGGGCTAATTTAACGATTAGCCAGCCAGCGAAGCGCTTCGCTCTGGAAAGTCTTGTAGAAACGAAGCGCCTGGCCTCTGTTCCCAGATTCTTGTGGAGCTGACTCTATGGCTTTGGCTAAGGGAAGCGCTTCCGGCCTTGGGAAGAAGGCCGGAGATTGAAGCGCTTCGCCGGGGCACGGCAACCGGCCGGGCGGCGAAAAATGGTGATTGCCAGAATTCCCAAAGGGGGAGCGCTTCGGTTGGGGTTTAAAAGGAAGCGCTTCCCCCGGTCGGGGCTCATTTGACGATTAGCCAGCCGCCGAAGCGGTTGCTGCGCGCCGTTGGCGCTCGCTGCGCTTCCTGCGGAAACACTTCAAGCTGAGGAAATAGAACAAAGCGCTTCATTCGGGTTTAAAAGGGAGGAAGCGCTTCGTTTGGGAAAGTCGCTAGGAATAGGCCCGGCCGGTCGGAGGGTGAAGAGGGGCAGGGCCGTTGCTAAAAGCAATTCGGCCGGAACGAAGCGCTTCGCCCCCCAGATTCTTGCGGAGCTGACTCTATCGCTCCGGCCAGGGGAAGCGCTTCGGTTCCACTGCCCCGGCCCATAAAAAAGCCCCCGGACGGGGGCCACCGTGGAGCGGTGAAGGGCTAGCCGGTCAGCTGGCGGGTAATCAGGCTTTTCAGCGGGGGCAGGGCCGCCGACAGGCGCAGCACGCCGTGGCGCAGCAGCCGGGCCGGCCGGCGCTCGTCGGTGAAGAGCTTCACAATGGCATTGGTGCCGTGGTAAAGCGGCCGGGTGTTGAGCTGGTGGCGGCGGTCGTAGCGGCGCAGCATATCGGTGGCGCCAATGTCCAGGCCCTGGCCGCGCTGGCGCAGAATCTGGCGGGCGAGAATGTCCTGGCTCTGGAGGCCGAGGTTAAAGCCGTGGGCCGTAACCGGGTGCATGCCACAGGCGGCATCGCCCACCAGGGCCGTGCGCGTGGCGTAGAAACGGCGGGCATGGACGCCCACCAGCGGGTAATCGTGGACGGTGCTCACCAGCTCCATATCGCCGAAGCGATAGTTCAGCTCCCGGGCGACAAACTCGGCCAAATCCGCCGGGCTCAGGGCCAGAATCTCCGGCGCCCGGCCGCTGTCGATGGTGATGACGCAGTTGGTCAGGTGTTCGCTCAGCGGCAGCAGGGCCAGGGTGCTGCCGTAGAAGAAGCACTCGCTGGCGGTGTGGGCATGGGGCAGGGTGTGCTTCAGGCGGAAAACGATGACGTTACGGCCGAACTCGTGGGTTTCGGCGGGAATGCCCCGGGCGCGGCGCACCGAGGAAAAACGACTGTCCGCCGCCACCAGCAGCCGGCCACGAATGACGGTGCCATCGTCCAGGGTTACGCCGGCGCTGGCCTCGTCGGCCCGGCTGGCCACCACCTTGCGGCCGTAGTACCAGCTGATATTGTCCTGGGTCAGGGTGGCCTCATAGGCGGCCCGGCGAATGTGGTGGTTGGAAATCAGATAGCCCAGGGTGTCGATGGGCTCACCCCGGCTGTTCTGGCTGGGCCGGGGAAAATGCAGACGAAACGGCGAATCGGCGTTGAGGACGGTGGCCTCGCGCAGCTGGAAGATTTCTTCCGGCGGCACCCGCTCCCACAGGCCCAGCTGCTCCATGATTTTCTTCGACGGGTGGGTCAGGGCGATTTCGCGGCCATCGAAGGGCGGATTGGCCAGGGTTTCCTGGGGCAGCGCTTCAATCTGGGCGATGCGCAAGCCACTATCGGCCAGACTGCGCGCCAGACTCAAACCGGCCGGGCCGGCGCCGACGATGATGATGTCCGTTTCTTGGGTCATGAGATTTTCCTCCGAGGTTAATTGGGAAAACAAATTCTAAGTCCTTCGGCCGGTCCGGGGAAATGTTTTAGTCGAGCAGGCCGGCCAGGCGCCAGGCGTGCAGCTCATCGGCCGTGATGGCACAGATGCCGCCGCCGCCGCGTTCCAGCTCCAGCCAGTCGAAATCACAGTTCGGATAGGCCGCCACCAGATTATCGGCGCTGGCGCCCACCTCCAGCAGCAGCAGGCCATCATCGCTGAGATAGTCCGGGGCCTCGCGTAGAATCCGGCGCACCAAATCCAGCCCGTCGGCGCCGGCATAGAGGGCCTCGGGAGGCTCGTGTTTGAATTCGTCCGGCACCTCCTCGGCCTCGGCGTCCTCCACATAGGGCGGATTGCAGATAATCAAATCGAAGCGGCCCTGAATATTCTCGAATAAATCACCCCGGACGATGGCCACCTCGTCGCCGAGGCGGAAGCGCTTCACGTTAATGCGGGCCACTTCCAGAGCATCGGCGCTGCAGTCGGCCAGCACCACTTCGGCCTCGGGGTGGTGGTATTTGGCGAGGATGCCGAGGCAGCCGCTGCCACAGCACAAATCGAGGATGCGGCCGTAGTCGGCGCCGGGCCGTTCCAGCACCTCGGCCAGGGGCGAGCGCGGAATGAGGGCGCGCTCGTCAATGTAAAATTCCAGGCCGCCGAAATAGGCACTTTTCGTGATATAGGGCACCGGCCGGCGCTTTTCCAGCCGCTGGCGGAGGCCGTCCCAGAGCCGTTCCTGCTCCTCGTGGCTAACCTCGGCGGCAAAATAGCTGCGGTCGAGGTTGTAGGGCAGGTGGAGCAGGCCCAGCACCAGGGCGGTGGCCTCGTCCAGGGCGTTATCGGTGCCGTGGCCGTAGTAGATTTCCGGCTCGGCCCGCAGCTGGCTGGTGGCGTAGCGAATCCAATCGAGGATGGTTTTCCAATAAATTTTCATGACAAATCCTTGTAAAATAATGAATTTTTGAAAACGAGTTACTATGCAAAATAAGCGATATTACCTGCTCGGGCTGCTGAGCCTCTACCTTATCTATCTGCTGCATCCCATTCTGACCCCCTTCCTCTTCGGCCTGATTCTGGCCTATCTCTGCAATCCGCTGGTGAGCCTGCTGGAACGCTGGCATATCCCGCGCACCCGGGGCGTGCTCATCGTCTTTGTGCTGATGGTGCTGCTGCTCTTCATTCTGGTGCTGATTGTGCTGCCCATCGTCGGTGGCCAGTTCGAGCAGCTGATGATAAACCTGCCCAAATACCTGAACTGGTTCAAGGAAAACGTGCTGCAGAAAATCAGCAATCTGCTCGGCCTGAAAATCAAATGGAGCCTGAATAGCCTGCTGCTGCTGGTCAATCAGCAGATGCAAAATCCCCAGCAGCTGCTGGCCAAATTCGCCCAGAACCTCATCGGCTCGGCCGGCTCGCTGCTGACCTTCCTCACCTATCTGTTTCTGGTGCCGGTCATCACCTTCTACCTGCTGCGCGACTGGCAGATGATGGTGGCCAAATTTAAGATTTTGATTCCGCGCAAATATCTGACCATCAGCCAGCGCCTGATTAAGAAGTGCGACATCGTCCTGAGCGGCTTCCTGCGCGGCCAGCTCATCGTCATGTTCGGCCTGGCCATTATCTACGCCGTCGGCCTGAGCCTGCTCGGCCTGGACATGGCCATCAGCATCGGCTTCGTCGCCGGCCTGATTAGCTTCGTGCCCTATCTGGGCCTCATCGTCGGCATCGGCATGGCCGGCCTACTCGCCCTGCTCCAGTTCCAGGACGTCTGGCATCCGCTCGGCGTGGTGGTTATCTTCACCCTGGCCCAGCTGGTGGAGGGCACCTATCTGACCCCGAAATTTGTCGGCGACCGCACCGGCCTGCACCCGGTGGCCGTGCTCTTCGCCATTCTTGCCGGCGGCCATCTCTTCGGCATTACCGGCATTCTGCTGGCCATTCCCCTCATGGCCATGTTGAACGTCTTCCTCAGCCACTTTAAAAATCTCTACCTCGACAGCCCCATCTATCTGGGCAAGGACAAGGAATAAGCATGAAAAAATTTCTCCCGCTGCTGCTGCTGCTCGCCGGCTGCCAGAGCGCCCTGGATAAGGACGGCTACGCCTACGACCCCTATGAGAACGTAAACCGCAAAATCTACGGCTTCAACGATGCCCTCGACCGCAACCTGCTGAAGCCGGTGGCCAAGGGCTATGACACGGTGATGCCCCAGTTCGCGCAGAACCGGGTGGAGGACTTCTTCGGCAATCTGGACGATGTGAACAGCCTCGGCAACAGCATGTTGCAGTTCAAGGGCGAACAGTCGTTGCGCGTGCTGGCCCGGATTATCAACAACACCTTCTTCGGCCTGCTCGGCCTCTTCGACGTGGCCACGCCGCTGGGTAACGGCAAAATCGAGGCGGACTTCGGCCAGACCCTGGCCCACTACGGCGTGCCCTCCGGGCCCTATGTGGTGCTGCCGCTGCTGGGGCCGTCCACGCCCCGGGACAGCCTCGGCCGCGCCACCGATACGGTCATCAGCCCGAAAAGTCTCATTTTCCCGGGCTGGGCGGCGCGCATTTCCGCCTTCTCCCTGGAAAAGCTACAGGCCCGGGTAAACCTGCTCGGCAAGGAGGGCCTGCTGGACAGCAGCCCCGACCCCTACGCCACCCTACGCGATGCCTGGCTGCAACACCGCTGGGGCCAGCTCGGCGAGCGGGTCGAGGCCACGGTGCCGGCGCCGGAGCCGGACGAGGACGACGGCGGCGCGGCCCATGGCGCGGCTCAATGAGCGCCAGCGGGCCCAGATAGCCCGCCACCGGGCCGGGGCCGAGGGCGAAGCGCTGGGACGGGTTATCAGCCACCAGGGCTATCAGCTGGTGGTGGCCGTGGACGAGGAATTGCTTCTGGCCGACTGGCGCCAGCATCTGGGCGACATCGTCTGCAACGACCGGGTGCGCCTGAGCCGCTCCGGCGACCGGGCCGTCATCGAAGCGCTTCTACCCCGGGGCAAAAGCCTGCACAAATGGCAGGGCCGGGGCCAGGCGCGGCCGCTGGCCGCCAACCTGGACCAGCTGCTGCTGGTCATCGCCCCGGAACCGGCCTGGCAGGAAAATCTGCTGGAGCGCTTCCTGCTCGCGGCCCTGGCCGAGGATTTGCCGCTGGCCCTGCTGGTGAACAAATGCGATTTGCCCCGGGACGATACGGCGGCCCGGCTGGCGGCCTATCCCCAGCTGAAAATTTTCTGGGGCAGCGCCAGCAGCGGCGCCGGGCTGGCCGAACTCGGCGCCTGGCTGGCCGGCAAGCAGACGCTGTTCTGCGGCCAGTCGGGGGTGGGCAAGTCCAGCCTGATTAATTATTTCCAGCCCGAGGCCGCCGCCTGGACCCAGGCCATTTCCGAACTGTCGCGGCTGGGCAAACACACCACCACCAACGTGCGCCTCTACCGGGCCCCGGGCGATACGACGCTGATTGACAGCCCCGGCGTGCGCGGCTGGCATATCCAGCACTACGATGAGGCGCTGATTCACCGGGCCTATGCGGACATCGGCGCCCTGCACTGCCGCTTCTCCGACTGTGGCCACGGCAACGAACCGGGCTGTGCCGTGCGTGCCGCCCTGGCCGATGGCCGCCTGAGTCCCCAGCGCTTCGCCAACTACCAGCAGCTGCTGGCCGAAAAACGCCGGGGCCGCTGAGGTGGTTTTGCCGAAGCGCTTCGCTACTTTGCGGCCTGCTAGAACGAAGCGCTCCCTCCTCTGATACTCCAGCCGGAAGCGCTTCCTTCCTTTTAAACCCCGACCGAAGCGCTTTGTTCTATTTCCTCAGCTTGAAGTGTTTCCGAAGGAAGCGCAGCGAGCGCCAACGGCGCGCAGCAACCGCTTCGGGGCTGGCTAATCGTCAAATTAACCCCGGCCCGGGGGAAGCGCTTCCTTTTAAACCTGGACAAGGCGTTCTCCATTTGAAATTCTGGCAATTACCCTTTTTCGGTACCCGGCCGGTTGCTGTTCCCCAGCGAAGCGCTCTCTCTAACCGAAGCGCTTCAATCTTCAGCCTTCTTCCCAAGACCGAAGCGCTTCGTTCCGGAAAGCCAGAATTTAGGGAAGCGCTTCGCAGGCTGGCTAATCGTCAAATTAACCCCGCACCGGCGAAGTGCTTCACAAAACCGAAGCGCTTCCCCCGGGCCGGGGCAACTGAACCGAAGCGCTTCAATCTGGCAGTTCACAAGGAAGCGCTTCGATTCCAACCTATGAATTTTTCTGGGCTGTAGTGGGGAATTCCCCGGGGGAAGCGCTTCCTTCTTTCGAAGCCCTTGCAACGGCACTGCCCCTCTTCACCCTCCGCCCGGTCGGGCTTATTCCCAACGAATTTCCCAAACGAAGCGCTCTCTTTAACCGAAGCGCTTCGGCGGCTGGCTAATCGTCAAATTAGCCCCGACCGGGGGAAGCGCTCCCCCTTTGGGAATTTTGGCAATTACCTTTTTTCGGTGCCCGGCTGGGTTGCCGTTCCCCAACGAAGCGCTTCACAAAACCGAAGCGCTTCCCCCGGGCAGGGGCAACTGAACCGAAGCACTTCAGCCGCCGGACTGATGAATAAATCTTCGGCGGCGGTCTCTTCTGTTAAAGCGCTTTGTTTGGCTGTCGAAGGGGAAGCGCTTCGGGCTAATGATTTAGAGGGGAAGCGCTTCCCTTAGCCAAAGCACTGGGGTTGGCTCCGTAAGAATCTGAGGGGTAGAGGGGAAGCGCTTCGTTCTGATACCCCAGCAGGAAGCGCTTGGGACTAATGATTAGGAGGAAAGCGCTTTAGTTAATTAAAGGGTGCGGGGGCCTAATCCGGCCATAAAAAAACCGCCCCTCGGGCGGTTGGTTTAGTGGCGCAGGCTAAGCTGGGCGTGGTTAATGGCCTCCTCGGCCGTTTGCACCATTTTGAAGGCGCTGGGAATGCAGAAATAGCCGCCGCCCTTGCCCTGCCAAATCTCGTGAAAAATCGGGCCCCGTTTGATGAACTGTCCCACCCGTTGCAGGCCGAGTTTCAGTTGCTTCTGTTTAATAACGTTGGCATGGCGGGACAGTATTGGCTTGATGAGCTGCAGAAAGCTGAGCTGGAAGCTCGCGTCGCCCAGGCCGTTGAGTTTGTGCAGCTCGGCGGCCAGAATCCGCGTGCGCCGCAGCAGCTCTTCGTATTCGTCGGCCTCGGTAACCACCCCTAGCTCGTCGCAGCGGGCAATCCACATATTCTCCACCAGCAGCACATTAACAATAAAATTTTCCATAGAAATCCCTGCATTAGAAAAGACTTGAATTATATTGCAAGAAGCTAACCATCAGCGTTATAAAGAGAATTTTTCCCCCGAGGAGGGATTATGCAGAAACTCGGCCTTATCGGCTGGCGCGGCATGGTCGGTTCGGTGCTCATGGAACGCCTGGCCGCCGAAAATGACCTGGAACGCGTCCACAGCACCTATTTCACCACCTCCCAGGCCGGCCAGCCGGCCCCGGCCGGCGCCAGCGAAGCGCTCCTGCAGGACGCCCACAATCTCGACGCCCTGCGCGCCATGGACATCATCATCAGCTGCCAGGGCGGCGACTACACCAAGGCCGTGCACGGGCCCCTGCGCGCCAGCGGCTGGAAGGGCTACTGGATTGACGCCGCCTCCACCCTGCGCATGGCCCCGGAGGCCACCATTATTCTGGACCCGGTGAACCGGGCCGTCATCGACCAGGCGCTGAATCAGGGCAAGAAGGACTTCATCGGCGGCAACTGCACCGTCTCCCTGATGCTGATGGCCCTGGGCGGTCTCTTCGAGGCCAATCTGGTGCAGTGGGCCACGAGCATGACCTACCAGGCCGCCAGCGGTGCCGGCGCCAAAAATATGCGCGAACTGCTGCAGGGCATGGGCTATCTCCACGCCGCCGTGGCCGACGATTTGGCCAATCCGGCCAGCGCCATTCTCGCCATCGACCGCAAGGTCAGCGCCGCCCTGCGGTCGCCGAACTACCCCCGGGAGCATTTCGGTGTGCCGCTGGCGGGCAGTCTCATTCCCTGGATTGATGCGGATTTGGGCAACGGCCAGTCCAAGGAAGAATGGAAGGGCCCGGCCGAAACCAACAAAATCCTCGGCCGCGCCGGCGACCACACCATTCCCATCGATGGGCTCTGCGTCCGCGTCGGTTCCATGCGCTGCCACAGCCAGGCCCTGACCCTGAAGCTGACCAAGGCCGTGCCCCTGGCCGAGGTGGAAGCGCTGCTGGCCCAGCATAACCCGTGGGTGCAGGTGGTGCCGAACACCAAGGCCGCCAGCGTCGAAGCGCTTAGTCCCACCGCCGTGAGCGGCACCCTGACCGTGCCCGTCGGCCGGCTGCGGACGCTGAGCATGGGGCCGGACTATCTCAGCGCCTTTACCGTCGGCGACCAGCTGCTGTGGGGAGCCGCCGAGCCGCTGCGCCGCATGCTGCGGATTCTGGTGGACTAGACGGCAGGAGCCCGCGTCGCTTCGGCGACCGGGCTTTTTTTATGTTGAGTTTTATCCTTACCGCCGCCCTGCTGCTGCTCTGTCCGCTGCTGCTGCAGCTCGGTTTCCACTGGCAGGACACGCCGCCGCCGTCGGTCTGGCTCTACCGGCTGACCGAAAGCGCTTCGGCCCCCCAGGCCCTGCTGACCCTGGCCCTGCTCACCCTGGTGCTCTGGCTCTGGACGCCGCCGGCCCAACGGCGCCGGCTGCTGCTGCTGGTGCTGCTTTCCTTTGGCAGTACCCAGCTGCTGAAAAACGGTCTGAAATGGGTGCTGGCCGAGCCCCGGCCCTTCGTGGTGGCGATGTATCAGAACGATGCGACCGCCATCAAAGCTTTCTACGCCCAGAGCCGCAGCCAGCGCCAGGAGCTCGTGCGGCGCCACTATGAAAACCAGCCGCTGCCGGATTTTCTGATAAAACACCGCAGCCGGGAGGTGGGCTATAGCTTCCCCTCAGGCCACAGCATTTTCGCGGCCGCCGAAGCGCTGCTGTTTGTCATGGTCATCGGCTACGGCACGGTGGGCCGGGCCCTGGCCAGTGGCACGGTGCTGCTCTGGGCGCTGGCGCTGATGTACAGCCGGGTGGCCCTGGGCATGCACTATCCGCGTGATTTAGCCCTTTCCGTGCTGCTGGCCACGGTGATTCACCTCGGTCTGCGCCGCCACTGGCTGCGGTCGAACAGCCCCAGCGCGGAAACGGTGGGCCGGCCGCTGGAAATGTAATCCAGCAAAGGCCAGACGTTCGGGCTGGTGCTGGCCGCTGGGCCCTTTCCGTACTGCTGGCCACGGTGATTCACCTCGGTCTACGCCGCCATTGGCTGCGGTCGAACAGCCCCAGCGCCGAAACGGTGGGCCGACCGCTGGAAATGTGGCGAAATCACGGGGCCGCTGACCACGATGGCCAAATTTAAGAAAACCAAATACCACCCGCCGAACCATTGGAAATTTAATGGGACAGGCCCCAAAGCTGGTTTATACTGCCGCCCTGTTTCAACAGGAAACAGAAAGCCCTTTTAGGTCTAACCATTTAATTAAGATAGGACAAATTATGAAAAAATTAATTTTGGCAATGTTCGCCCTGGCTAGCGCCGCCTCTTTCGCCGCTGACCTGCCCGCCACCTGCGCCGACTACTTCAAAACCGCCGAAGAAACCTTCAAAAAAGACGGCAACGACGTTGATGCGGCCATGAAAGTGATTAAAGACCAAATCGCCGCCGTTCCCGCCGACCAACAGGAAGCCTTCTGCAAAGACGCCAACGAAACGCTGAAAAATCCTCCCAAAGAAGATAAAGAAGCCGTAGACGAAGCCGAAGACGCCAAAGCCGATGCCAAGGAAGAGGCCGAAGAAGCCAAAGCCGAAGCCGCCGAGGCCAAAGCTGAAGCTGCTGAAGCCAAGGCCGAAGCCAAAGAAGAAGCTAAAAAATAAGCGGGTTCCTCCCCCTTTAAAAGCCAAGCGCTTCCTCCGGGAAGCGCTTTTTTTATGGCCGCTCAGTGCCAGCCGCCGTCCTCCCGCCGTTTAATCTTCCAGTAGAAATAGAAGCCATAGCCCCAGAGCACCAGCACCATCACCCAGGGGATAGGGCGATACTCCCACGGGCGGTTCCAGATGAGGATGGTCATCAGCAGCGCCGACGCCAGGCAGTAATAGCGCAGGTTGCGGCGCAGAAAGGCATAGATGCGGGCATTCCAACTGCCCGCCGGCGCCTTTTCCATATAAACCCCCCAGGTTTCCACCAGCACGTCCATGAGGATTTGCAGAAAACTAAAACCTCTCATGGCTCCACCTCCATTTGAATCTGATGGGCTTCCAGCAGGCCGCGCAGTTCGGCGAAGCGCTCCCGGTCTACGGCCACCCGCAGCCGGCACTGCCAATCCACCTCCTGTTCAAGAATCTGGGCCCCGGCCCGCTGGCAATAGTTAAAGAGCGTGCTCATCTGGCCATAGTCGGCCACGGCGCGGAAAACCGTCTGGGGGATAAGCGCTTCCAGCTCGGCCGTCTGCAGGGCGGCCCGGGTGCTCTCCTTGTAGGCCCTAATCAGGCCGCCGACGCCGAGCAGCGTCCCGCCGAAATAGCGCACCACCACCGCCAGCGAGTCGCTGACCTCGAAGGACAGGAGCTGCTGGTAGATGGGCAGGCCGGCCGTGCCCGAGGGTTCGCCGTCGTCGCTGCTGCGGTATTCGCTCTCGCCGAGCCGGTAGGCATAGCACCAGTGGCGGGCCTTGGGGTGTTCCCGCTTGACCTGGGCCAGCAATGCTTCGGCCTCGGCGGCGGTGGCGATGGGGAAAAGATAGGCGATGAATTTGCTGTTTTTGACGCTGATTTCAGCGGAACAGGGCGTTTTGATTCGGTTCATGGGGCCAATATAAGCGCTAAAATAGCCCGCTTCCACCTGCCCAAGGAGCCCCCATGACCAATCCCCTCTACCAGCCGGCCGCCGTGCCCGCCTTCGACCAAATCCAGCCGGAACACGCCAGCGCCATCGCCACCATCATCCAGGAAAACCGCCAGCAGCTGCAGGAACTGCTCAAACAGGAGCGCTTCAGCTGGGACAATCTGGTGATGCCGCTGGAACGCATGGAAAACCGACTGAGCAAGGCCCTGTCGCCGGTGAGCCATCTCCATGCCGTGCGCAGCACCGACGAATGGCGCGCCGCCTACGACAAAATCCTGCCGGAGCTCTCGGCCTACAGCAGCGACCTGGCCCAGAACCGCGCCCTCTACGAGGCCTTCCTCCAGCTGAAAAACGGCCCCGACTACGCCGGCTACAGCCCCAGCCAGAAAAAATACGTGGAAGACAATCTGCTGAGCTTCGAGCTCGGCGGCGTCAATCTGCCCGCCTGTGAGAAGGAGCAGTACAAGGCCAATAATCTGAAGCTGGCCGAGCTGAGCACGAAATTTTCCAATCAGGTGCTGGACGCCACCCACGCCTGGACGCTGCACCTGGCCGACGACAAACGGCTGACGGGCCTGCCCGAATCGGCCCGGGGTCTGCTCGCCGCCAACGCCAAGGAGAAGGGAAAGGACGGTTTCCTTATCACCCTGGACGCGCCCAGCGTCATTCCTATCCTGAACTACTGTGAGGACCGCGACCTGCGCCGGGAGGTGCACCGGGCCTATGGTGCCCGCGCCTCGGAGCTCAGCGACGGCGGTAAGTGGGACAATCGACCGCTGATTAAAGAAATCATGGCCCTGCGCCACAAACAGGCGGAAATCCTCGGCCTGGCCGACTACGCCACCAAGCAGGTGGCCCAGCGCATGACGAAAACGCCGGTGGTGGTCTTTGATTTCCTTGAGGATTTGGTGGGCAAGAGCAAGGCCCGGGGCGAACAGGAAATGGCGGCCCTGCGCGAATTTGCCCGGGACAGGCTGAATCTGCCGACCCTGGAGGCCTGGGACGTGGCCTTCGCCAGCGAACGGCTGCGCCAGGAGAAATACGAGCTTTCCCAGGAGGAACTGCGCCCCTATTTCCCCATCAGCCGGGTGCTGGACGGCCTGTTCCAGCTCTGCCAAAAGCTGTTTGAGGTGGAATTCCGCCGCAACGAAGCGCTTCCCGTCTGGCATAAGGATGTCATCGCCTACGACCTGCTCCAGGCCGGCGAGCTCCAGGCCCAGTTCTATTTTGATTTGTACGCCCGGCCGCAGAAACGCGGCGGGGCCTGGATGGACAGCGCCGTGTCCCGCTTCCGCGACGGCGACAGCCTGCAACGGCCGGTGGCCTATCTGGTCTGCAATTTCACCCCGGCCGTCGGCGACAGGGAGGCCCACCTCAACCACGACGAGATTCTGACCCTGCTCCACGAGTTCGGCCACGGCCTCCACCACATGCTGACCCGCATCGACCTCTACAGCCAGTCCGGCATCAACGGCGTGGAGTGGGACGCGGTGGAACAGCCGAGCCAGTTCATGGAGAACTTCGGCTACGAAAAAGAGGTGCTGGCCGGCTTCAGCGGCGGCCAGCTGCCCGAAGCGCTCTACCAGAAATTGCTGGCGGCGAAGAATTTCCATTCGGCCCTGGCCATGCTGCGCCAGCTGGAATTTGCCCTCTACGATTTCACCTATCACAGCGGCGCCAACCACAGCCGCGACCCCATGGAACTGCTCAACGACATTCGCCGCCAGGTGGCCGTGGTGCCGAGCAGCCCGGACAACCGTTTCCCTATGCAGTTCTCCCACATCTTCGCCGGCGGCTATGCGGCGGGCTACTACAGCTACAAATGGGCCGAGGTGCTGTCGGCGGACAGTTTCAGCGCCTTTGAGGAGGAGGGCATTTTCAACCCGGCCACCGGGAAGCGCTTCCGCGATGAGATTCTGGCCCGGGGTTCCAGCCGGCCGGCGATGGAGAGCTTTGTGGCCTTTCGCGGCCGCAAGCCGGACCCGGCGGCTCTGCTAAGACACAGTGGATTAAGCGATGCATAAAGAAATAGCTTTGCCGCGCCCTGGGTTGGGTCGCGGCCGCAAGCCGGACCCGGCGGCTCTGCTAAGACACAGCGGTTTGAGCGATGAATAAAACCGTCTCTTTGCCGCGCCCTGAGTCGGGTCGCGGCCGCAAGCCAGACCCGGCGGCTCTGCTAAGACACAGCGGTTTGAGTGATGCATAAAGAAATAGCTATGCCGCGCCCTGGGTCGGGTCGCGGCCGCAAGCCAGACCCCGCCGCCCTCTTACGCCACAGTGGGTTGAGCGATGCATAAAGAAATAGCTATGCCGCGCCCTGGGTCGGGTCGCGGCCTGAGCCGATTCCGCCCCGGACTCCAGAGCCAACCATGAAAATTATTCTGGCCCACGGCCGCGCCCTGAACCGGGACAGCAAGGACATGGCCTATCTGGCCCGGGCGGCTCGGGCCCGGGGGCTGACGGTGGAACGGGTAAACGACCCGGACAGCCAGGACTACCAGCTGCGCGAAGCGCGGCTGCGCACCCTGGTGGCGGCCGAGCCGGAGCCGGTGCTGCTCGGCGGTTTCAGCATGGGCGCCCACAATGCCGCCCGCGTCGCCGCCGCCCTGCCGGAACGGGTGCGGGCCCTGTTCCTCATTGCCCCGCCCTTCTACCACCCGCGCTACAGCGCCACGCCGCTGCCCCGGCCGCCCCAGCCCCTCACCCTGGTGCACGGCTGGCAGGACGAGGTCATTCCCTGGGAAGAGTCCCTGCGCTACGTCCGGGAGCAGGCCGACCCGGCCCGGGTGCAGCTGCTGCTGGTACCGGCGCCCCATTTTTTCGGCAGCCGGGAGGCCCTGGCCCTGCTGCTCGGCCATTTTGAGAGCTTTCTCGCCACCCAGGCCCTAACGGAGTAACTATGGAAGATTTGAAACTGTACCGCCTCAATCCTATCTGGGACCAAGCCAGCGTGCCGCCGCCGCTGCTGCGCCGCCACAATACCCAGGCCGGCACCTGGGGCCGGCTGCAGGTGCTGCGCGGCCGGCTGAAATTCTACGAGCTCGACGAAATCGATGAGGTGCTGGACGAGGTGATTTTGACCCCGGCCAGCGAGCCCTGGACCATCTATCCGCAGATGTGGCACCGCATCGAGCTGCTCGACGATGACACCCAATTCCAGCTCGGCTTCTACTGCACGCCGGCCGACTATTTCCAGAAGAAGTACCAGATGAGCAAGACCCACTCGGCCATCGTCGCAGCGGCGGAGCGGCTCAAGCCCGGGGCAGCGCTGGATTTGGGCTGTGGCAACGGCCGTAACGCCGTCTATCTGGCCCAGCGCGGCTTTGATGTGCTGGCCGTGGATTACAACCCCCAGGCCGTGGCCCAGCTCGGCCAGATTGCCGTCAATGAGGGGCTGGAACGGCTGCAAACCACCGTCTACGACATCAACCAGGCCGCCCTGGCCGGTGATTTTGACTTCATCTTCAGCACCGTAACCTTCATGTTTCTGGAGCCCGAGCGCGTGCCGGCCATCATCGCCGACATGCAGGCCCACACCCGCGCCGGCGGCCATAATCTGATTGTCAGTGCCATGGACACGGCCGCCCACCCCTGCCACATGCCCTTCACCTTCACCTTCAAGGAGGGCGAGCTGAAGCGCTACTACGCCGGCTGGGAGCTGCTGGAGTACAACGAGGACATCGGCTCCATGCACGCCACCGACCGCAACGGCAACCCTATCCAACTGCAATTCGCCACCCTGCTGGCCCGCAAGCCCTAAGCTCGGCCTTGGCACCAGGCGCCCCCCGGGGCGCTTTTTTTTTGGGCCGGGGGAAGCGCTTCGGCCCGGTCGCCGCAAAGAAATGAAGCGCTTCCTTCTGGGGGGTAAAGCCGAAGCGCTTTGCTATTGGTGGGCGGTCGGGAACGAAGCGCTTCGTTAAATTTAAGGCTCTATCCGAACGAAGCGCTTCCTTTATTTAGAGAAGCGAAGCGCTTCGCTGGCCGTAAAAAAACCGCCCGGGGGCGGCTTTCGGCGCTGGCCTAGTTTTTATAGGCGGGGCTGTGGCGCCAGACGGCCTCCAGCAGCGCCTGCACGTTGTCCGGCTTGGCGTCCGGGGTGATGCCGTGGCCGAGGTTGAAAATATGACGGTGGCCGTGGCCATAGTCGGCCAGCACCCGCTGCACCTCCCGTTCCACCGTGGCCGGGTGGGTGGTGAGCAGGGCCGGGTCCAGATTGCCCTGCAGGGTGAGCCGGTCGCCGGTCAGTTGGCGGGCCGTGGCCAGAGAAGTCGTCCAGTCCAGACCAAGGCCGGCGGCCCCACTGCTGGCCTGGGCCGTCAGCCACTGGCCGCCGCCCTTGGTGAAGAGGATGGCCGGCACGTCCAGCGTCTGGATAATCTGCCGCATCGGCGCCAGCGACCAAATCTCATAGGCCCAGTGCGGCAGCAGTCCGCCCCAGGTGTCAAAAATCATGACGCAATCGACGCCGGCGGCCACCTGCTGGCGCAGATAGTGGCTCACGGCGGCGGTCAATTGCTCCAGCAGCCGCTGCAGGGCCTCGGGATTTTCGTAGGCCAGAGCCTTCACCGTGGCGAAATCCTTGCTGCCGCGCCCCTCCACCATGTAGCAGGCCAGCGTCCAGGGGCTGCCGGCAAAGCCAATCAGCGGCACCGACAGGTTCGGTTTAATCAGGCGCACGGCCTCATAGACATAGTCCAGGGGGAGCGCTTCGGCCGGGGGCAGCGCTTCGATGGCGGCCCGGCTGCGCAACGGCCGTTCAAATTGCGGGCCCTCGCCGGGGCTGAAGTGCAGGCCCAGGCCCATGGCGTTGGGAATGGTAAGGATGTCGGAAAAGAGAATGGCGGCGTCCAGGGCAAAGCGGCGCAGCGGTTGCAGGGTTACTTCGCAGGCCAGTTCCGGCGTGGTGCAGAGGGTGAGAAAGTCTCCGGCCTGGGCGCGGCTGGCGCGGTATTCGGGCAGATAGCGGCCGGCCTGGCGCATCAGCCACACCGGTGTTCGGTCCACCGGCTGGCCGGTCAAAGCGCGTAAAAATCGGTCTTGCATGGGCGATTTCCTTGAAAAATTTCCGTTGATTCCACTTTAAAGTTTAAGTTTGCTATATTTTTCCACATTGATTTTTCAGCAAATTAAGGAGTGCATTATGGCCTATAAGAATGTATTGCTCGTTACGGATTTACGCGAGGACAGCGGGGTGGTCGTGGAACGGGTGCGCGATATTATCGGCGACCGGGAGGTGCATCTGAGCGTGCTCCACGTGGTGGAGGAGATGGTGCTCACCGCCGGCTATGAAATCATTCCCGTGCTGCCGGTGGTCAATGAGGCGGAAAGCATCGCCGTGGCGCGCAGTAATATGAAGGCTCTGCTGAAACGCTACGGTCTGGAGGCCGATAAGCTGCACGTCGAAACCGCCCTGTCCACCCGGCGCGGCATTCTTGATTATGTGGAGACCCACAAACCGGATTTAATCGTCATCGGACGCCATACCCGCACCGGCCTGGCGTCGTTACTTTGGGCAACGGCCGATGATATACTGCCCAGCGTCAATTGCGACGTACTGGTCGTTAAACTGGGTAATCCCGTTTAATCAACTAAGGAAAAAAATATTTATGAAAAAAATCCCCCTAGCGCTTTTCACAGCGCTAATTTTTAGTCAGGCCTCGGCGCTGGAGCTGAAGAGCGACGCCCAGAAGCTGGGCTACACCATGGGCCATGAAATGGGCACCGTCCTCAAAGAGACCGAAGATAAGCGCATCGACCTGGAAGCCGCCCAGGCCGGCGTCCAGGACGCCCTGGAGGGTAAGAACCAGCTGGGCGCCGAGGAAACCAGCAAGCTGCTGGAAACCTTCACCGAAGAGCAGGCCAAGCTGTGGCAGGAGAAGGCCGAGAAGGAGGCCGCCGAGGCCCAGGCGGGCACGGCCGAGAAAAAGGACAAGGACGAGACCCAGGCCGAAGCACCCAAGGCTGAAGAAGCCAAGGCCGCCGAAGCCAAAGCCGAAGAAGCCAAGAATTAAATCCATCTTTGAGAATTAAGGTTTGATATGAAATTAAAAAATACTCTGCTGCTGCTGAGCATTCTGACCGCCGCCAGCAGCCAGGCCATTGAACTGAAAAGCGATGAACAGAAACTGAGCTATGCCCTGGGTCTGGACATGGCCTCCAGCCTGCAGGAATTCAGCTCCAAGGAAGATATTGATATGGAGGCGCTGCTGGCCGGCATGAAGGACGCCTACGAGGGCAAAGAACGGGCCCTCAGCGAGGAGGAAACCAGCAAGGTTATCGAGGCCTTCAGCCAGAAGCAGATGAAAAAACTGGAAGAGCTGGCCCAGCAGCAGCAGCAGGAAATGGAAAAACTCGGCAAGATTGCCAAGGAAGAGGGCGCCAAATTCCTGGCTGAAAACAAGAACAAAGAGGGTGTAAAAACCACCGCCAGCGGCCTGCAATATAAAGTGGAAAAAGAAGGTTCCGCCGAGAAACCCAGCGCCGACGATGTGGTTACCGTCCATTACACCGGTAAAACCCTGGATGGCAAGGTTTTCGACAGCTCCCGCGAGGAGAACGAGCCCGCCGTTTTCCCGCTGGATGAGGTCATCGCCGGCTGGACCGAAGGTCTGCAGCTGATGGGCAAAGGGGCCAAATACACCTTCTACATTCCGCCCGAACTGGCCTACGGCGAGGACGGCGCCGGCAGCGATATTCCGCCCCATTCCACACTGATTTTCGATGTGGAACTGCTGGACTTCAAAAAAGACCCGGCCGCCAAGACGGAAGAAACCCTGGTTAAGAAAGCCAGCGCTGAAATCGCCGCCAAAACCGAAGAGGCCAAAGCTGAAGTAAAAGCCGCCGCCGGCGAGGCCAAGGCCGAAGTTAAAGAAGCCGCCGAGAAGGTGGAAGCCAAGGCCGAAGCGCTTAAGGAAGCCGCCAGTGCCGAAGCCAAAAAGGACGAGGGTATCCTGAACCAGGCCATTGAGAAGGTCAGCGAAGGGGCTGCCGCCGAGAAGAAGGAAGAGGGCAAATAAGCGCCCGGTCGCCATCATTTTCTATTAATTAATGTCTGCGCTTGTCTCCCCCATTCACTTTGGTAAAGGTTCCGGGCAAGCGCTTTTTGTTTTTAACCCCTTATGAGGAAAAATCCCATGAAAAAATTTATTACCGCCATGTTTGTAACCCTGAGCGCCTGGGCCCAAGCCCAGGGCGTCGATGGCACCCAACAGCTGCAACAGCGCGTCAATGCCATTCAATCGCTGGATGCTGATTTCAGCCAGGTGGCCTATGGTGGCGGTGCCCAAAAAAGCTCCGGCAATTTAAAAATCAGTAAACCCAATAAATTCGCCTGGACCTATAAAAAACCCAGCGAACAGGAAATAGTCAGCAATGGCCAAAAGGTTTATTTCTACGATAAAGACCTGCAGCAGGTAACCGTATATCCCCATAAAGATATGAATGGCGATATGGCCTCGGTTATTTTGAATGGCGGCCAAAGTCTGGCAAATAATTTCGCCATTACTTTGGAAACGAATTTGCCTCAGGAACTCGGTGGCAAGGGCCTTGCTAATGCTGAAGCATATCGCCTGCAACCCAGAAATAGTAAAATCGACTATTCCGCAGTTTGGTTGGTTTTCCGCAATGGGGTTCTGGATAGACTTTTATTGGACAACGATAAACAAAAAACGGCTTTATTCTTCAATAATGTGAAAGTAAATCCTAAATTGAACAATAAAGTTTTCGACTTCCAACCACCAAAAGGGGTTGATGTTATTGAAAATTAAGGAGTACAAAGTGTGAGTAACGCTCAGGTAAGAACCTATTATCAAATTTTGGAGGTACCGACGACGGCGTCGGTACTTACCATTAAGCGCGCACTCCGAGACCTACGTCGTCAGGACCATGACGACGATTTTTCCATCGTTCTGAACAACATCGAACACACCCTGCTCGATGCCAGCGAACGGGAAAGCTACGACAATTCCATCAGTCTATCCGAACGTGAACGGGTGGATTATGGCCGTATGAATGAGTTTATCCCCCGGGAGGAACAGGGGCTGGGCAAGGACAAATTCCGCTCCTTCTTCGACTTCAGCAATGAGGACGAGGACAAGGGGCCGGACCAGGAAAACCTGCGTTTTAGCCCCTATGCCCGTACCCGGGCCGATGTGATTAAGGAAAACTCCCAGCTCAGCTTTGAATACAGCATGCAGAAGTCCCACATCAAAATGGTGGTGCTCGGCTGTGTGCTGGCCTTTCTGGCGGCGGCGGCCTATAAACCCATTCGTGTCCAGCTGCTGGCCCAGAGCCAGTCGCGCGATGCGGTGGAGCTACTGAAGAATGCGAGCAAGTCCATCGAGAATTACACCCGCGCCAATAAGGTTTTTCCGAGCACGTTACCCGCTGACGTACAGCCCGAGACCGATGCCTTCTACGATTTGCATCTGGAAAAGGACGGCACCAACAGCATGATTGTGCTGAATTTCAACGACAATGCTGTCGATGTGCTGCGTTCCCACAGTCTGAAGTACAAATCGCACATCGTGCCGAACATTGGCCTCTCATGGTATTGCATCTCCAGCGAGAACTTTCCACCGCAGTTTTTGCCCGGCTCCTGCAAGACCATCAAATGACCCTGAAGCGCTTCGTTGAGGCGCTTTTTTTATGGGAAGCGCTCCCCCTTTTCGCCGGGGAAAAGGCGCATAATGAAGGCCGGCAAGTATTTAGAGGCATTTCCCATGATTAAAAAATCAAAAAAACTAGAACACGTCTGCTATGACATTCGCGGCCCGGTGCTGGACGAGGCCATGCGCATGGAACGCCAGGGCTACAACATCATCAAACTGAATATCGGTAACCCGGCGCCCTTTGGTTTCAATGCCCCGGATGAGGTACGCGAAGACCTTATCGCCAATCTGTCCAAGGCCCAGGGCTACAGCGAATCCAAGGGGGTTTTCTCCGCCCGCAAGGCCATCATGCACGAGACCCAGCGCCTCGGCATCAAGGGCGTGGGCGTCGATGACATCTTCACCGGCAACGGCGTGTCCGAACTGATTGTGATGGCCATGCAGGCGCTGGTAGACAGCGGCGACCAGGTGCTGATTCCTATGCCTGACTACCCCCTGTGGACGGCGGCAGTCAATCTGGCCGGCGGCACGGCGGTGCACTATCTCTGCGACGAGCAGAACGGTTGGAATCCGGACATCGACGACATCCGCCGCAAAATCACCCCCCACACCAAGGCCATTGTGCTGATTAATCCGAATAACCCCACCGGTGCCGTCTACGCCCGCGAAACATTGCAGGCTCTGGTAGCCCTGGCCGAGGAACACGGACTGGTGATTTTCTCCGATGAGATTTACGACAAAATTATCTACGACGAGGCCGTCCACATTCCCACGGCCACGCTGGTGGAAAACAGCCTCTGCGTAACCTTCAACGGCCTCTCCAAGGCCTACCGGGCCGCCGGCTTCCGCTCGGGCTGGATGATACTGTCCGGCAACCGCGCCGGCGCCCGCGACTACATTGCCGGTCTGGAAATGCTGTCCTCCATGCGCCTCTGCGCCAACGTGCCGGCCCAGTACGCCATCCAAACCGCCCTGGGCGGCTACCAGAGCATCAACGATTTGGTGCGGCCCGGCGGTCGGCTCTACGAGCAGCGCGACATGGCCTATAACAAAATCAACGCCATCGACGGCCTGTCGCTGGTGAAACCCCAGGGCGCGCTCTATGGCTTTGTCAAAATGGACACGAAGCGCTTCAACATCAGCAACGACGAGCAGTTTATCTATGACCTGCTGCGCGCCAAGCAGATTCTGCTGGTGCACGGCCGGGCCTTCAACTGGCACGCCCCCGACCATTTCCGCATTGTCTTCCTGCAGCACAAGGAGGATTTGGCAGTGGCTCTGGATAAGGTCGGCGAGTTCCTGCGCAGCTATCGACAGAAATAATTTGCTGAAGCGCTTGACAGGAAAATTCTTACCTGTATAATGAGCGCTTCATTTCCCGAATAGCTCAGTCGGTAGAGCAAATGACTGTTAATCATTGGGTCGGCGGTTCGAGCCCGTCTTCGGGAGCTTCTCCTCTTTAGGTCTAAGCGCTTCTTCGGAAGCGCTTTTTTTGTTCCCGTTCCATGATGCCCCCCGTAAAATAGCCGCTTTTCTGGAGTGTTTATGAGCGGCAATAGTTTTGGTCAAAATCTGGTTCTCACCACCTTCGGCGAAAGCCACGGCCCGGCCATCGGCGGCGTCCTCGATGGCTGCCCGCCCGGTTTGGCCCTGGATTTGGATTTTATTCAGGCCGAGCTTGACCGGCGCCGGCCCGGCTCCTCACGCTTCGTTACCCCCCGCCAGGAGGACGACCGGGTGCAGATTCTTTCCGGCTGCTTCGAGGGCCGCAGCACCGGCACCCCCATTGGCTTTCTCATCGCCAACCGGGACCAGCGTTCCCAGGACTACAGCGCCATTCAGGAGCGCTTCCGCCCCGGCCACGCCGACAGCAGCTATCAGGCTAAATACGGCATTCGCGACCA
This sequence comes from uncultured Cardiobacteriaceae bacterium, assembly GCA_963532425.1. Taxonomy (GTDB): domain Bacteria; phylum Pseudomonadota; class Gammaproteobacteria; order Cardiobacteriales; family Cardiobacteriaceae; genus CAUSKK01. The sequence goes on from CAUSKK010000001.1 coordinate 96,062, forward strand.
TCGCGGCGGCGGCCGGTCCAGTGCCCGGGAGACGGCGGCCCGGGTGGTGGGCGGGGCCATTGCCAAGCTGCTGCTCCAGCCGCTGGGCGTCCGCATCTACGCCTATCTTTCCCAGCTCGGCGAACACCGGCTGGAGCTGGTTGATGCCCAGCTGGCCCGTAGCAATCCCTTTGCCTGCCCCAACGAACACCAGCTGCCGCTGCTGGAACGCTATCTCGGCGACATCCGCCGCGACGGCGACAGCATCGGCGCCGAAATCACCGTGGTGGCCGAGGGCGTCCCGGCCGGCTGGGGCGAGCCCGTCTTTGACCGCCTCGACGCCGACATCGCCAAAGCCCTGATGGGCATCAACGCCGTCAAGGCCGTGGCCATTGGCGATGGCTTCGACGTGGTCCGCCAGCGCGGCAGCCAGCACCGCGACGAGCGCACCGCCGCCGCTGGCTTTCTCAGCAACCACGCCGGCGGCATTCTCGGCGGCATCAGCAGCGGCCAGAGCATCATCGCCCGGGCCAGCTTCAAACCCACCAGCAGCATTCTGATTCCCGGCCGCAGCATCGACCGCGCCGGCAACGATGTGGAGGTGGTAACCAAGGGCCGCCACGACCCCTGCGTGGCCCTGCGCGCCACCCCCATCGTCGAAGCCATGCTGGCCCTGACCCTGGCCGACCATTATCTGCGCCAGCGCGCCCAGAACGGCCCATGCTGAGGCTGATGCCCTTCCAGCCGACCCACCGGGAGGCCCTCAGCTACGCACTGCCCCCGGAACAGCTCCATTTCAGCCTCGGCCCGGCGGACTGTTTCCATCTGTTGGAGGACGCGGACATCCACGCCATCAGCATTCTGGCCGGGCCAACGCCCATCGGCTTTTTCATCCTCGACAACGGCCCGCGCAAGACTCTCTACAGCGACGAGCGCCGCGCCCTGCTGCTGCGCGCCTTTTCACTCAATCCGACCTGGCAGGGTCGGGGCCGGGCGGCCGAAGCGCTGCGCCAGCTGGGGGCGCTGCTGGCCGAATATTTTCCGGCGGCCACCACGGTGGTGCTGGGGGTCAATGGGAAAAATCTCGCGGCCCAAAAAACCTACCGCCGGGTGGGCTTCCGGGCCACCGGCCGCAGTTTTATGGGCCTGCATGGCCGCCAGGACATCTACCAGTGGTGGCCGGAAAAACCAGGAGAATTAGATGAAGAAAATTTTGGCTCTCGCCCTGCTGGGGGCGCTGATTCTGAATCCTGAGGCCGAGGCCAAACGCGGCGGCGGCCGTGCCGGCGGCTCGCGGGCGAGCAGCCACCACCATCATTGGAGCCCCGCCAGCGGCGGCGGGGACAGTGGCAATGCCTGCAGCCAGTACAGCGACCCGGCCCAGCGGGAACAGTGCCAACGGCGCCGCGACAATGGCGGCGGCTGGCTGGTCCTGGCCCTGCTCGGCGGTGGCTACTGGGCCTACCGGCGATGGCATTCCTGAAACCGCGCCGGCTGCTGCTGCTGCCGGCCGAAGCGCTTCCCCCGGTGGGGGTCTTTGGCCGTGATTTGAATCCGGAGCACTACCGCCAGCACCTCGGTTCCCAGCGCGAAGCGCTTCACTGGGACGCCAGCCCCGGCCTCCGGGCCAATGCCCTGGCGGCGCTGCTACCGACGGTGGCGGCCGGGGGTTTTTGTGCCCTGCATCTGCCCGCCGGCCCCGACCCCGACCATGAGCGGCTGGCCGACTGGGGCACGGACTTGGGCCGCTGTTCGCCCCATTTCAACCAACGGCTCCGGCGGCTGGCCCGGGAATTTGCCGTTCCTCCAGAACGAAGCGCTTCCCTCCTAGAGCTAGAGGCCAGCGAAGAAATCATTTTTTCCCCCGACCGAAGCGCTTCCCTCTCCGCAACAGTCAAAGCACCGGCCCACGCAGAACAAAGCGCTCCCCTCGGCTCCGGCCCGCAGATTCTGCTGGGCCCCCGGGGCAGTGGCAAAAGCACGCTGCTGGCCGCCCAGCTGCGCGCCCTCGGCCCGGAACGGGTGCTGCTGATTACGCCCTTCCGACCGGCCGAAGCGCTTCGGTCCTTCCGCACCTGTCCCCCGGACGAGGCCCTGCGCCGGCGGCCCCCGGCCGACTATCTGATTATCGACGAGGCTGCCAGCATTGCCCCGGCCCAGCTCTGGGCCCTGACCCGGGCCTATCCCAACTATGTGCTGGCCAGCTCGGTGGACGGCTACGAGGGCCAGGGGCGGGCACTGGCCCTGCGGCTGCTGCCCCGGCTCCAGGCCGTCGATGGTGCCCAGCTCCGCCACAGCGTCGGCAGCCATCGTTTTAGCGTCCTCGATCCGCTGGCCTGTTTCACCGAGGCCGCCTTTCTTCTGAATCCCGACCCGGGGCCGGCACCGAAGCGCTTCGGCGGTGAAGCGCTTCGTTTTCGTCTCATTGGGCCGGCGGCCCTCCGCGACGAGGCCCTGCTCCGGCGGGTTTACGGCCTGCTCCACCAGGCCCACTACCGCACCAGTCCCGAGGATTTGAAACGGCTGTTGGATTTGCCCGACCAGTGGCTGCTGCTGGCCGAACAGGGGGAAGCGCTGCTCGGTGTCCTGCAGCTGCTGCTGGAAACGCCGCTGCCCGAGGATTTGGCCCGGGCGGTCATGGCCGGCAGCCGGCGGCCCCGGGGGCGGCTCTTTCTGCAACAGCTGCTTGGTCACAGCCAGGATTTGTGCTGGAACCGGCCCTGGCTGCGGGTCAGTCGCATTGCCGTGCGCGACGGCTGGCGCCGCCAGGGCCTGGGGCGCCGGCTGCTGCACCGGGCCCAGGAACTGCTGCCCACGCCGCTGGCCGTCAGCCACCAAAACGACGAAGCGCTTGCCGGGTTTTGGCAAGCGCTTGGGTTCCGTCGGTGGCCGACGGCGTCGCGGACGATGCTCTGGCTTAGTAGTCGCGTTTTTCCACCAGAATTTCCAAATCCGGATAGGACAATTTAATGTCGTATTCTTGGCGGTCTTTCACCGCATCCACCTCGAACACCGGCCGGCCGCGATAGTCGTCGGCGTCAATTTCGATGACGCGGTAGCCCTTGGCCTCCAGCTTGGCGATGGCCTGCTGGCGCTTCTGGGAAAACTGGCTGTCGCTCATCATTTGATGTTCGATGTAATCATCGGCGAGGGCGGCGCCACTGGCGACCAGCAGGGTGGCGAGCATCATTTTTTTCATGGTTTTTCTCCTATCATTAATAACGGTTTAGTGGTCGGGCTGTTCCACCAGGATTTCCAAATCCGGATAGGCCAGTTTCAGTTCAAATTTCTGCTTATCCTTAATGGCATCGACCTCAAAGGCAGGCTTGCCGCCGAAATTGTCGGCCTCAATCTTAATCACCTTGTAGCCCTTGGCCTCCAGAGTTTCCAGGGCTTTTTTTAGCTGTTGGCTGTAGTTGGCGTCCTGAATCATTTCATATTTGACGTAGCCATCGGCCTGGGCCAGACCGGCCAGCAGTAGACTGGTGAGCAGTACTTTTCTCATGGTTTTTTCCTTTTATATTTTAGTGGGTTGAAACCCGGCCGCCGGGGCGACCGGGTGGGGTTTTAGTCGCTATCGTCTTCGACGATTTGCAGCACTTCCAAATCGTCATAGGCCAGCAGCAAATCATAGTGGCGACCGTTTTTGGTGGCGTCGATGACTATCATCGGTTCGTCGGAACCCTCGTCGAAATCGACATCAACGACGCGGAAACCTTTTTTGCGCGCGATTTCGACGGCCTGCTTTTTTTTCTTTTTCAGGTGCTTTTTCGAGGGGGCCTGCGCCTGATAGTCCGGGTCCAGCTGAATGCTGGCGCCACCGTCCATGCGGTCCAGTTGGATGCTGGGATTGCCGCCCTCCAGTTGAATCTGCGGCTCGGACTGGGCCCAGAGGCCTCCGCTCAGCAGCAGCACCAAAATCAATGATTTTTTCATGGCTATTCTCCTTGGCCCGTGGGCCCATTGGTGATGCCTCGGTCGTTGCCCCTGCCGAATTCTGGTAAATTCTGCAGCTTGTTTCTCCTTTGGCATGCCGCGCATTGTAGGAAGGAGAACTTAGCTCAAAGTTAGAAAGTCAATCCCCGGAGGATAAATCCATGAAAAAAATCCTGATGCTTCTGCTGCTGGCCACCGGCAGCGTTTCGGCCCTGCCCTATCCCCAGCAGGACGTGGCCGCCGTGGTAACCAGCGAAGGTTTTAATCTGGACCGCATGCTGAAAATCATCGACGCCATCGCCAAGCCGGCCGGCGTCTATCCGCCCCGCTTCGACAGCGAGGCCGACAAAAAACGGGCCAGCCAGGACGTGCTGGCGCTGACCAATCTGCTCAATCTGGCGGTAAAAGAAAAAATGGTGCAGGCCGGTTCACCGGACTATTTCCATGTGCTGCTGGCCCAGGCCCATCTGGGCTGGTTCGGCCATAATCTGCAGCTGCCCCAGGCCGGTGCCGCCGCCGACGTGGCCTATCAGGCCGCCATCAAGGCCGCCCCGGCCAATCTCGTCCCTGAGGTAAAAGAGGAGTACGGTCGCTTCCTCACCGCCACCGGCCATGTGGCCGCCGCCGAAAAATATCTGCGCGACGCCTATGCCGCCGACAAGAACATGGCCAAGGCTCTGGGCCTGAACCTGCTCGCCCAGGGCAAGATGAAGGAGGCCGAAAGCCTGCTGGAGAACTACAGCAAGGCCCACCCCCGCGACCAGGCCATCAAGGACGTGGTACAGGCCCTGAAGAAGGGTGAAATCGAAGTACAGAAATAGGAACCTGCCATGAAAGCCGTTTTCCTCGACCGCAATACCTTTTCCATTGCGCTGCCCCAGCCGCCGGGTCTGAGCGCCTGGCAGTGCTATGACCACACCCCCAGCGACGACACGGTCATTGCCCAGCGCATCGCCGACGCCGACATTGTCCTGACCAATAAGGTGCCGCTGCGGGCCGCCGTCCTCGCCGGGGCGCCGCGCCTGAAGCTGGTGCAGGTTACAGCCACCGGCACCGACCACGTGGACATCGCCCAGTGCCAGCAACAGGGCATCGCCGTGCGCAACGTGGCCGGCTATTCCACCGCCAGCGTGGTGGAACATACCTTTATGTTTATGCTGGCCGCCCTGCGCGGGCTGCTGCCCTATCACCAGGCCGTGAGCAGCGGCCGCTGGCAGGAGGACGGCCGTTTCTGTCTCAACGACCTGCCCGTCATCGACCTTAATGGCAAAACCCTGACCATCATCGGCGGGGGCACCATCGGCCGTCAGGTGGCCAGCGTCGCCCGGGCCTTCGGCATGAGGGTTTGTCTGGCCGAACGGCGAAGCGCTCCCCCCCGCTCCGCCGATTACACCGCCTTCGACGAGGCCCTGCGCATTGCCGATGTCATCAGCCTGCACTGCCCGCTGACCCCGGAAACCCGGGAACTCATCAACGCCGACACCCTGCAGCTCTGTGAGCGGGCGCCGCTGCTGCTCAATCTGGGCCGGGGTGCCGTGGTCAATGGGGCTGCCGTGGTCGAAGCGCTTAACGCCGGCCGGCTCGGCGGCTATGCCACCGATGTATTCGTGCCGGAACCGCCGGCCGCCGACGAAGCGCTTCTGCAACTGAAGCAGCATCCGCGCGTGCTGTTCACCCCGCACAACGCCTGGGCCAGCGTCGATTCCCAGCACCGGCTCTGGGACATTCTCTGTGGCCAGGTGGCCGATTTCGTTGGGGCTCAGCCATGACCCCGCACATCAACGCCCCGGCCGGGGCCTTCGCGCCGACGGTACTCATGCCCGGCGACCCGCTGCGGGCCCAGTTCATCGCCGAAACCTTTCTGGAGGGCGCCGAGCAGGTTAGCAACGTGCGCAATATGCTCGGCTACACCGGCCGCTATAAGGGCCGGCGCCTGTCGGTCATGGCCCACGGCATGGGCATTCCCTCCTGCAGCATCTACAGCCACGAGCTGATTAGCGTCTACGGCGTTAAAAATCTAATTCGCGTCGGCACCTGCGGCGGCATCGGCGACGAGGTCCAGCTGCGCGACGTGGTCATCGGCCTGAGCGCTTCCACCGACAGCAACGTCAACCGCCAGCGCCTCTTCGGCTACGACTATGCCGCCACCGCCGATTTTGCCGTGGTCAGCGCCCTGCACCGCAGTGCCGAAGCGCTTCGGATTCCGGTCCGGGTGGGCCCGCTCTTTTCCAGCGACCTGTTCTATCACCCCAACGGCCCGCTCAACGAAGCGCTGCGCCGACTGCGTTTCCTCGGCATCGAAATGGAGGCGGCCGGTCTCTTTGCCGTGGCCCAGGAACTGGGCGCCCGGGCCGGCTGCATCTGCACCGTCTCCGACCATGTCATTCGCGGCGATAGCACCAGTCCCGCCGACCGTCAAACCAGCTTCCGGGAGATGATGAGCATCGCCCTGGAGGCCGCCCTACTTTTGGAGGACTAATGCGCCCACTCTTGCTTCTGCTCGCCGCCCTAAGCGCTTCGGCCGGGGCCCAGTACCAGCCAGCCCAGAACCAGCAGCAATCGCCCTATACCCAGATGCTGGCCAATCCCCAGAATGCCCAGGCCCTGGCCCAGCTGCTCGGCGCCGAGGACGCCCAGAAGGCGACCCAGACGCTGAACCTGGTGTCCCAGGTAACCACGGCCCTGGCCGCCGGGCTGCAGGGGCAGAACGGCCAGCCAAACCAGGCCCGCCAGCTCCAGCAGCTACCCCCGCAGCCGACCCAGTCCAACCGTGCGCAGCCGCGCGGCGGCTTTCAGGCCGAGGACGCGACGGCCCCGGCCCGGGGCGGCAGGTGCGACTGTGGCAACAGCAACAGCCTGACCCGGGCCACGGTGCGCGAGGCGAAGCTGCTGCCCGATAATCGCAAGGTGCTGCTGGAGGGCTACATTCTCGGCAGTGCCGAGACGGTCAATCCCGAGGAGTACATCTTCACCGACAATCAGGACACCATTAAGGTGGAGATTGAAAATGACGTCTGGCGCGGCCAAACGGTGAAGCCGAGCACGAAAATTCGCATCCAGGGCGAGGTGGACGTCAATCCGCTGACGCGCACCACGGAAATTGAGGTTTACCGCCTCGACCTGCTGAAATAAAAATTCCGGCCCGGCCCTTGCAAAGGAATTCTTTCCGCGTATAATTAGCCACTCAATTTATTGCGGGGTGGAGCAGTCTGGTCAGCTCGTCGGGCTCATAACCCGAAGGTCGTTGGTTCAAATCCAGCCCCCGCTTCCAGAATTTTTAGAAGCGCTTAGCCATAAGCGCTTTTTTTATTGCCAAAAACCATAGGGGGCGCCCATGTCCAAAGAACAGGAAGTTAGTGAACTGTGTCAGCCGGTGATTGAATCGCTGGGTTTAGAGCTGGTCGGTGTGCAGTACCATCACAATTCCGTCAATCCCATTTTGCGTATCTATCTCGACAAGGCCGGCGGCATCAGCATGGACGACATTGTGCTGGCCACGGAACAGCTCAATCCCCTGCTGGACGTCAGCGACCCCATCGGCAGTTTCTACACCCTGGAGGTGTCTTCCCCCGGCCTTGACCGGCCCCTGTTCAGCCTGGCCGACTTTGAAAAATTCCTCGGCGCGCTGGTGAAGGTGCAGCTGCGCACTCCGGTGGAGAAACGGCGCCGCTTCGAGGGCCTGATTAGCGCCGTGGATAGGGCCAGCGGCCAGATTCAATTGACCTGGCGCGACGGCAAGGAGGACAGACAGGTCAGCTTTGCCTACGACCAGGTGGAGAAGGCACGTCTGGTGCCCGTCTTTGCAGATTAGGAGTAACTATGTCCAAAGAAGTCCTTGCCATCGCCGAGACGGTGGCCAACGAAAAAGAAATTCCCCGGGAAGCGGTCTTCGAGGCGCTGGAAAGTGCGCTGGCGGCGGCCACCCGGAAGCGCTTCGACGATGAGGTGGCCATTCGGGTCGCCATCAATCCCCACAACGGCGAATACAGCACCTACCGCCAGTGGTTCATCGTCGATGACGATGACATTCTGGAGAAACCCCAGGCCCAGATGCGGGAAATGGTGGCGGCGGCGGAATTCCCCGGGGCCCAGCTCAAGGTGGGCGATGTCCATGAAATTCTCATTGAAAACGAGCCCTTCGGCCGCATCAGCGCCCAGCTGGCCAAGCAAATCATCATTCAGAAAATCAAGGAGGCCGAGCGCGAGAAAATCTATCTCCAGTTCGCCGACCTGGAGGGCACGCTCATTCACGGCATCGTGCGCCGCCACGAGAAGGGCAATGTGGTGGTGGACATCAACGGCTTCGAAGCGCTGCTCACCAAGGACCATCTCATCCCCCGGGAAAATCTGCGCATCGGCGACCGGGTGCGTTGCTATCTGGAGAAGGTGAACCGCGAGGTGCGCGGCGCCCTGCTGCAGCTGTCGCGCACCAGCCCGGAATTTCTGCGCCAGCTCTTCATGCTGGAGGTGCCGGAAATCGGCAGCGGCATCATCGAAATCATGGGGGCCGCCCGCGACCCGGGCCGCCGGGCCAAAATTGCCGTGCGTACCCATGACCCGCGCGTGGACGCCGTCGGCGCCTGCGTCGGCATTCGCGGCTCCCGGGTGCAGAGCATCACCAACGAACTCAACGGCGAGAAAATCGATATTGTCCTTTGGGCCGAGGACGCCGACGAATACCTGTGCAACGCCATGTCGCCGGCGCGCATCAACCAAACCATTCTCAACGAGGACAAGAAACACATTGAAATCATCGTCCCCGATGACCGCTACGCCCAGGCGGTGGGCCGCGAGGGCCAGAACGTCAAGCTGGCGGCCAATCTGACCGGCTGGAACATCACCGTAACGCCGGAGAAGGATTTCCATCAGCGCCAGGACCGGGCCGCCGAGCGCCTGCAGGAGGCTCTAGCCCTGGACGAGGAGCAGATGAGCGCCCTGCAGGAGGCCGGCTTTGAGGATGCCGAGGCCATTGCCGCCGGCGAAGTGGAGCGGCTGGCCGAGGTGGTCGGCAGCGAGGCCGTAGCCGGACTGCAGGAACGGGCGGTGGATTACCTGTTGCAACAAAGTTTGGATGTGGAAGGAGAGGAACTGGAAAACCTGATTGCTCAGTTTAGGAAGAACAGCGCCGAAATCGTCAGCGCTTTAAATAAAGAAGGTTTGACCACGCGCGCCGACCTGGCGGATTTATCCACGGCAGAACTGATGGAAATCACTTCCCTCAGCCAGAAGGAGGCCTCGGCTCTGATTATGAAAGCGCGCGAATCCCAGGACAACGCGAACGGAGAAGAATAAATGTTAGTTTCAGATGTGGCGAAGCAATACAAGGTTACCCCAGAACGGCTAATTTCCCTGTTGAAGGAAGTGGGCATCATCGTCAAGGCCGCCGATGACGAATTGAATCTGACCCCGGCGGACAAGGTGAAGCTGGTAACCCACATCAACGCGAAAAAATCGGCCCCGAAGGTCAATGTGAAGAGCGGCGGCCGCAGCGATGGCCGCAGTGGCAGCCGCGAGGGCCGAAGCGCTTCGGGCCGGGGCAACGGTCGCAGCAGCGAACGCCGCCGGGGCGGTGCCAGCGACAAACCCAAGGAACGGAAACTGACGCCATTGGAAATTGCCAAGCAGATGGCCGAACAGCAGCGGGTGGCCCAGTTCGACGCCCAGCGTGAACGGGAACAGCGCGCCCAGGAGGAGGCCCAGGCCCAGGAACGGGCCCGCAAGGAGGCCGAGGCCGAACGCAAAGCCCGCAAGGAGGCCGAGGAACGGCAGCGGGCCGAGGCCGAGGCCCAGCGCAAGGCCCGGGAGGAGGCCCTGGCCAAACAGCTGGCCGAGCAGGAGAAGGAACGGCAACAGCGCGAGGCCGAACAGGCCCGCACCAACGCCCAGAAGGAACTGGCCAAGCAGCAGGAGCGGGAGAAGCGCTCGGCTTCGGAGCAGGCCGAACTGGAGGCCAAACGCCAGGAGGCCCTGCGTGAGGTGAAACGGCGCGAGGACTTCGAGGAGGAGGCCGAAAGCCGCTTCCACATCAACAGCCGCAGCAAGGCCCCGGCCAAGCCCAGCACCAGCACCGGCAAGCGCCCCAGCGAGGACAGCCGCCGCAATGCCGCCCGGCCCAGCAACAATAAATTCAATAAAAACAAAGGGGTTAAACAGGAAAAGCCGGCCCCCGTCGTCCGCGAGGTGCGCATTCCCGAAACCATCACCGTGGCCGATTTGGCCCACAAAATGGCGGTCAAGGGCACCGACCTCATCAAAACCATGATGAAGCTCGGCACCATGGTTACCATCAACCAGGTGCTGGACCAGGAGACGGCGGCGCTGGTGGCCGACGAAATGGGCCACAGCTACGTGCTGCTCAAGGAAAACGAGCTGGAGGCCCAGGCCCTGGCCCAGGCCGATGAGAACAGCCAGAACGTGCAGCCCCGGGCGCCGGTGGTAACCATCATGGGCCACGTGGACCACGGCAAAACCTCGCTGCTGGACTATATCCGCAAAAGTAAGGTGGCCGCCGGCGAGGCCGGGGGCATCACCCAGCACATCGGCGCCTACCGGGTGCAGACCGACAAGGGCACCATCACCTTCCTGGATACGCCGGGCCACGCCGCCTTCACCGCCATGCGCGCCCGGGGCGCCTCGGCCACGGATATCGTGGTGCTGGTGGTGGCCGCCGACGATGGCGTCATGCCCCAGACCATTGAGGCCATTCACCACGCCCAGGCCGCCAAGGCCCCCATTGTGGTGGCGGTGAACAAGATGGATAAGCCCGAGGCCGACGTGGAGCGCGTCAAGTCCGAGCTCTCCCAGCACGGCGTTATTTCCGAGGACTGGGGCGGTGAAAACCTCTTCGCCCTGGTGTCCGCCAAGACCGGCGCCGGCATCGATGACCTGCTGGATAAAATCCTGATTCAGGCCGAGGTCATGGAACTGACGGCCCCCGCCCAGGGCATGGGCCGGGGCGTGGTTATCGAATCGCGCCTCGACCGGGGCCGGGGCACGGTGGCCACGGTGCTGGTGCAATCGGGCCTGGTTAAAAAGGGCGACATCATGCTGGCCGGCATGGAATACGGCAAAATCCGCGCCATGCTCGATGAAACCGGCCGGGAACTGAAGGAGGCCGGTGCCTCCACGCCGGTGGAAGTGCTGGGCCTGTCCGGCACGCCCAACGCCGGCGACGAGGTGCTGATTGTGGAGGACGAGCGCAAGGCCCGGGAAATCGCCAACTTCCGCCAGGGCAAATTCAAGGAAATCAAGATTGCCCGCCAGCAGAAGGCCAAGCTGGAGAACATCTTCAGCGCCGCCGCCGAGGGCGAGGTGAAAACCGTCAATCTGATGGTCAAGGCCGACGTGCAGGGTTCGGTGGAAGCGCTCTGCGACAGCTTCCTGAAGCTGGCCACCGACGAGGTCAAGGTCAATATCATCAGCTCCGGCATCGGCGGCATCACCGAATCCGATGTGCAGCTGGCCCTAGCCTCCTCGGCCATCATCATCGCCTTCAACGTCCGCGCCGACAGCAACGCCAAGAAGCTGGCCGAGAGCGAGGGCGTCGATTTGCGCTACTACAGCATCATCTACGAGGCCATCGACCAGGTGAAGGCGGCCATGCAGGGCCTGCTTTCGCCGGAAATCAAGGAAGAAATCATCGGCCTGGCCGAGGTGCGCGAGGTGTTCCACTCCTCCAAACTCGGCAATATTGCCGGCTGCATCGTCAGCGAGGGCCTGCTGAAGCGCAACAACCCCATTCGCGTGCTGCGTAACAACGTGGTCATCTACAGCGGGGCCCTGGAATCGCTGCGCCGCTTCAAGGACGACGTCAGCGAGGTGCGCGCCGGCACCGAATGTGGCCTCGGCGTGAAGAACTACAACGATGTGCGCGTCGGCGACCAAATCGAGTGCTACGAGCGGGTTAGCGTGGAGCGTCATTTGTGATGCGCCCGTTATTCCGCCAGGAGAGCCAACGATGAAAGCCCAGGACCGGACGCGCAGAGTTGCCGAAGACGCGGACGCTGAGGCGACCCCGCTATCCAGCAGGGAGACGACACAATGAAGGCCTACGATAGAACAAGACGGGTCGCCGAAGACGCAGGCGCTGAGGCAACTCCAATACCCGGCAGAAACCAAGGAGTGGAAAGCAATGAAAGCCTATGACCGGACTCGCAGAGTTGCCGAAGAAATCAGAAGAGAGCTCGCCGCCAGCGTCGGCAGTCTGCTGGCCCACCCGCGCGCCTCGCTGCTCTCCTTCACCGCCGTGCGCCTGACCCGGGATTTATCCCAGGCTAAGGTCTATGTAACCCACGTGCTGCCCGACCCGGCCGAACGGCAGGAGCTGCTGGCGGCCCTGAACGCGGCGGCCGGGCCCTTCCGCCACCAGCTGGCCCAGCGGCTGAGCACCCGCAAGGTGCCGGAACTGCGCTTTGTCTACGATGATTCCATCGAGTACGGCGCCCGCATGGAACGGCGGCTGGCGGAGCTGGTCAAAGACCTGCCCCCGGCCGACGACGAACAACCCTAACCTCCAAGCGCTTCCCCCCGAAGCGCTCTTTTTTACTATGAACCGCTCCCCCTCTCCCCCCCGCCGGCCGCTGGCCGGCCTGCTACTCCTGCATAAGGATGTGGGCGTTAGCAGCAATCAGGCCCTGCAACGGGTGCGCCATCTCTACCGGGCCGCCAAGGCCGGCCACGGCGGCACCCTCGACCCCTTCGCCTCGGGCCTGCTGCCCATTCTCTTCGGCGACGCCACCAAATTCGGCGACCGGCTGTTGGCCGCCGACAAGCGCTACCGCGTCCTTATCCGCTTCGGCCAGGAAACCGACAGCCAGGACAGCAGCGGCACCCCCAGCCGTAGCGCCCCGCTGCCCCACTGGGACGCCGTCGATTGGCCGGCCCTGCTCGCTCGCTTCACCGGGCCCATTCGCCAGACGCCGCCGGCCTACTCGGCCCTGAAGGTGGCCGGCCGCCGCGCCTACGAACGGGCCCGGGCCGGCGAAACCGTGGCGCTGGAACCCCGGACGGTAACCATTCACGAGCTGCGCCGCCTCGACCACAGCGCCGATAGCCTGACGCTGGAGGTGCATTGCAGCAAGGGCACCTACATTCGCACCCTGGCCGAGGATATCGGCCGCGCCCTGAACAGCGCCGCCCACGCCGAGCGGCTGGAACGGCTGGCCGTGGGCCCCTTTCGCACCGTCCACCTCACCGATGCCGCCCTGCGCAGCCTGAGCCCGGCGGCCCGGGACAGTCTGATTCTGCCGCTGGATTACTGCCTGGCCGGGGTGGAGCGCTTCGACGTGCCCCCGGCCAAACAGCGCTATATCCGCAACGGCAACGACATCGCCGTCGCCCCGGCCCCGAGCCCGCGCGAGGTGGCCCTCTACGCCGACGGCCGGTTTTTCGGCCTGGGCTGGTGGGAGGGCGCCCGGCTCTATCCGCGCAAACTCTGCGCCCTGCCGACCGGAGAATCCCCATGAGCTACCAGAAATCCGACTTTGCCTATGAACTGCCCGAGCAGCTGATTGCCCGCTATCCCCTGCCGGAACGCAGCGCCTCCCGGCTGCTACTGGCCGACGGCGACCGGCTGGAGGATTTGACCCTGCGCGACTTGCCCCGGCTGCTCAGCCCGGCCGACCTGCTGATTTTCAACAATACCCGGGTGATGCGGGCCCGGCTCTTCGGCCACAAGGCCGGCAGCGGCGGCCGGGTGGAAATTCTGGTGGAACGGATACTCGACGAGCGCATGGCCCTGGCCCAGCTCGGCGCCTCAAAAACCCCCAAGGCCGGCACGGTGATTGAGCTGGGCCCGGTGGCGGTGCGGGTACGGGAGCGGCGCGAGGCGCTTTTCCTGCTGGAGCTGGACGGCAACTGGTGGGAGCTGCTGGAGCAGCGCGGCGAACTGCCGATTCCGCCCTATTTCCACCGGCCCAGCGAGGCTCTTGACCAGGAGCGCTACCAGACGGTTTTCGCCCGGGAGCTGGGGGCCGTGGCCGCGCCCACCGCCGGCCTGCATTTCGATGAGGCCCTGCTGGCCGAGCTGGACGCCCGCGCCATTCCCCGGGCCGAATTGACCCTGCACGTCGGCGCCGGCACCTTCGCCCCGGTGCGCTGTGAGGATTTGCGCCAGCACCGCATGCACGCCGAAACCTACGACATTCCGCCGGCCACCCTGGACGCCATCGCCGCCTGCCGGGCCCGGGGCGGCCGGGTCATTGCCATCGGCACCACCAGCCTGCGCAGTCTGGAGAGCTGGGGCCGCAGCGGCCAGAGCCGGGGCGACACGGACATTTTCATCACGCCGCCCTATGATTTCCGCGTCGTCGATGCGCTCTTCACCAATTTCCACCTGCCCGAATCGACGCTCATCATGCTGGTGAGTGCCGCCCTCGGCTATGAGGCCACCCGCCGGGCCTATGCCCACGCCATCGCCGGCGGCTATCGCTTTTTCAGCTATGGCGATGCGATGTTTATTCCTAAATTTGCCGGGAGAAGCGCTTCATGAAAATACTCGCCCTGGCCCTGTTGCTAGCCCTGCGCCCACTGGCCGCCCACCCCCACGCCTGGATAGACCTTCGCACCGCCCCCCGGGTCGTCGCCGGCCACATTGTGGCGGTGGATTTCCAGCTGGAGCTGGACCCGATGCAGAGCCTGCTGATGCTCTGGCCCCTGAACCGGGCCGCCGACGAGCAGCAGCGGGCGGAACGCTGGGCGGCGCTGGCGGCCGACGTGCGCCAGACCCTGGCCAAGCGCGGCCACTATCTGCACACGGACGCGGCCTTCACTCCGACGGTAGAGCTGGAGCGGGCCGGGGATAATCTGTTGATTCGGCTGCATATCCGGCTGGCGACGCCGACGAAGCGCTTCCGTTACCAGCTCTACGAGGACAGCTATTACATCGAGATGCTGCACAACCGCGAGCGCCCCCGGCTGCCCCTGCCGCCGCCGGCCGCCGAAGCCAGCCTGAATCCCGGCGCGGCGGTGGCCGCCGCCGGCTGCACCCTGACCATCACCCCCTCCAACCCCAGCGAAACGGTCATCATGGCCGCCTATGCCCTCGACGCCGGCAGCACCGGCCCGGCCCAGCTCGGCAAAGAGTTCGCCGAAACCGGAGAAATCCGCTGCCCCTGAGCGCTTCACCACCCGCCGAAGCGCTTCCCGCCGCTGCTCCCTACCAACCAGCCGAAGCGCTTCCCCCTGGCGGCCTTGGGGGCCGAAGCGCTTCCCACCATCGCCCCGCCGAAAACACTTCAATTACAACGACCCGCCCGTCAAACCGAAGCGCTTCGTAATGGCCGGCCCACGCCAACTTCCTTTTCCAGCCGAAGCGCTCCCTTTTTAGCTAGCGCCCATTTGCCCCGACCCAACGAAGCGCTTCCTCCATTACGGCTCTGAACGAAGTATTCCTCCTTTGTCTCTTCTCCAGCCGAAGCGCTTCCCCCTAGCGGCCTTGGGGGCCGAAGCGCTTCCTCTGAAATGAGGAAGCCGGGCTATCTTTTCCAACCGAAGCGCTTCGGTTTGGAGTCCCAGAGCTATGAAGCGCTTCCCCTGAACGGGAATTTTCCGTTTTCCCCAGACCGAAGCGCTTTGGTTAGAACGACCAGCCCGTTAGAACGAAGCGCTTCGATTGCAATGAGCAAGACCGCGCCCGGATTCTCTTTTCTTCCAGCCTGAAGCGCTTCCCCTAAACGAGGATTTCCCGCTTTCTTCCGGCCGAAGCGCTTCCTTCTGAGCCGCCTTCCTAACGGGGGTTCCTTTTTTTCCTCAGAACGAAGCGCTCCCCTCCACCGAATCACTTCGATTGCAATGGGCAAGGCTGCGGCCGGATTCTCTTTTCTTCCAGCCCGAAGCGCTTCCCCTAAACGAGGATTTCCCGCTTTCTTCCGGCCGAAGCGCTTCGGTTAAAACGGGTAGCCCATTCCCAACAACAGCAGGGATTTATCCATTCTTCATCGGACTGAAGCGCTCCCCTCCACCGAAGCGCTTCGATTGCAATGGCTAAGGCCGGGCTTGGGTTCTCTTTTCTTCCAGCCCGAAGCGCTTCGTAATGACCGGCGCGCTGCCAACTTCTCTTTCTAGCCGAAGCGCTTCGATTCAGACGACCCACCGGAGCGAAGCCCGGCCTCGGCGTTTGCTACGAACAAAGCGCTTCCCGCGGCGCCCCGCCCTCTATTAACCAACCGAAGCGCTTCACCCGCCGACTCTCCTCAGCCCCGAGGCGCTTCGGTTTAAACGAAACACCCACAACCCGCTTTCTAAAACGAAGCGCTCCCCCTTTCCGGCCACGTCGAAGCGCTTCGATTGCAATGGCCAAGGCCGGGCTTGGGTTCTCTTCTCTTCCAGCCCGAAGCGCTTCACTCGAAACACAATCAGAACAGCGCCGGCTTCTTTTCTTGGCCGAAGCGCTCCCCCTGAACAGAAATTTCCGTTTTCCACCCGCCGAAGCGCTTCGATTCAGACGCCCCCACCGGAGCGAAGCCCGGCCTCGGCGCTTGCTCCGAAACGAAGCGCTTCCCCACCACTGGCCTGGTTTAGCCGGCCCGGCCCTAGAAACGGCGGCGCTGGCCCGTTGGATTGGGGCGCTGCGGTGGAAATGGCCGGAGTGCCGCCCCGACCTTTAAACCCCGAAATGGCAAATGAAGCGCTTCCCCTAAAGTCCGGCTAAGGGCCGGGCTTTATTTTGTGGTGCCGGGCGACGCGCTGCCCGCTACAAAAGTCCCGCCGCCGGGCCCGGGCCGCTAATATGCCCCTTTGAAAAATCAGGTCGAAGGGAGGAAATCATGAAAAATCTAAGTCGGCGCCAGTGGTGCATCGGGGCATTGGCGCTGCTATTGCTTGGCTATCTGCTGGCCAGCGGCCTGGCCGGAACGGGGCTGGCGGCCCTGACCCAATGGCTGCAACAGGCCCAGCGCCTGGCCACCGGACTGCTGCAACGGCAGCTGGTCGCCCTGCGCAGCGGCGGGGCGGCGGCCTGGGGGCCGGGCCTGACCCTGCTGGGATTGGCCTACGGCTACGGTCTGCTCCATGCCCTCGGCGCCGGCCACGGCAAATTGATTCTGGTCGCTCACCTGGGCCACCGGTCCCCGGATAGGCCGCCGACGCCGGCCACGGTGCTGGGCCTCTGTCTGGGGGCGGCGCTGCTGCAGGGGCTGGGGGCGCTGCTGCTGGTTGGCGGCCTCACGCTGCTGCTCCGGGCCCTGGACGTGCCAACGCTGGAAATCTGGCTGCAACGGCTCGGCGCCCTGCTGCTGCTGGCCTATGCCCTGCGCCTCGGCAGTCGGCGGGAAGGCTGCTGCTCCCACGGCGGGGCCCTGCTGGCCATGGGGCTGCGGCCCTGTTCCGGCAGCGTGCTGATTTTTCTGCTGGCCGTCGGCTGGGGGCTGACCGGCTGGGGGCTGGCGGCGGTGCTGGCCATTGCCCTGGGGGTGGCCACCACGACGACGGTCATCGGCCTGCTGACCCTGCTCGGCCGGCGCACCCCGCATCACCATCATCCCCGGCGCTGGCCCCGGCTGCTCACGGCCGGCCTGCTGGTGCTGCTGGCCCTGGCCCTGCTGGCCTCAAGTTTTTAGACAAGGAGAGAAATCATGGAAATTATCGGAGGGGCGCTGGCCCTGCTGGCCCTATTTTCCGGCCACTATGCCCGGCGCCAGGCCCCGGCTTTGCGGCTGTGGATTTGGTGGGGACTGGCCACGGTGGTGCGTCTGGGCTATGCGCTGCTGCTGCTGCTCCTGCCCTGGTTCGGCCCGCAGCGGCTGGCCCCGCCGGCCCAGCGCTGGGGTTTCTGGGCCGGGGCCGGGGTACTGCTGCTGTGCTGGCTGCTGGGCACGGTCTTTATCCACGCCAGCACCGGCCGCGAACGGCGTTTGCCTGCCACCACCGGCCACGGCAAGGGCCGCTGGGAACTGTGCGGCGAAATTGCCTTTTTCTATCTGGCCTTTCTGCTGTCCCTGGCCAGCTTTGGTTCGGAACTGGGCCTGATTGGCACCAGCCCCGACCCGGCCACGGCCACCCTGGCGGTGGGCCTCTAAATTGGCGCCCGGCGGGGGCTTTTTTATTTCTCGTCCCGCCAGAAATCCCAGCCGGGGCCCGGCCGCTGCCGTTTCCGCCGTCGGCGCCAGTGCTCCACCAGCACCAGTACCCCATTAATCAACGCCAGCAGCGCTAAAATCCGGCCATCGCGGAGACCCAGCAGCAGCAGCAGGCCGGTGGTGATGGCCAGGTGCAGGGCCAACGCCAGCGGCCAGCGGTCATTGCTCAGGAAAAAAATCAGCTCCAGCCAGGCCTGGATAAGGCCGAAAACAATCACCCGGAAAAACAGCTCCACCAGCCATTCCACTAGCCCCATCGCTGCCCCCCGGCCCGAAAAATACAGAATTTTGAAGATTTCATAGCTTTCACAAACGGTAAAAGCCAAGGAAACGCAAATTGGCGGCCAACCCAGGGGCAGCGGTTGCTGCGCGGCGAGGCCGTTCGCTGCACTGCTACGCCACTGGGTGGCTCCGAAGCGCTTCCCTCCGGAAAGCCGCGAAAGAGGGACTCCGCCGGCTCGGTTGTAACGAAGCGCTTCGGTTTTGGAACCCGGCCGCCCGGGGAGCGCTTCCTTCTCCCGGGTTTTTCCCGGCGAAGCGCTTCGCCAACGGCAGATTTTCATTGGCCGGGCCGCCGCCATTCCAGAGCTGAAGCGCTTTCCCCATTTGTTTTCACCAGCGGCCGGAAGGGAAGCGCTTTATCTCCAGAGACCTTCCCAAGGGCAGCGCTTCGGATTGGAACGCCCCAAAAAAAGGAAGCGCTCCCCTGCCGGAAAACTACCGAACGAAGCGCTTCGGTTTCGGCATTCAGTTGGCGGGAAGCGCTTCAATTTGCCCGCCCGGCCGCCGCACGGCCGAGAAAAAACCCCGCCGGGGCGGGGTGGGGCTTAGTTCAGGGGTTGGCCGTTGAGCAAAGCCTGGCACTCGGGGTGCAGCGGTTTGGGGCGCTCCGGCCGGGGTGGGCGCGGCGGTTTGGGGTTGCGCAGGGCCTCGGCCTGGTCGTTCACCCATTTATAAAGGGCCGCATCGCAGCCGTCGCCGGGGGGAATGGGCTTCTGGGACTCACAGCTGGGACTATCCGGCGGGCAGTTCAAACGCACGTGAAAATGGGCATCGTGGCCGCCCCAGGGGCGCACCTTGTGCAGCCAGGAACGGTCGCTCTCGCTCTCGCAGAGGTAGACCTTGATAATCGGATTGACGAAAAGCCGCGCCGTCTCCGGGAAGGTGGCCGCCGCCCACAGGGCCTGGCGGTATTCCGGGCGCCAGCGCTCGCGGTAGAGCTGGCCGTTGTACTTGTCGGCCATGGTGGGCGGTTCGATGTCCGCCGGCGGCAGCTCCTCGGGGCCGACGCTGCTGAACCAGAAATCCACGTCCAGGCCGTTCTGGTGGCTGGCGTGGCCGAAGGGCATGCGGCCGCCGATGGGCAGGCTCATATCGCCCACCAGCAGCCGCCGGGGCGCGACGCTGGCGCCGACGTGCTCAATCAGGGCCCGGGTTACGGGCTGGGTGAAGAAGCGATTGCGCCAGCGGCGAATGCTGACGTAGCCGGGCCCCTGTTCGGGCACATAGATGGCGCCGCTCTGGCAGCCGTGGGCATAGCTGCCGATGGCACGGCTGACCGTGCCCCGGGGGCTGGCGACGGCGCTCCACGGGTTGGATTTGTTCGGGTCGGCACCCTCGGCCCGGGCCAGGGCCAGGGCGAGCAGAATGAAAGTTTTTCGCATGGTTTGTCCTCTGAATGGCGGGCTCTTGACCTATAATTTCCCGCTTTACGTTAATTTTTAAATAATTATGAGCTTCGGACAATTTTTCTCCCAGAATTTATTTCTTTTCCTGCTGCTCGGCGTGGTGCTTGTCCTGCTGGCCCGGCTGGAATGGCGCAACTATCAAAACCGTATCCCCCGGCTGAGCCCCCTGGCCCTGGGCCCCTTTGTGAACAACGGCGGCGTCCTCATCGACCTGCGTAGCCAGGAGGATTTCCGCCGGGGCCACATCAACGGCGCCAGCAACCACCCGGCCGAACACTTCCAGCTCGGCACCTTCCACGTGGCCAAGGATAAAAGCCTGCTGCTCTACAACGGCGACGGCTACGGGCTGGAAACCATCGTCGCCCAGCTGCTCGGCGCCGGCTACCGGGTCAGCCTGCTGGACGGCGGTCTGAACAGCTGGACGGCGGAAAATCTGCCCCTGCAACGGCACAAATAGGAGGAACCATGGCCGCCATCGACATCTACATCAAACCCACCTGCCCCTATTGCCTGCGCGCCCAGGCGCTGCTGAAGAAAAAGGGCGTGGCCTTTCAGGTCATCGACATTAATAAGGAGCCGGAACGCCGGCCGGAAATGATTGAGCGGGCCGGGGGCCGCAGCACCGTGCCGCAGATTTTCATCGACGGCCGCCACGTTGGCGGCTGTGATGATTTGCACGCCCTCGACGCCGCCGGCCAGCTGGACGCGCTGTTGCAATGAACATCGCCACCCTCATTGGCCTGCGCTACAGCCACGCCCGGCGCGGCAGTAAATTCATCGGTCTGAACGCCATTCTCTCGGTGCTCGGCATCACCATCGGCATCGCCGCCCTCATCGTGGTGCTGTCGGTGATGAACGGCGTCATGACCCAGGTGCGCAATGGGGTGCTGTCGTTCACGGCGCACATGACCGTGCGGCCCTTCGGCAGTGAGGTTATCCGCCGCGACTACGACCCCGGCCCCATTTTCCGCCAGTTCCCGCAGATTACCGGCTGGGCGCCCTACGTCCAGGGCCAGGGGCTGGTGGGCAGCGGCGACCGCTTCCAGGGCATTCTGCTCCAGGGCGTGGACCCGAGCCGCCAGGGGGCCGTCTCCACCACCTTCGGCCAGCTGCCCGAGGAGGTGAAGGCCAAGCTCGACAGCGAGGACTTCGCCATCGTCATCGGCGACACGCTGATGACCCAGCTCAACGTGCAAATCGGCGACAAAATCACCGTGGTGGTGCCCCAGTTCAGCACCACCGGCGCCGGCCTTTTCCCCCGGCTGAAGCGCTTCACCCTCATCGGCAGCTTCCACAGCGGCAACCACAACTTCGACAGCGGCTATACCTTTATTTCCGCCCGCAGTGCCTCGCTGCTCTTCCAGCTGCCCGACGGCTATTCCGGCTGGCAAATCATGCTGAAGAACCCGCTGGACGCCACCACCATTCGCGAGCCGCTGCGCCTGAAACTGCCCGGCGATTCCTATATCAGCGACTGGACCATCGACAACGCCAGCTATTTCAACGCCGTGCAGCTGGAGAAGAACGCCATGTTCATCATTCTGAGCCTGATTATTCTGGTGGCGCTGTTTTCGCTGCTGTCCACCATGTACATGGTGGTTACGGAGAAGCGGCGCGACATCGCCATTCTGCGCACCATGGGCCTGAAGCGGCGCGGCATTCTGCGTATTTTTATCACCCAGGGCATGGTCTTCGGCGCCTTCGGCACCCTGCTCGGCACCCTCACCGGCCTGCTGATTTCCTACAACGTGCCTTGGCTGCTCGACCAGCTGGAAAAGCTGAGCGGCGTCCGCATCGACAAAACCATGTATTTCGTCGAGAAGCTGTCGGCGGAGATTGACCCGATGGTGGTCTGGGGCGTGGCCGCCCTGACCCTGGGCTTTACGCTGATTTTTTCCATCGTGCCGGCTCTTATTGCCGCCCGTACCCAGCCCGCCCGGGCCCTGTCAGCAGAGTAGGTGCCCATGTTGAAAATAACCTCGGGGGCGTCATCAGCTACGCGGATGGCCGCTCGTCCTTATCAGGCCAGCGCGTCATCAGCTACGCGGATTGCCGCCCGTACCCAGCCCGCCCGGGCGCTGTCAGCGGAGTAGGCCATGATTCTTGAAGCGGAAAATCTCTATTTTTCCTACGGGGCCAAGCGCAAGGGCCTGGAGCCGGAACTCATTCTGAAGGGCATTCATTTGCAGGTGGCCGAGGGCGAAAGCGTCGCCATTGTCGGTTCCTCGGGTTCGGGCAAGTCCACCCTGCTGCACCTGCTCGCCGGCCTTGACCAGCCCACCCGGGGCGAAGTGCGCCTCGGCGGGCGGCCCTTCAGCGTCCTCAGCGACGACCAGAAGAGCGCCCGGCGCAATGAACACATGGGCTTTGTCTACCAGTTTCACCATCTGCTCGCCGAATTCACGGCCCTGGAGAACGTGGCCATGCCCCTGCGCATCGGCGGACTGGCGGCCGGCGACGCGGCCACCCGGGCCCGGGCCCTGCTGGAGCGGGTCGGCCTCGGCCACCGCTGCGACCATTTGCCCTCGGAGCTGTCCGGCGGCGAACGGCAGCGCACGGCCATTGCCCGGGCCCTGGTCAATCGGCCCGCCTGTCTGCTCGCCGATGAGCCCACCGGCAACCTGGACCACGAGAACGCCCTCCAGGCCTTCGGCCTGATGCAGGAGCTCATCGCCGAACAGCAGAGCGCCCTGGTGGTGGTTACCCACGATTTGGAACTGGCCCGGCGTATGAACCGCTGCTATCAGCTGCAAAACGGCCTTTTAAAGGATTTGACATGACCGACATCACCCCCGATACCAACAAACTTATCGCCGAACGGCGGCAGAAACTACAAAAAATCCGCGCCGAGTCGGCGGTGGCCTTCCCCAACCACGTGCGCCCCACCGCCGAGGCCGCCGGCCTGCACGAGCGCTTCGACGGCGAGCAGGACAACGAGGCCCTCCAGGCCGCCGGCCAGTTCACCGTGGCCGGCCGAATGATGCTGAAACGGGTCATGGGCAAGGCCTCCTTCATCGTTATCCAGGACGGCAGCGGCGCCCGGCTGCAAATCTACGTGGCCCGGGACGACGTCGGCACCGAGGTCTATCCCCAGTTCAAAACCTGGGATTTGGGCGACATCGTCAGCGCCCGGGGCTTCCTCTTCCGCACCCAGACCGGCGAATTGACCCTGCACGCCGAGCACATCGAGCTGCTGACCAAGGCCCTGCGCCCGCTGCCCTCGGACTACTACGGCCTGGCTGACCAGGAAATGCGCTACCGGCAGCGCTATGTGGATTTGATTATGAACGCCGACAGCCGCCGGGTCTTCCAGCTGCGCAGCCGGACCCTGCGCTATATCCGCTCCTTCTTCGAGGCCCACGACTTCATGGAGGTGGAAACGCCGATGATGCACCCCATCGCCGGCGGCGCCACGGCCCGGCCTTTCGTTACGCACCACAACGCCCTGGATATGCCGCTGTTCCTGCGCATTGCCCCGGAACTGTATTTGAAACGGCTGGTGGTGGGCGGCTTCGAGCGCGTCTTTGAAATCAACCGCTCCTTCCGCAATGAGGGCCTGTCCACCCGCCACAATCCGGAATTCACCATGCTGGAGTTCTATTGGGCCTACCACGACTACGAGGATTTGATGCGCTTCAGCGAGGAGCTGCTGCGCGGCCTGGTGCAACACCTGTTCGGCCAGAGCACGCTCACCTACAGCCTCAACGGCCAGGATATCCGCCTGGACTTCGGCCAGCCCTTCGCCCGACTCACCATGCTGGAGGCCCTGCACCGCCATGCGCCCCAGCACCACGCCATTCTCCACGACAGGGAGGCCCTGGCCACGGTGCTGCGCCGCGACTACCAGCAGAAGGCCAGTGCCGACATGGACATCGGCGCCCTGCACACCCTGCTCTTCGAGGAGGCCGTGGAAAGCCAGCTGCTGCAACCGACCTTTATCACCGCCTACCCGGCGGTCAGCTCGCCGCTGGCCCGGCGCAACGACCAGAATCCGGAGCTCTGCGACCGCTTCGAGCTGTTCATTGCCGGCCGGGAGATGGCCAACGGCTTCTCCGAGCTCAACGACGCCGAGGACCAGGCCGAGCGCTTCCGCGCCCAGGTGGCGGCCAAGGAGGCCGGCGACGACGAGGCCATGCACTATGACGCCGACTATATCCGCGCCCTGGAATATGGCCTGCCGCCCACCGCCGGCGAGGGCATCGGCATTGACCGGCTGCTGATGCTGCTGACCAATGCGCCCTCCATTCGCGACGTGCTGCTGTTCCCCCATATGCGCCCGGAATAGTTCCGCCGCCCGCGCCGCCCTCCGGGGCGGTTTTTTTATGGCGAAGCGCTTCCCCCCGGCCCCGGCCGAAGCGCTTCGTTTTGAAAAATCGACCTTTTTCCCCGGCCCGGCCGCCTGCGCCCCGGCGCCAGGCCTTATAATTCCCGTTCGCCCGCTCCACTCACTTCCGAGACTTCCTATGCACCGCAAAATTCTCTTCATTGGCCCCATGGGCGCCGGCAAAACCTCGCTGGGAAAACGGCTGGCCCTGCATCTGAAATGGCCCTTTTTTGACACCGACCAGCAGATTTGCCAGGACACCGGCAGCGACATTCCCACCATCTTCAAAACCGAGGGCGAGGCCGGCTTCCGCGCCCGGGAGCATGAGGCCCTGGCCCGGGTGCTGGCCCGGCCGGGCAACGCCATCGTTTCCTGCGGCGGCGGCATCGTGCTGCTGCCGGAAAATCGCCGGCTGCTCTGTGCCCAGTATCTGGTGATTTTTCTCGATGTGTCCGTGGCCAAGCAGATTGAGCGGGTGGGCAGCGACCCCGACCGGCCGTTGATGCAAAGTGCCCGGCTGGAGGACAAACTCAACCAACTGCGGGAAGAGCGGCTGGCCTTCTACGAGGGGCTGGCCGATTTACGTCTGGAAACGGACGACGACCGCTTCAACTATCTCTTTAGCCAGCTCACCGTTCTGGTGGAGGACTGGATGCAAAACAACTAGGACAAAGCATGATTGACCCTGCTCTCTGGAAACGACTCGACGACGAGTACAAAAACGAAAAAAAGAAATATAAGGACGCTCTGCCCAGCCGGAATTTCATTCTGCGCATCATCAGCGAACGGCAGCGACCCCAGCGCATGCGCGAATTCATCAGCGCCTTCGGCCTCTCCGAGCGCCAGGAACGGGCCCTGGCCCAGCGCATTAATGCCATGCTGCGCGACGGCCAGCTGCAGCGGCTCAGCTACGGCAATATCGGCCTGCCCCAGCAGGACATCGTCGAAACCGGCCGGGTCATCGCCCACGCCGATGGCTTCGGCTTCTTCGTGCCGGACGGGGGCGGGGCCGATGGCTTTCTGCCGCCGCCGGCCATGCTGCGCCTCGGCCTGATGCACGACGACCGCATCCGCGCCCGGCTGGACTACCTCAAGGAGGACGGCCGCAAGGAATACTTCCCCCTGGAGGTGCTGCAACGCGCCCATAGCGAGCTGGTCGGGACGCTGGTCTGCGAACGCGATGGCAACTATCTGCTCAGCGAGGGCAAATTCCTGAATCTGAACATCGCCCTGCCCGACAAACTGCCGGCCGGCGTCCGGGCCGGGGCCGTGCTGCGCGTGCGCATCAAACGCTATGCCCGCTATGACGACCCGGCCGAGGGCGAAATTCTGGAGGTGCTGGGCAGTGCCGACGGTGGCCATATCCGCAACACCACCGCCGCCATCAATCACAATCTGCCGCGCATTTTCCCGGCCGCCGCCCTGGCCGAGGCCAACGCCCTGGCCGACGAGCTCCAGCCCGCCGACTATCTGGGCCGCCGCGACATGCGCGCCCACCCCTTCGTGACCATCGACGGCGCCGATGCCCGCGACTTCGACGATGCGGTCTGTGCCGAGCGCTCCGGCGACAATCTGCGCCTGCACGTGGCCATCGCCGACGTCGCCCACTATGTGCCCCGGGGCAGTGCCCTGGACGCCGAGGCCTATAACCGCGCCACCTCGGTCTATTTCCCCAATCAGGTCATTCCCATGCTGCCGGAGAAGCTCTCCAACGGCCTCTGTTCGCTGAATCCGCAGGTGGACCGGCTCGCCCTGGTCTGTACCATGACCATTAATCCCGAGGGCAAGATTATTCGCAGCGCCTTCAGCCGGGCGGTGATTCATTCCCACCAACGCTTCACCTACGAGGCGGTGGAGGATTTTCTCTTCAACGGCCAGCCGGCCCCGGCCCTGGCGCCGGCGGTGCTGAAATCGCTGGAGACGCTGCATGAGGTCTACACCCGGCTGCTGGCGGTGCGGGCCGAGCGTGGCGCCCTGGACTTTGATTTTCCCGAGGCCCAGTTCCAGTACGACGAGCGCGGCCAGATTGTCGCCATCGGCACCAAAAGCCGGCTGCAGGCGCACAAGCTCATCGAGGAATGCATGGTGGCCGCCAATATCTGTAGCGCCAAATATCTGGAAAAGCACCGGCTGCCCGGCCTCTTCCGCGTCCACGAACCGCCGTTGCCAGCCCAGCTGCTGGCCCTGGAGGCCATCGCCCGAATGGTGAAGGTGAAGCTGGAGGTGCCGCTGACGCCCAAATGCGTGGCCCGGCTGCTGGCGGCCCTGGCCCTGCTGCCCGACCACAGCGCCTGGGAATACAAGGTGCTGTTCACCATGAACCAGGCCCTCTACGGCGTCGAGAACCGGGGCCATTTCGGCCTGGCCCTCAGCCACTATTGCCATTTCACCTCGCCCATTCGCCGCTATCCGGATTTGGTGGTGCATCGCGCCCTCCAGGCGGCCCTGGCCGGCGAACGGCTGGTCTACGGCGAGGGCGAGCTGGCGGCCATTGCCCAGCACTGTTCCGAGAACGAACGCCGGGCCGAGGAGGTCAGCCGTGAGGTGGTCAAGGCGCTGAAATGCGACTATCTCGGCGCCGGCGGCCGCGAGCTCTTCCCGGGCAAAATCAGCCGGGTGATGGCCTTCGGCCTGTTCGTCATGCTGGACGATTTGTTCATCGACGGCCTCGTCCATATCCGTTCGCTGCCGGAGCCCTTCCACTTCGACGAGGCCAAGGAAACCCTCGGCAACGCCAGCGGTAGCCAGATTTACCGGGTCGGCCAGCCGGTGTGGGTGCGGGTGCTGAACATCGACAGCGCCAGCGGCCGCATTGATATGCAGCTGACCCCGGCCCCGGCCGAGGGGGCTCCGGCCCAGAAGCCGAAGAAGAAGGCCGCCGACGAGGGAAGCGCTTCGGTTCCAGCTAGGAAGACTAAAAAGGGGAGCGCTTCGCCAGCAGCTGAAGCTACTCCGGCTCCCGTTAAAAAGGCGAAGAAGAAAGCTACCGCTGAAACGGCTGTTGAAACCGTTGAGGCAGAAGGAAGCGCTTCAACCCCGGCCAAAGCAAAAGCGGCCAAGAAGAAGGCCGCCGATGAGGGAAGCGCTTCAACCAAAGGAAGCGCTTCGGTCAAAACCGCCGATGTCCCAGCTCCAGCTAAAAAGGCCAAGAAAGGAAGCACTGCGGCCGAGGCTGAAGAAACTCCAGTCCCGGCCACGAAGAAAAAAGCGACCGCCGAAGGAAGCGCTTCGCCCCAGACAAAGGGCAATAAAAAAGGAAGCGCTTCGGTAGAAGTGGAAACCGCTCCGGCGCCGGTCAAAAAGACGAAGAAAAAAGCAGTGGCTGAAACGGCCAGTCCCGAGGGAAGCGCTTCGGTTAAAGCCGACGACATCCCAGCTCCAGCTAAAAAGGCTAAGGAAGGAAGCGCTTCGGTAGAAACGGCCAGCCCAGAAGAAAGCGCTTCGGCTCCGACGAAAAAGGCCAAAAAAGCGACGGCTGAAATGGCCAGCCCCGAGGGAAGCGCTGCGACCAAGAAGAAAGCCACTGAGAAGGAAGCGGTTGCTGCCCTTTCTAAAGGAAGCGCTTCGGTCAAAGTCGAAGAGACTTCGGCTCCAGCTAAAAAGGCTAAGAAAGGAAGCGCTTCGGTAGAAACGTCTAGTTCAGAGGGAAGCGCTTCTTCCCCAGCTAAGGCAAAAGTTGCCAAGAAGAAGGCCACCGACGAGGGAAGCGCTTCGCTCCAGACAAAGGGCAATAAAAAAGGAAGCGCTTCGGTTAAATCCGACGATGTCCCGGCTCCAGCTAAGAAGGCCAAGAAAAAGGCGACGGCTGAAGCCGTTGAGGTCGAAGTAAGCGCTTCGGTTAAAGCCGACGACGTCCCAGCCCCAGCTAAAAAGGCCAAGAAGGGAAGCGCTTCGGCTGAAGCTGAAGCAGCTCCGGCTCCGGCCAAGAAAGCCAAGAAAAAGGCGGCCACCGAAGTCGTTGAGGCCAAGGGAAGCGCTGCAGTCAAAACCGACGATTCCCCAGTCCCGGCTAAAAAGGCCAAGAAAGGAAGCGCTTCGGTTGAGACGGGCAGTTCAAAAGGAAGCGCTTCAGCTCCGGCCAAAGAAAAAGCTGCCAAGAAGAAGGCCACCGACGGGGGAAGCGCTTCGGCTAAAACCGATGATTCCCCGGCCCAAGCTAAAAAGGCCAAGAAGGGAAGCGCTTCGGTAGAAGCTGAAGTTGCTCCGGCTCCGGCCAAGAAAGCCAAGAAAAAGGCGGCCACCGAAGCCGTTGAGACCGAGGGAAGCGCTTCGGTAGAAACGGCCAGTTCCGGGGGAAGCGCTTCAACCAAAGCCGAAGAAGCCCCAGCTCCGACGAAGAAAGCGAAGAAGAAAGCCGTTGTCGAAACTGCTGAAAGCGTCGAAACCGTGCCGGCGGCGGAATTCCAGCCCCGGGCGCCCGGTCTGACGCGCTTCACGCCCACCGATGCCGATTTGCCCCTGCCGCTGCTCAACGCCGAACAGCGCCAGCGGGCCCGGGCCAAACGGCGGGCCGGGGCACGTCGCAGTCAGCCGCTGCCCCTGCCCCGGCTGGCCGGCGTCGCGCCGGTGCCCGCTCTGGAAGGGACAAAGCCGGAACCCATGAAAAGCAAAAAATCCCGGCGGCGCCGGAGAGGAAGAAATAGAAAATGAGTCAGGAATATGCCCTCGGCGGCATCAACGCCGTGCGCGAGGCCCTGCAACAGGGCCAGGTGCTGGAACTGTGGTTGGACACGAAAAAGCGCGGCAACGTCAAAATTCAGGAGCTACAGGCCCTGGCCGAAGAACGGCAGGTGCCGGTGCTCTGGCGCGAGGGCCATCAGCTGGACATGGATTTGCCCGGCCTGCGCCACCAGGGGGCCGGGGCGCGCTGCCAACCCCGGGAGACGGTCGCCGCCAGCTGGGCCGAGGCCATCGCCGGCCAGCCGGCGCCGCTGCTGCTGATTCTGGACAGCATTCAGGACCCGCACAATCTCGGCGCCTGCCTGCGCAGTGCCTCGGCGGCTGGGGTGGCGGCGGTGCTGATTCCGAAAAATCGGGCCGCTGAAATCACGCCGACGGTGCGCAAGGTGGCCTGTGGGGCCACGGAAACCCTGCCCATTTTCACCGTTACCAATCTGCGCCGGGAAATGGCCCAGATGCAGCAGCAGGGCATCACCCTCATCGGCGCCGCCGGCGAGGCCGAGGCCAGCATTTACGACCTGGATTTGCGCGGGCCGCTGGCGCTGGTGCTCGGCAACGAGGGCGAGGGCCTGCGCCACGGCGTGCGCGAGGCCTGCGACCGGCTCGGCCGTATCCCGCTGAACCCGGCCATGGAAAGTCTGAACGTGTCCGTGGCCTGCGGGGTGCTGCTGTTTGAGGCGGTGCGCCAGCGCGGCAGCTAGAACCCAGCATTTTGAAAGTCGGGCCCGGCCCGGCTTTTTTTTGCCCGGCGGCAGCGCTTCGGTCTGATGAGACCCGGCCCCGATATTCCTAACCAAGCGCTTCGTTCCCCTGCCCCGGCCCGACCCAGTATTCCAAACCGAAGCGCTTCGGCCCCGGCGATTTCAACTCCTACTAATTTGGGCGGCTCCCGGAGGAAGCGCTTCGCTCGCATCAGCCCCAGCCCCGGCGTTGCCAGGCTTCCCCAATCCCCGAAGCGCTTCGTTTTGATGGTGCCGATTTTTGGACGATGGCAGCCTTCCCGCCCGACGATTTCCATCCGGGCCCGGAGAAATTCATCGGCGAAAACCGAAGCGCTTCCCCCTGATTAATCCCGACCCGGTCGAATGGTTTGGCTGGGAACGTGCCTGAACCGGAGGAAGCGCTTCAATCACCCCTGCAATGGCGTTGTCGAAGCCGTAAAGGGGAGCGCTTCGTTTCGATGGCTCAGCCGGCACCGGGAAGGGCTTCGGGCCAGCGGCCCATTTCCATCGGGAACGGGTCGGAATTACCGAAGCGCTTCGGTCTAATTGCCTCGGGTTGAAGCGCTTCCCTATTTTGAATCGCCGAATCATGGGCCGGTGCCGCCGGCGCCCCGGTGGGAGGATTCATCGGCCAACGCCAGCGAAGCGCTTCATGGATTTCAAGCCGCTGGCCATCCGGCGATTTTCTTTCCCCGCCGGGGAAAGCCGGGCCTCAACAATGGCGCGGGTTTATGAAAAGAGCTCAGCATTTCGCCGCCTTTTGTCGCCGATTCCCGCCATTTCACCGCCGATTTTTGCCTGTCATTTGCACCCAATTTGCACCATAATCACCGCCCCAAATAGGAGAGGACGATATGGCAACCATCATTGAAACCAACGGTAAATTTAAAGTGCAAATCCGGCGGCAGGGCGTGCGTAAATTTCGCACCTTCGCCCGGCGAGCCGAGGCCCTGCGCTGGGCCAAGGAAGCGGAAAGGGAAATCCTGTTGGAGCGGCAGACGAATTACAGCGACATGACGCTGGCCGAAGCCTTTGACTGCTTCACCGCGCGCGAATGCCCCCGGCGCAAAGGGGCGGCGCGGGAAATCACCATCTTGCGCAAATTTCGTCGGGATAACCCTCGGCTTGTGCTGCAGCCATTGGCAAAAATCACCAAAGGCGACGTGGCCGGCTGGCGCGACCGGCGTTTAACCGAGGTATCGCCGCCGTCGGTTCGGCGCGAGTGGGTTTTGCTCTCGTCGCTGTACAACATCGCCAGCCGCGACTGGGGGTTGGAGCTGCCACCCAATCCTTTTTGTCAGGTACGCAAGCCAGCCTCCGGCAAACCCCGCTGCCAGCGCATCACCCCGGCCCAGAGTCAGATGTTTCTAGAGGCCCTGGACTATCGCGGCCAGGTACTGCAAGCGTGCCAGAAGGTGGCCTGGGCTTTTTTATTTGCGTTGGAAACGGCCTGTCGCCGGGGTGAAATTTTGGCTCTGCAGCCCGAGGACGTGCAGGGCGACGCTATCCTTTTGCGCGATACAAAAAATGGGGATAGCCGGCTGGTGCCGCTGTCCCCGGAAGCTAAGCGCTTGCTTGATTTGGTGTCGTTGCCGCTGGGCCTAACGCCGGCGGCTTTTAATGCTCTTTTTCGGCGCCATCGGCCGGTGGAGCTGGCCCATATCCACTTCCACGATACCCGCCACGAGGCGCTTAGTCGCATGGCCCTGAAGATTAATAATCCGATGACCCTGGCCAAAATCAGCGGCCACCGGGATTTGAAAATCCTCCTGAATACCTACTACAACCCCAATGGCGCCGACCTCATCGGCCTGCTGGATTAGGGCTTGCCATCGGGGTGCTAAAGGGCCATAATCCACAACCGGAGCCACATGCTCCTTCAGGGGCTACCCCTGCGTGTATAAACAAACAAACAAGCAAGCAAATAAGAACTCTGCTTGTGCAAGAAGCGCCCTTCGGGGCGCTTTTTTTTAGCTCGATTGTTGCAGCAACCAATTGTGAACTACAGGGTAATACCAGCGGTTATTGCTGCCTTTGATGGAGGGCGGTAGCTCGCGGCCGTCCTTGCCCAGAGTGGCGGGGGCATAGCCAAGCATTTCGGCCAGCTCTTCCCGGCCGATGACTCGGCAGGGCACCACGACCGTGTAGGTGTTGAGGTCAGGGATGGCGGGTTTCATGGCCGCTCTTCTGCTCCTGGTGCTTTTTCCAGTACCCAAAAGCATCGTCCGGGGAAATGGGTATAGGGCCAATATTTGTACTCGGTAGAGCAGCGCGCCACAGATTCCACTACTGCACGAGTTATTTGTTCCGCCGCTTTATCGTAACTTTCAGCAGTTATGCCCTCGGCGCCGAAATACTCTTTAAACCTATGCAAAATTTGGGCTTCAGTGCCGTGTCGGTAAGGCTCCGGTACCAGCCGCAGAGAGTTATCTAGAAACTCATCTAAATCGTCGCGGAGCTCATCTGGTAGATTACGGAAAAGTAAGGAGCGTAAGCCTTCGAATTCTGTGGATGACAGTTTAGGGATGTCGCCACTCATTTTACGCAGAGTACAAAGCAGCGCTGAAGTAGCAAACCGCCGAAATTCCTGGGCTTCCGGGCGTTTAGATAAAAAAGCCAATGCATAAAAACCGCTTTCGTCCACACACACAAGCTCCTCTTGTTGCTCTAACAGGACTACGCCCCACTCCCATCTGTCCAAAAACTGCAGTAATTCGTCTTCTCCTGGGAGCTCAAATGCGGCGCGAATATCAACAACTGGAAACCAGTCAACAGAACGATTCCGAATGACGCGGATAGGCCGACCACAAAAATAAAAGACTGATACTTTTTGTTCTTTATTCATTATTTTGTCCTCTAATTTAAAAATAGGCGCGGGCTCAGCTCCCAAAGGAGACCCCATGTTGAAGGGAAGAAAAAGGAGCCGCCCGCTGCGGGTGTTTTTGGCCACCGCCCGCTGGGCTCACCATTAAAAATCGATGCGCAGATAGCGGCTCGGTGGCTTGCGGTAGGGCTCCAGGTCAAGGCTGGCCAGGACGGGGATACTGCCGTAATCAATGGCGCCCTTGCGGCTGGCCCAGCGCACCACGGCCCCGCCACCGCGAATCTCATCGACGGCCCGGCTGCTCATCTCGCTTTGGAGTGCTTCCAACGCCACTTTTTTTTCGGCGCTCAGCCGTTTGATGTCCTCGTCCAGCTGGCGGATATGGGCCATGCGGGCGGCCCAATCGGGGCTATCGTCGGTGGTGTATTGCTTGGCCTCCAGGTCGGCGGCGAAGCGCTGCCAGCCTGAAATCAGCTCGGGCCAGAAATCCGGCTCCGGGACAATCTCGGCAATGGCGCGGTTCTGGGCGCCGCCGTCAGAAACCACAAAGAGACAGAGGCGGGCGCCGCTAATCATCAGCTGCTGTTGCACCTGGGCCCTATCCACCGGCCCGAGTTGGCCGTTCTGGGCTAGGGCGAAGCGCTGCTGGGCCTTGGCCGAATCGCGGAAAAGTTTGTGCTCGAAGATAACGCCCTCGAAGGCGTCGTAGCCGTCAAAGGAAGCGCTGATGCGCTCGTCGGCGTCATGGCAGCCCATGATGGGCGCCAGTATTAGGCCCCTTTCGGCTTCCAGCAGAGCCCGGGCGGCGGCCTCGGCCTCGTGGCCGGCGGCGAAGAGGCGCTGTTCAAAGGCGCCCGCCGGGGGCTGCTCGCCGGTCTTTTTACGGCGTAACAGCTGCTCGCGGCTCTCGTAGGCATCGGGTAAATCCAGCATGGCGGCGGCCTCGGAGGCGCCAAAACGGCACCCCCGGGCGGCTGACCAGGCCGCGCTGCCCTGGGGCAGGTCAAGGATTTTCATGGGCCGCCTCTGGTTTTTGTTTCTGGGCCCGGGCGCAGGCCTCGTCAAGGGCGGCCAGCTGCTCGGCCGTAAAACTAATGCCGCGCTCATTGAGCAGCTGGCGCAGGGCCTCGGCCTCAATGTTGCCGGCGCAGGCATAATTTAGCCAGCGGCCGAAGGCGGCATCATCGGGGAGCGTGGCCGGTTCCGGCTCGGGCTGGGCCGCCGGGGCTTCAGCCGGCGCCTCCGGTTTGCTTTCACCGGCGCAGGCGGCCCGAAGCGCTTCGGCCTGCTCCGGAGTCAGGCAGTAACGGCGGGCATGGACAGAGGCTTCCACCACGGCAAAATCTGGCCGTTTTTCCTGGGCTTTTTGCAGCCAGGTGGAAAAAAGCTCATCGGGCATCGGTTTTCGCTCGGGGAGCGCTTCAATGGGCCCCGGCCCGGCGGCGTCAATGACCGGCGCCCGCTCGGATTGGGCCGCATCGATGCGCGCGGCCTCGTCCTCGTCGTAGATGCCGCCGTAGCCAAAGGCCAGGCGCACGCATTGGATAACGGCCTTGTTGCGGAGCATGCGCACTGGATATTTGCGCCAGGGCGGCGTGCCGGTGTCGCACTCGCCCAGATACTCAGTGATTACCGTAGGCTCGCGCCGGTCTTTGCGCCAGATGGTGGCGCGGACGGCGAAAATCTTGCCGCCCTCGAAAATCTCTTCGGTGCGAACGCCGTCAAAATTGGGATTGTTGTTCATCAGCTTGACCCAGCCGTCATAGCCCACCATTGGCACCGGCCCGGCCTTGCCCGGGAAGGCGTAGATTTCCTTTAAAAATGGATTGAGCTTGTATTCATTGGCCACCAGTAGAAAGGCCGCCAGCTGCTCGTTGCTCATGGAGCGGCCGTCAAAGGTCATACGCACCAGCGTGCGCAGCAGCTCGTCGGCGTCGCAGTTGGACGAAAGGGCCTGGCCAAATTTTTGCAGCAGGTCGCGGTTATTTTGACTAAGCGCCGGGATTTGATTCGGCGCTGGTTGTGGATAATTGGGTTGCATGGTGAAGTTCCTTTACTTTTTGCTCAATATCTAAAAAACGGGCCGGCTCATCGTTGCGGAAATCGATGTAATGCCAACACAGGCAGCCGTCGGCGTCGCGGCTCATGACAACCAGCAAAAGGGGCTGGCCATCGGGGGCGTAGTAAACCAGCTCAAACCTGCCTCTATCGACGTCCATCGTGGGCCAGTGGTCGACCGGGGCCGCTTGCAGCAGCCGCCAAAGCAAACCGTTAAAGTCAATGCGCAGGCGTTTGTTTTCGCTCATGGCCGTTCCAGGTTTTGCCAGAGCCGGTGCTCTTCCAGGAGGATGCTGTGCTGGATTTCTGCCCCGGCCCGGAGCAGCTCGGCCCGTTGCCGCTCCAGCTGTTGCAGCCGGAGCCAGAGCAGCAGGCAGAGCAGCGCCAGCAGGGTGCTGGCGGCCACCAGAGCCCATTCAAAATTTCCAAATTTCACAGCCTGCTCCCATTTCCAGCGCCGCCAGTTGCCGGGCGCAATCGCAGCGCAGGTCTTCCAACAGCAGTTCCACCGCCGCCAGCCGGGCCTGCTGGTTGCCGCCAACCCCGGGCAGGGGCTGGAAGCTGCGTTGCAGGCTAAAACTCATGGTACGGAGCAGTCGCTCACGGGCGCCCAGCTCTTCAATTAGCTGGGCCCGGGTCATGTTTTCGGCGGCCATCGCATCAATACCAGCTGTCTGGGTCGCAGTCGCGCGCCACTTTGGCGTAGTGGTCTTCTAGCCGGCCAATGGCGACAAACAGCGCTTGGATTTGCTCGTCGGCATAATCCGACAGGATGCAGAATTCGCCTGCGATATTGCCCAGCTCTTCAAGAGCGTCTCGCATCAAATCCAGCTGTTTTAGCGCCTCTTCGGCCAGTCCACCGGGCGTTGGCTCCTGGGATTTCAGGTAGGCCGCAATATCAGCGCGCAATTGTTGGTCTTCGTTTAATCCGTCTTGTCCGTAACGCATGGCTTACTCTCCGGCGCTTTTCAGGGTGTCTTCAATCAGGTCGGTGGCAACAAACATATCGCCCAGCTGGCCATCAATGGCAGCGGCCCAGTCAAAACCGCAGTCCTTGGCAACCAGAATCACCTGGTCAAGATTGTTGGCTGCTTCCATCAGGGCCACAAAGGCTTCTTTTACCGCCGAAATCGCTTCTTTTTCTTGCTTGGTCATGGTGTTTTTCCTTTTTCAATCCGCCGCCCTATTGCTGCGGTATGGGGTCATTATACAAGCGTTTAATTGCTTTGCAAGTTTTAACTTGTGTATTTTTGCAAGCCAATGTTTTAGTTACAAAAATTGGCTAGTGAATTGATTAATTAACCTCGAGTTTTCACCATGACATTTCAAAGAATTTAAGGGGGCGATACACCTTGCTAGCGCCGAAAATTCTTTTAAAACTTTTTCCCAAAATAGGAAAGTTAGTGATATAATGACCATAATTTATAAAATTATGGAAATTAAATGTTAATTTTGGGCTTAGAAAAACTGGAGACATACTCCAGAAAGCACGCGGATTGTCGAAAGGCTTTGCTGAGATGGATTGATGTTGTAAGCAGCGCGGATTGGCAAACGCCACAGGACATAAAAAATGAATACCGCTCGGCGGATTTTCTTTCTGGGAACCGCGTAATCTTTAACATTCGCGGCAATAACTATCGGTTATTAGTGCGGGTTATCTATAATCCGAACGGATTCGTCCGGGTTGAATGGGTCGGCACTCATGCCGAATATGACAAGCAAAAATTTTAAAAAGGAAAGACATGGACAAAATTAGAGTGATTAGAAATGCCGCTGACTACGAAGCGGCATTGGCTCGCCTCGATGAGCTTATGGATTTAAATCCAGCCAAAGACAGCGCCGAAGATTACGAAATGGGCGAATTGGCTGCTGTTATTGCCTATTACGAGCGCCGTCAAGGCTATATGCAAGAGAAAGAGCCTGTTACTGCGCTGGAAATGATTAAATACCGCATGGAAGAAGCCGGCCTAACCCGAAAAGACATGGAAGCCTATCTGGGCTCGCCGGGCAAGGTTTCCGAAATCCTCAGTGGCCGCCGCCGTTTGAGCCTGACCATGATTAAAAAACTCCACAAGGGCCTCGGAATCCCGGCGGAAATACTGATTCAGTAACTACAAGCGCCCCCGGGCGCTTTTTTAATCGCCCTGGTAACAATCCACGCTTAGAGTCTGTTTCACCACGGGCGCCTCATTTTCCAGCGCCACGCTGATTTCCACGCCCTTCACCACGCCCTGCCAGCGTTGGCCGGCCTCGTCGAAACTCCAAATCTGGCCCAGCTCGGCCAAGGGCAACTGGTATTTGTCGGCTAGGGGCAGTGTAACCGTTTGCATTTTGTGGTTCCCGCTTTCACAGAGGGCATGGATACCGGCGGCGCGCATCACGTCGCCATGCGTGTAAAGGGGGCTAGACTGGCTGGCCGCCTCCGGGGTTTGGTCGCTGCCGCTGCGATAGACCAGCGCCGCTTCCACGTCGCCGATGATGCGCACGGCCCGGGCCTGGGGCGCTAAACGCCGCTGGCCGCGAATGCTGTAGATGAGACTATCGGGGACGGTAATCAGCGGCGCGCCCAAATCCCAGGCGGGCCGGGGCCAGATGGGCTTGATGTCCAGACGCTTGGCGTTGCGGTGGCTGGCCACAAAGGCCCCGGCGGCCGAGGCCAGCTCGGCAATCACGGCAATGGGCGTTTTCCCGCCGCTGGCATAGCGCGGAATGGCCCAATCCACGGCCTCCCAGCGGCCGATGCGGTAATCCAGATAATGCAGCGCCTCATCGGCGATTTGCCGGGCCGCGCGCGGGTCATCATAGCTCAGGGTCAGGCCGGCGGCATAGTCGGCGGACAGGCGGGCGCTGGGGCTGCGGGCGCTGATGTTGTAGGACAGGCCAATAAATTGGCGGGTGTCGCTGTAATCCTCGGCAATCAATAGCCATTCCAGGCCGTTGATGCTCAGATTGATAAGCGCTTCCTGGCCCCGGGCCCGGCCGTCCATGTTGAGGCGGCCGAAGGTGGCCGGAGAAACGGCGAAATCCGCCTGCCAGCAGTAGCTGGCCACGTCGGTGCGCAGGGTCAAATTGTAGATGTCGATGGGCTCGCCGTCGGCGGTGGCAGAAAAACGATTGGGCACTAGATAACTCTCACGGATAGGCGGGCGCAGTCGGCTGTCCTCGCTGTAATCCCAGCAATTCAGATTGATGGGCAGCTGGTCGCTGGGGGCCGTGTTGCGCGGGCGCCAGAGATTCAGGGGCAGCCGGTCGGAGGGCGGCCGTAGGGGGCAGATGCGCCC
Source organism: uncultured Cardiobacteriaceae bacterium (assembly GCA_963532425.1). Taxonomy (GTDB): domain Bacteria; phylum Pseudomonadota; class Gammaproteobacteria; order Cardiobacteriales; family Cardiobacteriaceae; genus CAUSKK01. The sequence goes on from CAUSKK010000001.1 coordinate 133,629, forward strand.
GTCGTCGGGCTTGGGCGTGGGCTTGATTTCAATCCAGCAGACCGGCCGGCGGGGGCGGGCGCTGGGGGCCCAGCGGCAGTGGTGCAACGGCTGGGGGGCCGCCGCCGGGCCGAGGGCGCAATTCTTTTCGGGCTGGGCCGGCCGGGCCGGGGCTGCCTGGCAATTGCGCCGGCTGATGGCCGCCGCGCCCGGGCTGCTCTGGCAGCTGTGCAGCGGTTCCAGCGGCTGGGCCGGGCTGGCTTGGCAATTTTTACGATGGAGCACGCGGCTGGCCCCGGGCCGGTGGCAATTTTTCACCGGCGCCCGGGGGGCATGGCCGGGGGCAGCGCAATTTTTCTGACCGGCAAAGGCCCCGTTTTGCAGATTGAAGCAGCGCTTAATCGGTTCTTGGGGCAGGCTCGGCAACAGCAATGGACTGGCCACCGGCGCACCGTCCTGGGCCGATTCCCAGCAGCCCTTGACCGGAGTCAGGGCGGCAGAAAAAGAAGCGCTTCCCCCGCCAATGCGGACGGTTCTAGGGCCCGGGCGCGGGCCGGTGCCACCCAGATTGAGCGGCAGCCGGTCGGCGGGGTGCTTGGCCCGCTGGCGGCCTAAAATTAAGTCCATGCGGCAATCATTTCGGCCTGCTCGGCCAGCGTCCTATTGTCGGCGGGCTTGATGTAATCGTAGGCGTCGGGCTCCAAATCCGTTTTCGGGTCGCGGCCCAGCAGCAGATACTCCCGGCCCGGCTCCAAATAGCCCACCCAATAGTTACCCTTGGCGTCGCTGACGGCCCGGGCCACCACAACATCGTAGCGAAAAACAAAAATATCAACGCTGGCCGGGTCGTTGCGAATGGTCGTCTTGCCGGAAAAATAGGCGCTATGGGCCGGGGCAAAAATGGCGTCGATAATCACAGCCCGCCGCCATTATTCGTTCAGATACTCGCGATAACTGTAGGTGCTGGGCTTGTCGCTAGGTTTGAGCAGCGTCCCCGTAACGCCGTTTTTCCACCAGTCATCGGCGTACCAGTCGGTTGAGCCATCGGTTTGGAACTTGGCGTGGTAGATGTGCAAGATGCCGTCGTTGCCGGTAATGCGGTCTTTGCCGTCCAGCTCTATTTCCAGCTCGATGGCGTCCACCGTCTCGGCATCGATGTGATAGCCCTTGCGTCCTTTAGTCTTAAAGCTAACCTTGATTTTGTCGCCGTCATTAATGGTTGATGCCGGCAAGATTATCAGCCGGCCCAGGTTGGGCGATAGGCGATAGTTGCTGGCTTCCACCGCCTGGCCCGCCTCGGTTTTTACCGCCAGCGTCGTTGGGTCGATGTCGCGATGCTCCAATGACAGCGCCACGCCTTTTTTACTGACGGTCAGCACCTTATCCACCACGTTTTGCACCGTGCCAGCAAAATCAACAGCATCACCCATCAGAATGCGGCCTAAACCCTGTTTGTCGAAGGTATTAAAGGCCACTTTGATGCTGGTAACGCTAGGCTTGGGCACCGATTCCAGCGCCGCGCCGTAGTCATATTTACCGGTGGATTGCAGCTCGTCGGTTTCTACCTTGCGCTCGATTTCCAGCTGGGTAACGTTGCCCAGCCGGAACCAAGCATCATTAGTGCCGTATTTGCGGGCCCATAAATCGCCGGCAAATTTCCGGCCGCGTAATTGTTCACTCATTTTTCACCTCTTGTTTTAAACAACCGCCACCGTTGCCGTGAAACGCAGCGGCAGCAGCACAAAACCATCGACATATTGGGGGGAGGGGCCCTTCTCCGGCCGGTAGGGGCTGGCCACCAGGGCCCGGCCCTCCTCATCGGTCGGGTCGAAACCCTGCAGCAGGCGCAGCAGCCCCGTATAGGTCTCACCAATCCGCGTTTCGCAGTAGGCGCTCTTATCGGGCCGGGGGTGCTGCTGGGCCAGCCAGGCGGAAAAGCCGATGCTGTAAAGCGCTTCTCGGCTCTGGTCGATGTCGCTCAGCGGGGAGGCCCCATCGAAAACCACGTAAACCACGCCATCGCGGGGCTTGTCGGCCCGGGCGGCAAAGTCCAGGATTTCTTCCACCTGCAAAACGCCGGGGGCCTGGGCCAGCCGGGCCAATACCGCCGGATAGCTGGCAAAGATGTTGTGCGCATAAGGGGGCATGGCTCCTCCAAAAAGCCTAAGAATAGGCCGCTCCAGAGGCGCTTTTTAGGCTGTTCCAGGGCAAAAAAAAACGCCCCAAAAGGGGCGCTTGGAATCAGCAGGGCAGGGCCTGCGATTGCCGGCGCAACCAGCTACGGGCCTCTTCAATGTCCGCTTCGATGTTGGGGCGAAAAATGAAGAGAAAGCCCGTCTGGTCGGAGTCAGTAGAATAGGAGAGGTTGTTGAAGAATTTCTCGCTTTCCGGCGAGTTGGCCTTGTTATAAAGCAGATTTTGCAGCCGCTTGTAGCCGTCGGCATAGTGGGCCATCTTGGCTAGCAACGTGAAATAGTGGTGGGCGGATTGGGACGGGGGTAGCGGTTCGACTCGGCCGTTGGCCTCACTGAGCGCTTCCGGGGGAAGCGCTTCGTTGGCGGCGCCGGCGGCCAAACTGTGGACATATTGCAGCGCCTCGGGCAGTTGCCCGGTGCTGAGCTCGTCGATGCTTTCCACGCCAAAGCGCTGGTGCAACATGCGATAGACATCAGCGTAGGTCAGGCTACCTTTGTTCACCAGCATGACCACCGACGCCCGCAACGCCGCCCGCTCAGAAACCGTGCTCTTCTTCGCCGATGCTTTAGGGCGAAGCGCTTCGCCTTTCAAAATTTTCTCGATTTGGCAATCGCACCAGACAGCAAAGCGAGGGTTCAGCCAGCGGGCGAAGTGGACAGCAAGTTTCGGGTGAAGCCAAGTGCCCTGTGTGAAGTTTTTGGAATTGCCTTTTTTGACGATAACTAATTGATTTTCATCTGTTAGGATTTTCGTCCTTTCACTCAGGCTTTCTGCCAATGCGGCGATATATTGCTGAGTTTGTTCAGTTTTTAAGTAATCTTTGGGAAGTTTACCAAAATGAGCAGCAATCGCGGTGGCGTTTAAATAGCCCTCTTCGTTGAAAGTTACTGGGGAGTTGTCAAAAGATAAGATTTGAATTTGCATAATGCACCTATTTGGTTAGTTCAAAATACCACCCGGAATGGGTGGCGGGTCTCAACTACCGCAAATAGACGGCTGCCGCTATTCCCCTTAAGGGTATTTTATTTACGGCTATCAACCCGCCGTTGACTTTAACTATTCAAGTTGCAAATTCGCACCTTGAAGCAAATTCAATAGGTTAGGCTTTGTACAAATACAAAAAAAACCGCACTTACGGGGCGTTTATATTCCGCTATTTGTTTAGTAGTTATGTTAATCCTACCCCCTCTTTTAAAAAAAATCAATTACCACTGCACGGGCCCAATATCCACGGGGGTGATTTCGCTTTGGCTGCGCTTGCCCATGATGCCCTCCCAGAGCATATGCAGGGCATCGGGGCCGTCGTCGTGGTCGGCCTTGGGAAAATGGCGCAGCTGGTCGATGAGGGCGTTTTGGCTGGGCTGCAGCAGGATAGAGCCGCTGGCCATATGGGGCTGGAGGCTCTCGATGCGCAGCAGTTTGTCGCGGTGGGGTTTGACGGCCACCGCTGGCACGGGCACGCCCTGTTCTCGGCTGCGGCGGATAATTTCCTGGCGCAGGAACTCTTGGAATTGCACGCTCTCGATGAACCAGCGTTGGCATTGGTACTGCCGCTGCAGCTCGATGACGTCCTCGATGATTTTTTCCGGCCGCCGCTTGGCAATGAGCGCCTCCACCACAAACAGCCGGCCCGTGGCCCGTTCCAGGGCGCCGATGATAATGGCGCTCGGGTCGCGGGATTTGCCCGCCAAACCAAGGGAGGGGTCAAGGGCGCCGTAATAGAGCAGCTCGGCCCCGGCCGGGGGCAGGGCAAATTGAAGCGCTCCGGCAAAGGGCGCCTCGTCGCCGGCCACCGGGTCGTTTTGATACTCGCTGGCAAAGGTGCTGTGGCCATCACGGGCGCGGATTTCCATGAGATATTTCAACGGCCGGGCTGCCCAGGACACTTCGGCGCCAGCGGTCATGGCCGCCTCGTGCTCTGAATAGAAGGCATCGCTGGCGGCGCTACCCTCGTTGCGATAGAGCGCTTCCCACTCGTCCCAAAGGGCCATGTTATCCGGCATTTGGAGGATAGCCCGGAAGCGCTGCGGCTGCCATTGCTGGCTTTTCAGGGTGCGAGCCAGGACGCTGTCGTAGTGGAGTATAGTCCCGATATAGACGATATCGTATTTATCGCCGGCGGCGCCCAGGGGCATGACCGTTTTCAGCAGCCAGTCATGGAGCTTGTCGCGCTGGGCCGGGCTGCGAACGTTCTCGTCGTTTTCCAGGTCGTCCAGGATTGTCAGGTCGGGCCGGTGCGGGCCATGGTGCAGGCCGCGTAGCTTTTTGCCGGTGCCGGCCACCTCGATTTTAATGCCGTTGCGGGTGATGATGCGCCCCGCCTGCCACTGGCGCCCCGGCCCGCAGACCTCGGGAAAATCCGCACGCAAGCGCTCGTTGTTTTCCAACTCGTCTTTAATGGCTGCCAGCGTGGGGTAGGCTTGGTTGATGCTCTCCATGATGAGCACAACAAAGCGCTTCCTGGCCAGAACGGCGCAGTAGAGCGTAAATAGCCGGGAAACTAGGGTGCTTTTGGCTTCGCCACGCGGGGCGGCGATGGCGTTGAGGGTGCTCAGTGGCGCCCGCAGAATCTCCGGCAGGCGCCGGAAAAGGTAGCGGTGCAGCTGGCTTTGCGACGGGTGGCGTAGATAATGCGGAAAATAGGTCTGCACAAAGGCAAAAAAGCCGTCGTCCGGGTCCCGAACGGCGGCCAGTCGTTGGGCGCGGGCCTCGGCGCTGCTATCCCAGCCCTCGGCGGCCAGAGCATCCACCTGCTGGCGGCGGGCCAGTTGCTGTCCCAAATCGTCCAGCTGGCGGCGCAGTATGGCCCTAAAAGAGTGCTTGCTCATCGCGTAGCAGCAGCGTTTCCACCGCCCCCTGCAGCGTGGCGACGGTTTCATCTAGAGTCTGGGGCGGCTGCTCCAAGAGGCGCTCCTTAACCTCGTCCATGTACTCGTTAAGGACGCCGTATTTGGACGCCCGGGGCATGATGTCGCGGGCGCCGCGTACGCAGGCTCCGAAGGTATCGCCCACCTGCTTCAGCATGGCCAGCCGTTCCTTCAATTCGACATCCTCGGAAGCGTCTATCTCCTGACTGGTTCTTACACACAGGCCGATGACATTGGTCAGCAGCGTGCGGGCGCCCTCCTCGATTTCGCGGCTCAGGGGAATGCTGCTGGCCCGGCTGAGCTGCCAGTTATCGCCCTTGGCCTTGGCCTCGTGGCGCCAGCTGCTGACCGTCTCCTGAGAGACGCCCAGCTTGGCCGCCGTTTCGGCATCGCCCAGGCGCAAATGGACATAGTAGTTGCGCGCCTTGCGCCTCATTTCCTCGCTGTAGGCCATCAGACCACCACGCCCAGCAGACTCTTGATAAAGGTCGCCAGCCCGCTGCCCTTGGCCACCTCCCAGAGGACGGCGCCGGTAATGACCCATTTCAGCTGCTGGGCTTGGTTGGTCAGCAGGCGCACCTCGTCGCCCAGGCGCTGATAGTTGTCCTCAATCTTCTTCAGCCGCTGGTCGTTGTGGTCGTCCTTGGCCAGGCGGTCGCGCCTCAGTATCTCGATTTCCTGTCGCAGCAGCGCCACGGCCACTTTGGTATCCGGTAAATCATCTGGTTCTCGTGAATCTCGCATTGACTCTTACTCTCCTCACAGTAGTGGCGGCTGGAAGTAATCGGCCACCAGCTCGCCAATGGTTTGCTCATCTTCGGCGCTGAGGCCCAGAAACGCCCGCTTGGGCAGGTGCTGGGTGCCAAATTGGTGATATTTGCCGTAGCTCTGGCTGGTGCCGATGCTAACCTGCCGATGGGCGGTCAGAATATGGCGGTTGGTGCTAAAACTCTCGGCCAGATGGCCTCGGTCTTTGAGTATGGCCCGGAAGCTACCGCCGCCGCTGCCGCGAATGCCACCGTTACGATTGGTTTTCCGGGCTAGGGTGGCCGGCTGCAGATTGGCCCAGCGCCGGCCCAGCGGGTCGGTTTCTGTCTGAAAGCGCCGGCTTGTGCTGTCGGCCAGCGCCTCGCCGATGGCCAGCATCAGCGGCTGCAGTGGGCTATCCAGCTCCTCCTGCCAGCGGCGCATCACGGCCACGGTCTGGGGCAGAGTCAGCGTCGCCATTAGAGCTTTGGCACCTCGTTGGGCGCCACGATGACCAGCGCCGTGCTCTGGTCGCCGGCCAGATTGAGGCCGAGCATGCCCGGGTACTTGCGCAGGTCGCGCAGCCACTGCAGGGCCTGGTCATAGCGCAGCTGCACCACGTCCGTAACCTTGTCCTCGTAGAGATACCAGCGGGCAATATCGCAGGCCTTAATCACCAGCGCCGGCGGCGGCGGCGAAGGAAGCGCTTCAGCCCGAATGCCCAGCGCTCCCAGAAAACTTTGCACCAGCGCCGTGGCATCGCCCAGGGCCTTATCCAGCACCTCATCGTTGATGCTCTCGTAGCGGCCCCGGTCGGTCAGGTCGATAAGCTCCTTGACTCCGAAGCGGCTCTCCATGTCGGCGCGGGTGAGCAGCATTAGGCCGCCTTAATGGTCGCCACCAGCTCCGGCCGGGTTACCAGCGGCAGCGGGTTGGACTGGGCTTCCAGCTTCCAGCCCTTGTCGAATTCCATGGCCACCCGCTTGGCGTAGTAGGGCAGGGCCTTGGTGTTCACCGTCTCGCTGTAGTTGGCCGGCGCGAAACACTCCACAAAGGTGCTTTTCGTGCCCAATGGCAGCAGGATAGCTTCATTTTTCTTCACTTTTACGCCATTGCCGAAATCATAGTCATACTGGATAAAGCGAATGCCCTTGTGGATAAATTCCACGTTGGTTTCGCCCTCGCGGTAGGTTTTGCCGTCCTGGAAGCGGACATAGAGCGGCTCGATGGACTTGTGATAGACCAGGGCCTGCATGAATTCCGGTGAACAGAGACAGGCCCAGCCGCTGATGGTTTCGCCGGCATAGCGGCGCTTCATCTCGGTGAGTGTCTCGTCGATTTTTTTGCCGACGTTGGTCGCCGCCGTGCCCAAATCCCAGCTGAATTCCTTGCGGGTCAGGCCGAAGCGCTGATAAATGTCCAGCAAAACCGTGCTGCCGTCTTTGTTGAGGATTTGGCCCTGGAGGGCGCCCAGCTGGTGATATTCCCGGGTCAGCTCGATTTTTTCCTTCATACGGGCCAGCCGCGCGGCCACCACGCTCGCCACCGTCTCCGGCTGGCTGGTGCTGCCAAATTGGCGCAGGTTCTGGACGTCGTCGGCCAGCACCACATCATTTTCCGGCAGGTGCAGCAGGTCAAAAATCAGCATGTCGCGGCTCTCGCGGCCCAGGGGCTCGCCCGGGGCGCCCCGGGGGACAGCTGGCACCAGCTCCAGCATGTTATTTTGCCGGGCAACGCGCACATAGGTTTCGGTCAAAAGCTCCTGGCGAAACAGGCTCAGCCCGCGAATAATCGTGGGCGTGGCCGGAATCTTGTTGATGGCCAGGGTCATGGGCAGGGCGCCAAAGGCGCTATTACTTGATAGAGGCATGGATACTCCTAGGATTTGGGGGTGCCGATATAGGTGATGCCGTAGGGGTCGCCCATTTTTTGCAACAGGGCCGCCGTCAGCGGGGTTTCTGCGCCGCCGTCCGGTGTCACCTTGGTTTTGCTTAGCTCGCTGGCCTTGAGAACGCTCAGGTCAATGATGCAGTTCCAGGGCTGCACCACCACTTGCCCCCGCTGCTCGTCGGACAGGGCAATGAGATAGTGGCCTTCGCCCCGGGGTGGGTACTTAACCAGCGCACCGGCTTTGGTGCCGGCGGGCGCTGCCACAGTGGTGCGGCTCAGCCAGAGCGCTTCGCCCTTGATGAGGTCGCCCATGCCAAGGGGCATTTGTTCGTCTGCCATGGGGCCTCCTAGACAAAGTTACGGCTCTGGCCCAGGCGCTCGGCCTCGGCCAACAGGGGGCTGGTTGCGGCCAGCTGCTGACCTTCCACCGGCGCCGGCGTCTGCTCGGCCAGAAAATGGCCAGGGATTGCCGGCTTTTCCGGGGCCGGGGCCGGGCTCGGGGCCAGCTGGCCAATCACCGCCTGGCGCTTGTCGGCGTCCAGGCTCAGCAAAAAGCCGTTCAGCTCCGGGGTCAGTTTCGTGGCGTCAACATGGGCGGCGGCCAGCTGTTGATTCAGCTCCCCCTGCCGTTTCTCGGCTAGGAGCGCTTCATTCTGCTGGGTCAGCGCCGCCACCTGGGCTTTTAGTGCTTCGTTTTCTTTTTCCACGTCGGGTTTGTCTCCATTGTTTTCAGGTTCTTTTTCCGGGGCTGGCTCAGGGAGTGGCTCGGCCATCACCTTGGCGCTGGTGCCACCATCTACGCCCACCGGCGTTAGGGATACCTCGCGAATGCGCGTGCCCCGGGCCACCTCCAGCGGGCCTTTGTACTGCTGGCCATTGACTTCCACGGTCTGGCCCGCCGGAATCTGCTCGTAGCTGTCGGTCTGGGCATGGACAGACAGTTCAAAGCTGAAGCCCTCGTCGGCATCGGCTACCACCGCCGCCGCCGTGGGGCTGCTCAGAAACACGCCGTCCACCTCTAGGCCCCTGTCGCCCACACTTAGGGCGCAATGGCCCAGCCGCTTATCGGGGTCGTGCTGATAGAGCAGCGGCACCTTGGCCTTATGCTTCAGGCTGCTGAGGTCGATAATGCAGCGGTCGCCGTAGTAGCTAAATGGCTTGCCCGTGTAGGCAATGCCACTCAAACGGCGCTTTTCATTCTCGCTGCCAAAGCTGGCTTCGCCGGAAGCCAACAGCAGGCTTGTTTTTTGTTGCTTAGTCATGGGGCTAATCCAGGTTTAAAACCCCACAGTAACAACGGCGCCAGAGGGTTTTTAGTCGATTTCTGGGCAAGGCGATTGACCACGCTTTTGACCGCATAGCCAAAGCGCTTCGCCGCCTCCACACAGGCCTCCTTCTTCCGCCGGCCGGCCGCCAGCAGACGCTGCAAATACTCCTGGCACGCCGCCCGGCGCAGGGCCAGGCAGAGCGGCACATACAGCGTGCAATTGCGGTAGTGCCACAGAAACAGCCGCAGCTTGCCGCCCAGCACCGCCTCCCAGCGGCGCAGGCTTTTGCAATTGCGCGTGCCCGAGGGGACATATTGTTTTTGCCCGCCCAGGGCTTTAAAGACGCGCTGGGCGCAGCTCAGGCCCAGCAGGTCGATGAGCTCCTGGGCCATGGGTCTTCGCACGGCCATCACACACTCCCTTTTTGTTTCACCAGCACCACATAGACGGCCGCCGCAATGGTGAGCACATTCCCCAGCAGCGGCCAGCCTTCCACCAGCTTGGCGGCCGGCTGCAGCAGGTTCATGGCCTCCGGTATGGCCGCCGCCACAGCGCCGACAAAGGCCACCGCCGCCGCCAGCGCCCGCCGCGAATCCTGCAGGGCCCCCAGCAGGGAGAAGCGGCCGGTGCCCTTGCCGCTGGGCGCGTCAATGGGCCCGGCATAGTCTTTGACCGGGCCGGTGTTGGGAAACTGCAGCGCCTCCACCCGGCTGCCTACCCGCTGCAGACGGACGCTCCAGCCTCGGCCGAAGGTCTTCCAAGTGGACAGCCGCTTGAGGAAGCCTAGGCGGGCCTCTGCGAACCGCCGAAGCAAATCCGGTATATCTGGCCAGTTTTGCAACGCATCGAGCGTACGGGCGCCGAGAACGCCATCTACGGGCACGTTAATCAGCTTCTGTAGCTCGCCCACCGCCCGGGCCGGCCCAGAATGAACGGCGAAGTCCAAAAGAGCATAGGCCAGCCCGCCGGAAATGCGGGCCAGCTCATCGAAGCGAATGGGCTTGGCGTACTGGACGCGGTAGATTTCCGCCGCCCGTTCCCGGGTCAGATGGCGCACGTCCTGGCGACTGTGGCCCTGGCTGGCGCTGAAAGCGTCCAAAGTGCGCTGGGTAATGCCCAGATTGGTGGCGCCGCCCGGGTCTTTGGGGTGATTCACATAGCCGCCCTCATCGGTAAAGACATATTGCAGGGCGTCGGTTAGGGTTAGGGTCATGATTGTTCTCCGTTAGATTTCTGTTGTTGTTTTGCTGCAAGAGCTCTTCGGTAGTCGGGCCAGTCGAAAGCAATCACCAACGCATCAGCGAAGCGGCTCATGGCGCGCTCATTGATTGCCTTGGCAAGCTCTATGGGTTCCAAATTGCTGATGAGCACCGTCGGCTTACTGTTGCGATAGCGAGCGTCGATGATTTGCGTCAGCAGGCGAGATTCCGCTTCGGTGCCAGCGCTAAGGCCTACCTCGTCAATGACCAGCCAATCCACTTCGCTATAACGCTCTTTGAGCTCCTGGGGAGTCTCTTCGGCATCGCGGCGATAGCTATCCTTGAAGGTGTCCAGCAGGTCGCTAAGGTTGCTTATGTAAGCCGTCTGTTCTTTGATAAGGGCGTAGCGCACCAGGGCGCTGCCTAAATGAGTTTTCCCGCCGCCAACGCCGCCGCAGAAGATGATTCCCCGGCCGGCCTCAAAATTGGCCTGCCAGTTATTTACGTAGTCGCGCAGCTGGTCGCGGGCACCGGCCTGGTTCACATTGTTTTCATCCACAATCCAGTTGTTGAAGGTGCAATTGATGAAGCGCTTCCCAACGCCGGCCCGCTGCATACGCCACAGCAGGTGATTTTCCCACTGCTTACGGGCCCATTCCTGGGCGCACTGTGGGCACTCCTGCCGCCGGCCGCCCTTGTAGCTGTAAGGCCCGTGAATCTCGCAATGGTCGCTGTGCTCCCGATTGGCCATCAGCGCACTGCGCACTGACCATTCGGCGGCGGTGGTTGGAAACGGCTCCTCTTGGCTGGCGTCAAAATTAAAGAGGCTCTGAAAATCTGCTTTTTCCATGACTGGCTCCTAGAGTCCGAAAACTTCCAGCGCCGTACCGATGCGCGGACGGGGAGGCTGAGGTTGAGGTTCAGGCTGGGGCTGGCCAGCAGCCTGAGCAGCTAATTGGGCCGCCTTTTCAGCCTCGCGCTTCTTCATGACGGTTTCGCGATTAAGGTGAGGGTGAGTGGCCAGCACCTTTTGCGCAAACCAGTTGTCGGTATTGGGGTCAATCAGGTAGTAATCGCTCGTGCCGTCAAAGTTGCGTTCACGTTTAGACTCTTCCTTCGTTGCACTGGATTTTTCCGCATGGTTCTTCCGCTCTTCCCGCCGGCGGGCGTCGGTGTAATAGACCGCGTCAAAACCAACCCAGCCCCGGAGGGTGTAGTAGCTCAGCAGCTCGTCGCTGCCCATTTCCGGATAGGTCTGCTGGACGTCTTCGGTCATGCGCTTAATGGCATTGGCAATGCCGGCATAGAGCTTGGCTCCTTTGCTCTCGCGCATGGCCAGCCAATCGTTATAGGTGCTTTCTTTAACGCCCAGGGCCAGAACGGATTGCCGAATCTCTTCAGCTGATACACGTTCTCTACTGTTGCCACTTTGAGTGCGAGGGGCTCGGGAAGAAGCAGATGATTTTCTGGCGCCACTTTTTAGCAGCTGACCCAATTGGGTGATTTGGGCCACAAGGGGGGTTAGGCTGGCATTAACCAAATCATTAACAACCTGTGTGAGTGCACCAAGAGAAATGGACGCGGACGCTGGCGCCGGAGCCGAAGGCGACAAAGGCGCAGCGACGCCTATTTGTTTCGGTTCATTGGTCTGGTTATTTGTTTTGGTTCTTTGGTCTGGTTTGTGGGTCAACTGTGAGCCGCACAACGGTTCATTTTGAGCCGTCAGGGGTTCATTTTGAGCCGTCAGGGGTTCATTTTGAGCCGTCAAATTGACCTCTAAATTTGTTGTGCGGGTCAACTGTGAGCCGCACAGACCCCCAAATTCGTCCGCTTCGGTTTGCTCTGGGGGCTCATTTTGAGCCGTCAAATCGGCCGCCTGAATGGCAGGTAAGGCCAACTTGTAAAAGTTTGTTCTATTGTGTCGATGAATTATTTCAATGAAGCCCTTCTGAATCAGACTGTTCAAAAGACGTTTTACCGTCGCCACTGAACATTCAATTCTCGCCGCCAACGCTTCCCGGCTCGGCCAACAGGTGCCCTCATGGTTGGCAAAAGATGCCAAAGCAATCAGGGCCAATTTCTCACGTGGATTGCCAACACGTGCTTTAATAATGCAATCCATTTGGACGTAACTAGACGTCATAACAAACTCCTTCCTAACTAAATAGGGACGCCCGGCCTCGGCCGGGTTTTTTTTAGCCCGAATCACCGAGCCCACCAAAATGGCGCCACCGGTTTTTTAATCCCGGGCCCGCCGCTGTTTTTCACCACGATGACCGCCTGCTGATAGCTCAGCCCCGGCCGCCAGTTGGTGCGTTGCCAAGAAAAGCCACCCTCTTCCTGGGCCTGCCGACGCCGCTGTTGGCGGTGCCAGCTCCGTTCTCGTTCTCTTTGCCGCTCCCGCTCTTTGGCCTGTTGGCGACGCTCCGCTAGGGCGGCCTCCTCCTGGGCTAGGCGCGCCTTCAGGCAGGCCTGGGAGACGGCAAAAATCGTGCAGTTACTCCGGGCCGGGTGGGGCGCTTGGAGCAGGCGCAGGCTGGAGATATAGCGGTCAACGCCCGCCTCCAACGCCTTGCCCAGTTGCTCCTTCGCCAGCCGGCGGAAATCCTGTGAGCTGAAACTTCCGTCCTTCTCCAACAGTTGCAAAGCCAAGCTCAGCAGCCGCCGGCGACGCTCTGCCGCATTCATTTCTTTTCCTCCTCGGCCGGCACCGGCAGCGGCGCTACCCGCTGGTAACCCTCGAACAGCTCCGGCGCCAGCTCGTGGCGCGGAATGCCGGTTTTGGATTCGATTTGGATAAGGCGGCGGGTTGGGAAACCCCCATTTGCTCGCCACTGCTGAACTTGCTGGTAGCTGACTTTTAGTTTTTGAGACAGGGCGACTACGCCTCCGCAGACTGCCGCCGCTCTTGAAACAACGTTCCTCATATGCACCTTAATTTTACATGCTGAAAATTGCATTGTACGCAAGTTTTAGCTTGTATTTCAACCTAAAAAATGTAAAAAAATTGAATATTGACTTCAAACTTATTTGGGTGAATATATACAAGGGAAAAATTGTGCCTATATGGGAGGGAGTTATAAATTTATGGATAGAAAAAAAAGCGGCCAGCGCCTGGCTGAATTAATAAAAAATGAAAAGACTACAAGAAAAATTAATAAACAACGGACATTAACCTATCAGGAAATTGCCGACTGGTGCGGCGTGAGAACTTACCAGGCTGTGCAAAGCTGGACAACAAAAGGAATCCCGCTGGAATATGTCGATAAGATTGCCGCATTTTTCAAAACATCAAAACAGTGGCTTCTTTTCGGAGAAGAAGCAATGGCTCCATCAACAGATACTAATATAAGAAAAATAACGGGCAACGTTATTAGAGGTGTGTTTAATGGCGCGAAAAGTATTGCTGCGCCGGAAACACCAGCATCAGCAGCTAGTAACGAAGAAGAGGATGTGTTGCCTGGAGAGGTTGAATTAACGGTGAACTCCGTTGCCCACATGGGGAATGGGCTAATTGCCATTAGCGCCCAGGGGGCCCGGGGTGAAGTATTCCCTGCCAATGTTGATATAGGATTTGGCGGAATCAAAATGCTTGACAGTATTTTGAGCAGTTTCCGCAATCAAACAGTTATTCGGCTGGGAGGTGCGGTAAAAATGCAAAATGGCCTTATTGAGCGCGCGAATTTCACGCGCCTAGGCTGATAGCCCAACTGTCAACTGCTGGTTGACAACTGCTCGGCCTAAACCGGCATATCCAGCCAACGCACTTTGGGTGCGGGGCCGATGATGCGCTTGTCCAGGTCGTTGTAAAAGACGGCGTCGCCCACGTTGGCGGTTCCCTCCAGGGCGATGAGTAGGTTTTTGGGTGTCTTGCCCACCAGGCGGCCGCTGGGGAGCACCTCCTGAATCACCGCATATTGCTTCTTCTCGGGCCGAATAAGAGCCTGAAACTGGCTGAGAACGTCCATGTCAAACCGTCAGCAGATAGATGGCGGCGTGGTAGTAGTCGTTGCCGTCCTCGTCGTGTGTCCAGCGTACGGGCTCGGCACTGATGGCCTTGTCGTGGCTGCGAAAAATGACGCCGAAGCGCTTGCCGTGGTAGTCCAGCTGCAGGGTCAAATCTGGCACCCCGGCCCATTCCTGTAGCGTTTCTACGGTGCGGCGGCGCAGCCAATTGGCGCTGTCGCTGTTGCTCAGGGTGATGGGCCGGCCGGCGCGCTTGACGCCCTGTTGCACGATAATGGCTCCACTCAAGGTGCGCTGGGGGGTGGACTGGGCCAGCTGGCCCCAGTCGAATTCGTCGCTCCAACGCAGATAGTCGGGCAGGTTCAGGACGTCGCCAGTGTCGTTGCGGGTCAGGCTAATCATTGGGGCCTCCGTTTTTGGTCTTGGATAAGCTTTTCAGTGAGATTGGTCAGGGCGCGCCGCTCGCCCTCGGCCACCATGCGCCGGGTGTTGTCCTCGATGCTGTCGCCGATTTGGCGGGCGGCCCTCTCGTAGTCAAGATTGCTGCTACTGGCGGCCCGCTGGCGTTGCTGTTCCAGCTGCTGGGCCAGGCGCTTGCTGTTGATACGCTCCTGCAGCTGGAGCGCTTCCTCGTAGCTTCTGGTTTCATCACTATTACCCCGGGCTTTGGCGGTGTCGCGTTTGGCTCTGAGCTCCTGCAATTTCCGCTCGTTGTCCAGCCGCATTTGCGCGGTGGAATCGCCGTTGAGTTCGGCCAGCTGGGCCCGCAGACTCTTGACCGTATCGGCGGCCTCATCGTTGGCGGCCCGCATTTTTTCGCGGATTTTGTCCATGGCGGCGGAAACGCGGCCGTCCAGCTGGTCGCCTAGGCTGCTGTAGCTGGCCGTCAGGTCGCGCACGTGCCAGGTGCCGAGATTGATTTTCTCGTTGAGGCTGGCGACGGTCTGGTTGTAGCGGGTCAGCTCCTGGGCCGATTTAATCATATTGTCGGTGGCCCGGGCCGAAGCGCTTTCCATGACTCCATAGCTGCCGTTGAGCTGGGCTTGTAGCTTCAGAGCTTGCACATATTGACCGTGAATGGCGTTTTTCTGCTGCTCGGTGAGCTTGGTCGCATCGTAGAGCTGGGTTTTATAAACCTGGGTGCTGGCGGCGGCGGCCTTGGTGGCCTCGTCGGCCTTGGCCAGCGCCGTCGCTGTCTTCTCGGTGGCTCCGCTGAGTTCAGTCTTGGCAGCCACGGCGCTACGGTCGGCGGCGGTCATGGCGGTGGTGGCCTCGCTGAGTTTTCTCACGGCCTCGCTGCCACCGCGTAGGCCGGCATTAAGCTGGGCCTGCTGCTGGGCGCTTAGCTGTTTAAGCTCGCCGCTCTTTAGCAATTGCTGGTTAAATGCCTCAAAATCCGCCTGGCTCTTTAGGCTTTCCAGAGCGGTATTAAAGGCCTGCTGCACATTGCTGGCAGTCTTCTGGCCGTGACTCTCTAGATTGGTCATGGCCAGAGTCCAATTGGCCGCCATATCCTTTGCCACCGGGCTGATACCCTCCAGAGTCAGGCCAAATTGTTTCAGTGCGGCTTCGGCCTTCTTGGCCGCCTCCTCGGCTTTGCCGCCCAATTCGCTTTTTAAAGCTGCGCCAATGGCGGCAGCATCCTGTTCGGTGCGGTCTTTGGCGCCCTGAAGCGATTTTGACCAGGCGATAATCTCCTGACGGGCGGCCTCGGTACTGACTTTTTTCATCGCGCCATTGATAAGTTCAACGGTTTCACTGGTGGTCAGGGCAACGCCGCCCACTTCTTCAATATTCTTCTTGACTGTGCGCAGGTGAACCAGGATTTCTTCGTCCTTTGGCGTCATCTTCTCGTAGGCCTCGGGCACGGTAACGCCCAGAGCTCGATAGGCCTCGTTCAGCCCTTTAATTTCAATGATTTTCTGCTCTTCGTGCTTGGGCAGGCTGTTGGACTTCAGAAAAGCATAGGTCTTCTCTATTTGTCCGCTGAGCTCCAAATAAGCCTCAGCGCTAAGACGCCCCTTCTGGCGCAGCTCCTCTAGCTGGGAGCCGGCCGATTTCAGTGATTCCAGATTACTGATTCGGTCAAGATTGGCGGCGATAGTTTTAACCTGCTCCTCCATAAGCTGGCCGCCCCCTTCGCCTAGGGTCTTCAGATTGGCCAGGATACTTTGGGTTTCTTCGGTGATTTTGCGCGAGTCATCCAGGGCTCTCTGCTGGATTTCTACCAACGAATTTAGCGCCTCCTGGGCCTTTTGCTGCCCAAGAATTTGCGCCTGCTCTTCCTGGCTTTTTTTAAGTTCCTCTAATTTTTGCTGAGCTTTTTCGGTCTTTTCGGCGTAGGAATCCAAAAACGGCAAAGAGCGGCCCAGATAGTCCATCATGGCCTCGGCACCGAACCAATCCTGGCCCACCTCGGCGGCTTCGGCCCGCAGTTTTTCCAGCGCCGCTTCGTTCTGTTTAACGGCGTCATTGATGCTTTTTAGGCCCTTTTCCAGGTCGGCGGTGCTGATTTGCACGCCCTCGGCCATGGATTTTTTCAGGCCCTCGAAGCTCTCCAGGGCCTCATCGGCGGCCTCCTGGGCGCTGGAATAGGCCTTTTTAGCCTCGGTGTCCAGCTGCTGGAAGGCAAAAACGGCTGCCGTCAGGGCGGCCACCAGCGGCAGGGCGTTGATGGCCCGCAGTGCCACGCCCAGCTTGCCCACGTTGAGGCCAGCCAGAGTCAGGGCCGAGGACAGGCCCAGCGCGCTAACCTTAACCGTGGTCAGAGTCAGCGCCAGATTGGTGAGCATGGGGTATTCCTTGGCCATGCCGTCCAGCGCCTGAATCATGCCGCCGGCAGCATTGGCCACGCCGCTGATGAGGGGTAGGAAATGGCCGCCCAGGGTCTTGGCCAGATTTCCTAGGGAGGCCTGGGCCCGGCCAATGGCGGCGCTGGTGGTGCCCATTTTGGTTTCAAACTCGCCGGTCATGGCGCCGGCGTTGGCGGTGGTGTCGGCCACCGTCGCCAGATTGCGGCTGTAAACATCCATGGCGCCGGCCAGCGCGCCCACGTCATCGGCGAATTCTGAGCCAAACATCTTAATCAGCAGCTCGCCGCGTTTGGAGGCGTCCATTTTGGACAGCGTCGCCAGAAAATCATTGACGGCCTGCTGCGGATTCTCTTTGATTTTGCGGGCCAGCTCCTCCGCTGACCAGCCCATTTCCTTCAGGCCGTTGGTAAATTCCTTGGCGCCGCCGCCGCCGGTGTTGAGCTTGGAAATAAACGAGGTCATGGCCGTGCCGGCCACCTCGGCGGTTTTGCCCAGCGACATCATGGTCGAGCCCAGCGCCGCCGTCTGCTCGGCACTCAGGCCCATATCCTTGGCCGCGCCGCCGACGCGGGTCAGAAAGTCGATAATCTGCTTCTCGCTGGCGCTGCCGCTGTTGCCCAGGGCGTTGATGGCATCGCCCAGCGCCTCAATTTCCAGAATGGGCTTTTTAAAGACGTTGGACAGCACCGCCGCCGCCTGCCCGGCCTCATCGGCGGTCATGCCGAAGGCTACAGACATTTTGCCGGCCAGCTCGGCAAAGCTCATCAGGTCGGGAAGCGCTACCCCCAGCTGCCCGCCGGCTTCGGCCATGGCGGCCACCTCCTCGGCGGACATGCCGAATTGAACGGCCATGCCCTTGACCTTCTCGCCCAGCTCGGCGATTTGCTCCTTGGAGGCGCCGGTTACCTTGGCCACGCCGGCCATCGCGTCCTCAAAGTCCATGGCCGATTTGGCCAGTGCTGCCAAGCCGCCCACGGAAGCTGCCCCGGCCAGTGCCCCCTTAAGAGCATCGGCGGTGGAAGCGCTCTCCTCCAAAGCGTTTTCCAGGCGGCGCACCTGGTCGGCGGCCTGGCTGGTGTCAGCCCGAATCCGCAGCTCAGTATCTAGACGGGTGCTGTTACCGGCCATCACAGACTCCACTTATCACAGGCCACGGCCAGCCGGCTCATGGCGTGGTTGTTGCCGGCCCAGGCCAGCGCGTGGGCCAGAACGAAGCGCTCCTCATCGATGCGAAAAATGGTCATGTTGTCGCCATCTTTGGAGTGCGTAAAGACGCCGGGCACGGCGAAAACATCGCCGCCCAGGTCGAAGAGCATCGGCGACAAATAGCGCTCGCTGGTATCGCCGAAGCGCGGATTGCTTTCTGTAGCAAACTGATAGCGGAAGAGGCTCGTAAAGTAGATGCGCTGGGCCGCATTGGGGCGGACGCTCGGCAAATAGCCCTGGGCACAGGTGCCCCGCGCGCCCGGGTCGGGCCAATTGGGTTCATAGAGAAAGGGGCTGGCAACGGCGCCATCGTCGTAGCCGCCGCCGGAATGGGCCATAAAAACGGCCACCTCGCCCCGGTGGCTGCGGGCGCTCTCACCAAAGGCAAAAAAATTGCCCGTTCGTTCCTTGGTGAGTCCGTGGGGCCAGGTGCGCGTAAAAAAAACCACGCTGCGACCGCTGGCCACCAGAAACCAGGCATCGGCGCCGTATAGGTTTTTGCCGTATTTATAGGGCGTGCTTAGCTCCAAGCGCTTCTGGCCGCTGTCGGGCGTGGCGTCCATGTCCACTCGGCATTGACAGTGGGCGGCGCCATTGCGGATTTCCATCTGGAGAAAAAAGTTCTCGTCGTTGCGGCTGTTGCGCTTGGGGGCAAAGATATATTTATTTTCCTGGGCATCGGCCAGCACGGTGCGCCAGCCGGCGCCCTCCTTGTCGCCGAAGCCTTCCACCAGGCAGGCTTGGAAAATCAGCCCCAGATTGCTGTTGGTCAGGGTCGGCGCGCCCCGGTCGGTGGAAAAATAGGCCTTTACGTTCTGTTTGGGTTGGTTAAGGTACAACATTATCTTCTCTCGTATTTTTCTCAATAACTTTGGTGCCTAAACCTCCACCGTGTCGCCGTATAGGCAGAGCTGGAAGCCACTCTTGCCCTGGTACTTATGCGGCGTCGGTTGCACGGCCCGGAGCACCCAAACGCCAATATGAGTGCCGAAGGTATCAAAGCGAACGCAGTCGCCGGCAGCCCAGCCGCTGGTCTGGGCCGAGCCGAAGGCTCCTTTGGGCAGGGTGAAATAGGGCTTATTGGAGCTGGGATTTAGCGGTGCTAAATCGGCTACAGTGCCGAAGCGGCCGACGAAACCTAGAACCTCGGCGTACAGGTCGAAATGGTCTTGGTCGAAGAAGACAATGGCCCAGCGGCTGCTGATGGCGCCGGCGTCGGTGAGCGCAAAGGGGAAATCGGTCAGATTCAAACGGTTGCGAATGGTACTGCCGGTCGCCTCGTCCTTCCAGACGCCGTCCCAATGTTTTTGA
This sequence comes from uncultured Cardiobacteriaceae bacterium, assembly GCA_963532425.1. Taxonomy (GTDB): domain Bacteria; phylum Pseudomonadota; class Gammaproteobacteria; order Cardiobacteriales; family Cardiobacteriaceae; genus CAUSKK01. The sequence goes on from CAUSKK010000001.1 coordinate 153,071, forward strand.
TAAAACGGCGCCGAGGCGCGCACGGCCAAATCGCCGGCAATCAGGGCGCTGGAAACGTAGGTATTGGCCACGGGGTAATCGCGGCCGGTGGGAAACATCAGTGTCAGCGTGCCGTCAATGTCGATGCCGGTCAGGCGATTGGCCTCCTCCTGGGTATGCTTGGCCTTCAGGGGCATGCGGTAGCCGGATAGATTGAGATTGCGCGCAAATTTGATGGTTCCGGCCGCCGGGTCAAGCTCGTAATTGCTGCTCTCCACGCCCTTGCCGTCGGCATCTACCAGACAGAGGCCGTCAATGTCCTGGCGGGACAGCTGCACCACCTGGCCGCCGACAAAGGCGCTACCAATCTCTTCTTCGGCGTGGTTGGCAATAACCACCATATCGCCGACGCGATAAATCGGCACCAGCCCGTTGGCCGGCAGGCGCGTGGCGTCGATGCCGAGAATGGACGTGTCCAGCGGCAAATAGCCGTAGCTGACGGCGTTAAAGCGGGCCGTCTGGGCATAGACCAGCTTGTCAAAGTAGATGCGGACATAGCCATATTGATAGTCGATGACGCCAGAAACGCCGGTGCCGGTGATGTTGCCGCGATTGTCGGCGCCCACGCGGATGGTGGAACCGTCCATGGCTGTAACCGTCAGGCCAAAACTGCCAGCCCGAATGGGCGAAACGGGCAGGAGGAAACTCAGCGCATCGACGCCCTTCAGGTCGTAGCTGGTGCCAAGGGCGATAATCTCAAAGCCGCGCGGCTCGTAGTAGGCCGGCTTAAGGATAAGGCGCCGGTTGGCGTAGTCCATGCGCCCGGCCTCGTGGTCGTTGTTGTTGTCGGTGAGGCGGATTTTCCCGTTGTCATCGCGGTAATAGCCCCGGCGGCTGGAAGCGCTTAGGGTGCTGGGCACAATGGGCGCGTCGCTTTCCACCTCGATGCAAATGTCCGGTGGCTGTAGGGTTTTGTTGCGCTGGCCGGCGCTCTGGCCGCCAAAAAATTGCGTCATCACCCGGGTTTGCAGCGGCAATTGCGCGCCCACCTCAATGGACTCGTAGCCGATAAATTCCCAACGGTATTGCTGCTTAATGGTTACGTTCGGGTCGCGCAGGCCGCCGCCCTCGATGATTTCGTTTAGGATTTTTTTAGAATAAACGGGTTTGGGTATTTTGGTTTTGTTCACCGGCCGCAGAAGCGCTTTGCCAGTGGCATAGTCAATGGTGCCAAAAACAAGCCCCGCCGTGCTTATCAACTTGCCGTTGCCGTCGTCCTGTAGCTGTATTCTCATGTTTCCTCTCGGCCAAAAATGTTTAGCCTAGGGCTTCAGAGGGGCTTTTTTTAGGCGAGGATGGGGCGTTTGTCTAGAAAAATAAATATTGAAAACAGTTAATTATAAAAATAACCCCTAAAAGGGCTTTTCTTATATCGTGCGCACGATATAATTCCACCCATCGCAACAAGAAACGGCGATAGAACAACCCCCGAAACAAGCTAAGCACCGTGTGTGCATAGGAGCAGAAACATGATTTACCATCGCTTCAACAACCGCGAAACCCCATATAACGACACGCCCCTGATGATGTTTGCAGAAGATGAACTATCAGTCGAACATTACGGCGAAAATCACTGGGTGCTTGATACTGCCCATATCCCCACAATTAAGGCCACAGACGACATTTTTGTAGAGGCTATGCGTGAATGGCTGGAGAATAACCTTAACTTCATGTCATGCAAATTCTACGCAGTAGAGGAGGAAGGTTTTATCGAGGCCATGATTGATTTGGCCAACCCTAAAAACATTGTAGAGTCGGCGGGATTTTGGGACTGCGATGACATTATGGCCTGTTTTATTGATGAGGTTATCAATGAGCGCGGGTGGTGGGTTATTGAAACTCAAGATGGGGCTATTTGTTTTGACCCTGAGTTTGTCCGCCGCGCCGAATAACACCAACCAGCCCCGCCGAAGCGGGGCGCTTAAATTTAAGGAAGAAATCTATGAGAAGAAGGAGTATTACTGAACAATTAAAACGCACGCGTAGCCTGGAGGAACGACTAGAGCTGTGCCACAAATGGGCCCATGGCTGGGAAAATGATTATATTGCTCTGAGCAAAGAGCTAAAGCGTGCTATTGCATCCGGCGACCATATAGCATTAGTTAATGCTCTGGGCGATTTGCGTGGTCTGACTGAGCCAAAATTTAGAGCGCTACATAACGTTTTTAACGAACTGGTCAGCCCCAGCCGCGAACTGGGAGATGACTGAAAAAACGCCCCTGCAGCGGGCTCGGGAAAAATATAGCGCAACTAAACGGGTGGCTAAAACTGTTGTCTTTAACCGCGAAAAGGATGCAGAGCTGCTGGCATTTGCCCAGTCGCTCCCGGATTTTTCCGGCTGGGTCAAAGCCCAGCTCGCCGAAGAAATGCGGGCCCGGAAGAAAAAAAAGTAAGCTCCTAAGCCCAGAAATCAGCCTCATGACGGCGATATTTGGCCAGTATTTTTTCGCCCTCATCCAGTCTCTGGCGGAAGGCCTCAATGGCGCCACGGTGATAGGCATTCACTTCGTTGAATTCACCATGCGGCACCTTGCGCGGCGGCAAATCCAGCTCGGCGGAAATATCAGCCAACGCCCTGCCAATCTGCGAATAGGCGCCGGGCAAGCGGAGGTCAAAATAATGGCCCAGCCAGCGAATAGCCTTGACCTGCCGCCAATTTCTGGACTTGCCCAGCCGGTCTTCCAGTCGTTCAATCTTCCGCTTGGCCTGGCCGTATTTGGCCAGGGTAGAGGCCTCGCGGCTGGAGGAAATCCACGCCTTGGTTCTAAGGGCCTCGTCGCGCTCATGGGCAATGCGCTGTTTTTCCTCTTCGGACTTGACCAGCTCCCGAAGCGCTTCTAGGTAGGTGGCGGGGAGGGCGGGTTGTGGCTGAGCGGAGTAACTGCCAGTTTTGCGAATGGCGGGCAGAACCTCTTCAAAAATCCAGTCCTGAAAGGCCAGCGCTTCGGGCTTGTTGGAACGGGCGATAAGGCGGTAAAGATTGGATTCGTTGACAAAGGTCAATGATTGTCCGCCGCTGTTCGTAGGGGTATACATTTTATGTACCCCCCTTTCATTAAAGTTGAAGCGACTAGGGCTAGCGTTGCGAATATCCAAAATGGCGGCGGCATCGGCCAAACAGAACCACGGTTCGCCGTCCTTCATTTCAATGCGGACGGTGTGCTCTTGGTAGCTGAAAATAGAGAGTTGCTTATTCATAAATTTATCCTTCGGAACTAAAAAGGGCGCGGGGAGGGTCAAAAACCGAGCGAAGGCGGCGCGCGGTATTGGTTATTCCCGCGCCCTCCCCACAACGAAGGACAAAGAGATTTAGAGAAAGGCTTTAACGCTGCGGGGCGCTACGCTTTGAGTTTTGACGCTCAAGGCCGGCATTTTTTCGCAGGCGGCCCCCAAAAGTACAGGCGGCGAAAGGCGGCGAAATGGCGGGAATCGGCAGCGAAAGGCGGTGAAATTCCAGAGCAATTTTCAGAAGCCGCGCCGTTGCTGGCTTCTCAAAACGGCCCGGCGGCCGCCAAAATCGCCATTATTTTTCCGATTGTGGCCGTTATTTTTTATGCAGCATGTTGAAATAAATGATTTTACTGGAACCTAAAATAGGCGCCGCCCTTATTTTAGGTTGGCGCCAAAATCTAAAATAAGCCCCAATCGGGCCGGGGTTTTAGGGCCGGTCGAAGCGGAAGCCGTTAATCCAAACCGAATTGGCCGCCATCGGGTTGTAGTTGGGATTGTTTTTGACGATGTCCTGCCAGTGCTCGCCGGTGTCTGGAATGTCCAGCGTAAAATCGGCCTCGATTTTGAGGGTGTGGGGTGAAATATTGGTCATGCCCAAATCCAGCACCACATCGCCGCCGCGATTGCGTTCCGGGTCTACGATTTCCTTGGTCGTGGGCTCGCCGCCCTGGTACTCAAAGCGGAGTTCCACCCGCGAAATCTCGATTAAATAAACCTGGCCCGTGGCGTAATCGATGCGGCCGATGGGCTGATTGGCCTGGTCGATGATTTTGCCGTTGCCGTCATCACGGCAGGCCCGCGAACCGAGCTGGAAACGCAACGAGTTTTTCGCCACGGCCTCGCCGAGCTCCCAGATTTGATAGATGACCTTGTCGGCACTGCTGCGCTCGCGCACCGTTGCCGAGGTGGCCCATTGGTAGATGACGGCGCTCCCCACGTCCGGAAGCGCTCCCAGTGAAACGCTCAGGCTGCCGGTCTGGTAGTTGATGGAGCCGGCCCCGTGGCCCGCGCTGGCGCCTACCAGCCGGCCGGCGCCGTCATCGTGCAGCTCGTAGCGCTGGCCCTGGGCCCGGTAATGGACGCTCAAACTGCCCCGGCTCGGCGGTGGCTCAATGTTATAGACAAAATTTTGCGCCTGATTGTTGATGCTGATTTCCACGATGGCACTGTCTTCCACCTGCCGATAATGGGCGGCGGCCGTAAAAGTGCCAGAACCCAGCTCGCGGATGCGGTCAGATTGCAGCCGGCCAGTGGGGTAGTGGATAGTGCCGATGGCCTCGTTGTTGCGGTAGAGCGTGCCGTCCCGGTCGGTGATGCCCTCGGAACTAAAGCTACCCGGCTGAATGGCCGTGCCGAAGTAATAGGCCCCGTCGCTGCTGAAAACCACATGGCCGAAGCTGGTTTCCCGGCCGGCCACATAGCCATCGCGCATGCCGGCGGCGTTCAAATCCAGCAGCGGCGTTTCGGTCTGGGAGGTGGGAATAATCTTCTCGGTGATGTCGGGCACGTTGATTTTCATGGTCTGGGCCTTGATTTCCTTGGCCAGCGGCTTGACGCCGAAATATTGGGCGCTGTTGGCCACGTGCATTTCAAAAATTTGGCAGGGGGCGCCCTGGCCGGTCAGAGTAGGATAATCCAAGCCGAAAAAGTCCTTCTCCAGCGGGTTCAAAATCTCCATTTTGACCACCAGCAGGCGGACTTTTTCGTTGGCAATGACGAACTCCCGCTCCTCGGTGATGCACTTGGTAACCTTAATGGACTGCTCGTGGCGCTCATAGCCGGGCTTGGTTTGGCTCAAATAGTAAACGTCGCCCACCTGGGGCGTGGGCTCGCCGATGCGCTGGTAGGCCTGCACAATCAGGCTCCCTTCGGTTTGCTTGGAAAGTAGACTCATGCGGCTTTCCACCGTCGGCACCATGTACCGTTCCACCTTCTCTCGGGCGTTTTTGCGCTGCTCGCCATAGTAGCTGGCCCGGCTCAGCAGGTAGCTGACATTCGGCTGCGGCGACGGCTTGGCCAGTATCACATGGGCGCCGTTCAGGGGCTCGTCATCGTCCCGAGTTACGCCGGCATAGAGCAGGCGCATGCCAAAGCCGCCCATGACGTTCATCAGCGCGGGCACGCCGGCGAAGACTTCATCGTCGCGGCCGGTCAAAGGCTGGCCCATGCGGTAGCCGCCGCCATCGTCGGCGTCGTTGAGGCGCTCGGAAGGATAAATGCGCAGTTCTTCTTTGATTATCTTGGTTTTCATGCTGATTTCCCGGCAAAAAGGCCAGTTTAGGCCGGGGAAGTGCTTCGTTTTAGACGGTTCCAGGGCGTTATAATCTTCTCATTTTAGACATGGACAACCTGACCCGCCGCGCCGAAAAACTCACCAGCTGGCGCATTATCCAAACCAACGACCAAGCCTTTAGGCTCTGCAGCCCGTTTACTTTTGCCGAAGATGGAACACTAATTAGCTTCAGTGTTTTTTTTCTAGATAATGACAAATTTTTCCTCAGCGACCACGCCAATCATTTTCTGTTGGCGGAATCACTGGGTGCCCACATGGACGCACGAAAACTCAGTGTGTTTAATCAGAGCTGCGGCGTCCGATTGGCCCGATTCAATGAGCAGGGCGAAATCTACGCCGAGGGCAAACAAGAGGATTTGCAGGAAGCGCTTTTCGACGCGGCCAAATTGGCTCTGGCGCTGTCGTTTGGCTACAAGCAATGGCTGCCGACATTGCATCAGCAGCCAAGCGCATCCGCTGAATACTAAAAAAAGCGCCCCGAAGAGCGCTTGTTGAGTAGAGGGCGGGGCAGGTTTACTTCTTGCCCTTTTCCCGGAGCTCGCGGGCCTTTTCCAGCTCGTCAAATTCTTTTTGGATTTCGCGTGCATCTTTTAGCAGCTGCTCCATTCTTTCGATTTGAAGCAAAAAACGTGGCTCTGGGTCTGGGTCTTTGGCCAGCTCCTCATAAAAATGATTCAAAGATTCTTCTATTTTCTCTATAGGCGAGAACACATCGTAATCGCATACAATATAGACGCTCATTATCTACTCCTTCCCGTAGGACTCCACAATTTCTTTAATGAGGTTTTGATGTTTGTCTATAGCCTCAGCAGTCATTTTACCCGCTTTAACCACCTCATATTCAATCATTTTTTGCGACTTGAGAATTTCATTAATGATATGGCCGAGTAGGATGTTACCGTCCACTTTGGACATTTCCCCAGCATTAAAGGCCTTCCAAAATTGTTTAACAACATGAGGGCGAATAACCTTATTCCCCACGTCCCATATTTCATGGCTCTTTGCCAAGCTCCGGCCAACGTATTCCGCCTCCTCAGTAGTTCCGAAGGCGACAATTTTTTCAAGATTAAAATCTTTGGAGAAACAAAAATCATCTAGGCTTAATGTAGCGCCGCTGGGGTGATTGTGATAGAGCACAGAGCCGGGATTATTCTTTAGTAATTGGATTTGGCTACCACTGTACTTTATTTCTCCCTCCGTCCCCGAAGCAGTGAACAGCAATTTGCCGTCCTTACTATAGGCACTGGAATGTTCCAGGCCAGTGGCGCGGCCGTTGCTGACCACATAATAGCGCGCCTCCTCGTAGGTATTGCCCTTGGTGGGCAGCGGCGGCCGATAGCCCGTGTCCACCTGAAAATCCTCCAGTGCGTCGGCAATTTTCCCCGCCTCCGCCTCGTAAAGCGCCAGCGTCTCTTGCTTCAGCCGCTGGGCAAAGGCCGTCCCAAAGCGCTTCTCAGCCAAATCCGCCAGCGCCTCCAGCCGTCGGGTGTGGTTGTGGCGGAAGGACTCCTGCACATCGTCATCGCTGTATTCAAAATCTTTGCTGGGCCCGCCCTTGCGCTGGGCCTGGGCCCGGGTCAGACGGTAGGTTTTGCAGCGGCAGCCGTAGCCATTGGGTGGGAAATGCGTCTTCCAGAAGTCATGGTCGGTGGGCAGGATAACGCCGTAGTAGTGCCTGTGGCTGTCGCGGGGCTTGCCGGCGTCGCTGGGGCCGTATTCCAGAAACGGCAGCAGCTCCTTGGTGTCCTCGATGGCCTGCCAGCGGCCCGCCGCCCGGGCGCTGCGCAGATTGGTGTCAAAAATCAGCGCCTTGCGGGCCCGGCTTAGCGGAATCTGGCCCTCGATATTTTTCGCGAACTGGTCAAAGCTCAGGCCCTCCTTCTGGGCCTTTTCCACCTGCTCCTTGAGAAATTGCAGCTGGCTGGCATTGGCCATTTTGGCCACCATAAAGGCCACCGAGTGATGATAGGCCGTCATTTGGCGCGTGTCGAAAACCGGCAGCACCACCTTCTTCTGCAGGTGCTTTTCGGCGGCCTTGGCCCGTGTGGTTTCTGGGTCGATGCGGGCCGGGGTCTTATCCTTACCCATTGGGGCCTCCGATGTCGTCGGCCTCGCCACGGCCCCGGCTAAACTGCTGATTCAGGCCCTCGGCCAGGGCGCCGATGTCCTCGGGGCTGAAAAACTGCTCATGCTCCAAGCGCTTCAGAAAATCATCATAGGCCCGGCTGCCCTCGGCCAGCTTCAGGGACATTTGCTTTTCACCGCCGGCCGGGGCCTCAACGGTGAAATGGCCGGTCTCCAGGCTGTACATATCGGCGAAATACTGGGCATTAAATTTAACGCCCATTTGCGCCAAAATCGCATCACGTTCGGCCCGGGTTTTGTCAATTTCCTGCGTTTTTTCAAATTCAAACCACAGGCCGGCCGGGGCCTTTATCTCGGCGCCATAGGCCGCATTGACCGCCAGCGTGGCATCGATGGCGTGCTGGGCCGCCTGCAGCAACAGCGCCCCGTAGGCGTCCATGCGATTTTGCCGGGTGCCCTCGTCCACCTCCTGGGCACTGCGAGAACCGTTCTGCAGCTCGGAGGTTTTGACCCGGCCCAGCAGCACCTTCTGAATGCGCCCGTTGGCCAGCTGTTCCAGCAGCCTGAACGCATCGCCGTTGCTGTCCAGTTTCACCAGCTGAATATCGTCGCCCTCGTTGATGGTGATAGCCCCGCCGCCGGCGATAAGCTGGCGCAGGCGATTGACGTTGGCCCGCTTGTCGTCCTCGCTGACCACGCCGGCGCCCTTGTGAATGGCGAAGGGCTGGGCATGGCGGGTCATGAATTGAAACGCATAGGGCAAAATTTGCCGGCGCAGCTTGACTGCGTGATAAACCCGCGTCGCCAGCGGGTCGCCCTTGGTATTTTTGCTATCCGGGTGGGACAGGGCCAGCACGTATTTCAGGCGGTCATCAAGAATCAGCTCGGTGTCGCCCTTATAGATGAGGCCCTTATGGTTGGGATAGTATTTGTCCAGGTCGCCAATCTTATTGATGACGCGGTCAATCAGGTAGCGCTTGCTCTCGTCATCGTAGCGGTAGATATATTCGCCAACGCAGTAGCCCACCAGCCGGGCATTGATGGCAATTTCTGCCAACGTCGGCAACAGCCGGCGCAGCATCTTGTAAAGCGGGTTAATGTCCTCCTCGGCAACGTCTTCGCCCCAAATCCTGAACGCCTTATTGACCAGGTCGGCGCGTATGTCATCGCGGCAGCTCTGAAACTCATCATCGGCGGCGCAGAATTTCATCAGCTCGCCCCGGTTTACACTCAGCTCGCCCAGCTGCTCATCGAGGGCCTGGGGCTCCTCGGCACTCAGCAGCGATTCAACATTGGCAACCAGGATTTTCGGGTCTATTTTTTGGACAGCATCGGCCATAATTACTCCGCAAATAGACGCACCTTAGGCCATTGCCCACCGGGCTTTTACCCTGCTCTAGGGATATAAAAAAAGCGCCCCGAAGGGCGCCGGAATCAGCAGAGAAGGGCCTGTGATTGTTGATGCAGCCATTCAAAGGCCTGCTGCACGTCCTCCTTGAGGTTCGGCCGGAAGACAAACAGGAAGCCGCTCTGGTCGGGAGCTGTGGCCCCCGTCAGACTCGTCCAAAGCGCTTCGCCCTCCGGCGTGTCCTGGGCGGTGCAAAGCAGATGCTGCATCTTCTGGTAATTGTCGGCATAGAGGGCCATCTTCGCCAGCAGCTCAAAGTATTGGCGGGGAAGCCGGGGAAGCGCTTCGCCGGAAGAATCGGCTACCGCCGCCCGGCTCATTACGCTCAGCACCTCGACAAAGTGTTCCGGCGCCACTGATTTGTAGCCGCAGCCAAATTTAGATTTAACCGCACTCCACAGCATCACCGCCAAAGCCGCTTGCTTCTCTTTCGGCGCCGCCGCTACCAAAGTGTTATGCAGCTTCTTCACCGCCTCGATTTGCTCCGGCAGCAGACCACCAGCAACCGGCTTCGTCGGTTTGGGTTGAACGGAGGAATAGCTACCTGTTTTGCGAATTTGCGGGATGACTTCTTCAAATATCCAGTCCTGGAATTTGACCGCCTCGGGTTTGTTGGAACGGAAAATTACACGGTACAGGTTGGGTTCGCTGATGAAGGTTGCTTCCTGATTCCTGCCTAGTTTGTCTGTGAGGTACATTTTATGTACCCCATCTTCTTTCAGATTGAAACGTGATGATTTTGTGTTTTTAATTTCAAGAATTTGTGCCACATCGACTAAACAAAACAACGGTTCGCCATTTTTAAATTCCACGCGGACAAATTGGGATTGGAAATTAAAAGTCTGGATTGAGTTCATTTAAACACCTTTGTAATTAGGAATTTTGAAAACGCCCAAAATTGGGGCGGGGTTGTCCTACTCTACAAAGTGAGCCGAGCCGTTACCGGTACTCGCAACCCCAAAACTTGGAATCTAAACACAGAAAGCGCGTTAAGACTATTGAATCTTGAGAATGTACGGATATAAAAATACCGACAACAGGTCGGGGCTGCTTTGTAAGTAGGAAAGTTCATTATCCTACTTTTTTAACTATTAATCAAGCTATAGCCACCGACTTGTTTAGGCCCGTGAAGGGGTTTGCTCTGCTGAAAAACTTAAGCAGAACACCAGCAACCGGCTTCGTCGGTTTGGGCCCGAATTGGGCGACCGCGTGGTTAAGAACCCATCAGTAGTTGGGCGGACTTATTCCCCTTACGGGTATTGCATTCGTCGCCCACGCGGTCATAGAAATTTCCTGTAACGAGTTAAGGTTTTACATCGCCGCAGGGTTCACCAAAAATCGGGCGGCGACATGCGCAGGGTTGGCGAACCGAGGTTACAGGTACCCGGCAACTCCGAAGAGTTCCCCACGAACATCGCCATATACAGAGAAGGGTGGAGCGGTGCTTTTAGGTTGGTCGACTGCTTCCTAAGGTAACAGCACATCCGAAGATGTCCCAAAAGCCCGCCCCGTTGTGATTTTTTAAAAGGGAGCCCCGGATTAGGGGGCGGGCTTCAATCACCGCGTATAGTCGGCTCGCAGTATTCCCCGAAGGTATTTTATTTCTGCGTATAGACCCGCCTTTGATAGGTAGTTTTTACTCCTCGAAAATGAGGAGTAAGGCTAAATCAATGGTTTATTTTTGCTTGGGCATAAAAAAACGCATCTTACGGGTGCGACTTTATACCGCCATACGAAGTGATGGCGCTAATCCTACCCCCCTCTTTTTGAAAAAGCAAGCGCTTGGATTTGCGCTAGCGAAACCCCGGCCCGTTCTGCACTTAATTTGCACCCGCCGGGTTTGTTGCCGGAGATAATTCTTTTAAATCAGATGGTTAATCGAGGTGTTCGCTGCCCCAGCCGGGGCCCTTCCGGGGGAGCGCTTCGCCCTTGAAAACGGTAAAAAAGCGAAGCGCTTTCCCGGCTTTGGCCGCTCTGACCTCTTCTTCGTTTTAAACCAGCTCCCAGCTTGGATAGCCGAAGCGCTTCGCTCCGCCAATCTAGAGAATTAAGAAATATCCCCGGCGGAAGCGCTTCGGTGTGGCGGAAAAGCCCAATAAAAAAGCCCCCGGGGGCCGAGGGTTTCGGAAGGCGTGGCGCCGGCAGCGGGCGCCGGGGAGGGAAGCGCTTCGTTTGAATCAATCCGACCCGGCCGCTGGCAACGAGGCGCTTCGAGTCGGGAAGCTGTAAAGGGGAGCGCTTCGTTTCGATGGCTCAGCCGGGCCCCGGGGCGCGCTTCAGAGTGGCCGGCCAATTTAACGGGCTGGAATGATTGAAGCGCTTCGGTTTAAACCGACTTTGCAATGCTCCCCGGCAAAGCGCTTCAGGCCAGCACCGACCCGGGCGGTTACCGGGTGGAGCGCTTCCTTACCTAAGGACTTTTAGAAGAAGGCGCTTCGGTCTGGAAAGTCAGATTTTGAGGAAGCGCTTCCGCTGCCAGCGACGGAATAGAAAGGAAGCGCTTCGTTCCCGCAAGGCTCCGGCTGGCGAAGCGCTTCAGTCTTGACAGAAAAGCCCCCAGACGGGAGCCGATGGTTTGGGAAAGCGCCGCGCCGGCTTTAACCGCCCTTCGGAGGGGGCGCGCTTCGCCCTTGAAAAGGGTAAAAAAGCGAAGCGCTTCGGGCGGGAAAGCCAGATTTTGGCTTTACGGTGGGATTAGAGGGGATTAGAGAGGAAGCGCTTCGCTAGAAGCACTCAGTGAGACCCCGGCCGACATCGAAACGCTTTGATTGGGGGAAATCGTCCAGCGGGCAAAGGTTTTTCCGAGCTAAAGCGCTTCGGTTTAGACAGCCGGGCCGGGGCCGGTGAAACGCTTTGCCGGTGGCAGTGGCTTTAGTAGTTAGGGAAGCGCTTCGGGCGAGAAAGCTGGATAAAACGAAGCGCTTCCCCAGCTCGGGTAGTCGAAGCGCTTCGCGAGAAACGCTCAGCGGCGACCCAGCTTCTCCCGGACGGCCTCGGCCAGAAAGCCGCTGCGGCTGCCGCCGTGGGTTTTGATGTGGGCGTCGATGGCGGCCAGCAGCGGTGCCGGCAGCTGGGCCTGGAAGCGGCGGGTGCCGAGGCGGTCGGTGTCGATGTCGAAGAACATCCACAGGCCGTCATAGTTGAATTCCGGGCGCTGGCGCAGCAGGGCCACGTCCGAGGGCGGCGGCAGCGGCAAATCTTCACCGTCGAAATAGAGTTCGACGGCCTCCTGCACCCGGGCGGGCAGCTGGCTGAGTTCGTCGGCGGCGGAAAAGCAGCCGGGGAAGTCCGGGAGAACAACCCCGTAGGCGTGGTTTTCATCGCCCAGTTCCACAAAGGCGGGATACAACATTATTCGTTTCCTTCCGGCGGCTCGGGCCAGCCGGCCTGTCTAAAAATACTGCGCAGGGTGCCGATGGGCATGTCTTTGCGCGGGTGGGGCACGATGACCTGACCGGGAATGCGCGGATGCTTGAACTTCTGGTGGTCGCCCCGGCCGCCGACCAGCTGCCAGCCGTCCCGTTCCAATCGTTTGATGATGGCCTTGCTGTTCATCATTTCAGTGGCCGGGGCCATTTAACTCTGGGGCCCGAAGGGCTATTTGAACCACTCGCCCAACTTGCGTTCGGCGGCGGCGCCGTGTTCCGGTCGGTAAAAGTCGGTAACGGCCTTGAAAACGGCGGTCAGCACGGCGATGTCATCGCCGAAGCCCACCAGCGGCAGCACATCGGGCACCACGTCGATGGGCAGAATGAAATAGGCCAGGCCGCCGTAGATGGCGGTTTTGGCCCAGAGCGGCGTCCGCTCGTCGGCGGCGACATAGTGCAGGCGCAGGGCCTGGCTGATGAGCTCGCGGCCGGCGCGCCGGGCCACGGCCTTGATTTTGGCCCAGAAGCTGGGTTCGTCGTAGGCGTAGGCGTCCATATGGGCCTGATAGCGCAGGTCAAGAATGGCCGGCTGTTCCCGGGTTTCCGGGCCGGAGCGGCGGGTTTGCGATTTCGTTTCCATGGTTTCTCCTCGTAAAAAAGCCCCTCAGCGAGGGGCTCCGGTTCGGGCGGGGGCGATTAGCCTGAGATTTTTTTCAGCGCCGCGCCAATGTCGGCCGGGGAGCGCACCGTGGTTACACCCGCCGCCTCCAGGGCGCGGAATTTGTCCTCGGCCGTGCCCTTGCCGCCGGCAATGATGGCGCCGGCGTGGCCCATGCGTTTGCCCTTGGGGGCGGTAACCCCGGCGATGTAGGCCACCACCGGCTTGCTCACGTGGGCCTTGATGTAGTCGGCGGCCTCCTCCTCGGCCGAACCGCCGATTTCACCGACCATGACGATGTATTTCGTCGCCGGGTCCTGCTCGAAGGCGGCCAGCACATCGACGAAGCTGGTGCCGTTGATGGGGTCGCCGCCGATACCCACGCAGGTGGATTGGCCCAGGCCAATGCTGGTGGTCTGGTGGACGGCCTCATAGGTCAGGGTGCCGGAGCGGGAGACGATGCCGACCACGCCCTTTTTGTGAATATGGCCGGGCATGATGCCCATTTTGCATTCCTCGGGGGTAATCACGCCGGGGCAGTTGGGGCCAATCAGGCGCACCTGGGTGCCGGTCAGGGCCGCCTTCACCTTCATCATGTCGAGGACGGGAATGCCCTCGGTGATGCAGGCGATGACTTCAATGCCGGCGTCCACGGCCTCCAGAATGGAATCGGCGGCGAACGGCGGCGGCACGAAAATCATCGAGGCATTGGCCCCGGTGGCCTTGACCGCCTCGGCGCAGTTGTTAAAAACCGGCCGGTCCAGGTGGGTGCTGCCGCCCTTGGCCGGCGTAACCCCGCCCACCAGCTGGGTGCCGTAGGCGATGGCCTGTTCACTGTGGAAGGTGCCCTGGGCGCCGGTGAAGCCCTGGGTGATAACTTTGGTGTCCTTGTTGATGTAAATACTCATGAAGCGCTCCTCAGGCTTGGGCCGCCGCCACGGCCTTCTTGGCCGCATCGGTCAAATCGTCAGCGGAGGTAATGGCCAGCCCGCTTTCGTCCAACATTTTTCGTCCCAGTTCCACATTGGTGCCCTGGAGACGCACCACCACCGGCACGGTCAGATTCATTTCCTTGGCGGCGCTGATGATGCCCTCGGCAATTAAATCGCAGCGCACGATGCCGCCGAAAATATTCACCAGAATGGATTTCACCTCCGGCGACGACAGAATCAGCTTGAAGGCCTCCTTGACCCGCTCGGAGGTGGCACCGCCGCCGACGTCGAGGAAGTTGGCGGGCTCGCCGCCGTGGAGCTTGACAATGTCCATGGTGGCCATGGCCAGGCCGGCGCCGTTCACCATGCAGCCGATGTTGCCGTCCAGGGCCACATAGTTCAGTTCCAGCTGCTGGGCGCGGTTTTCGCGCTCATCTTCCTGGCTGGGGTCGCGCATCTCGGCCAGGTCGCGATGGCGGTAGAGGCCGTTGTCGTCAATGCCGATTTTAGCGTCCAGGGCCAGCAGCTGGCCGTCCTCGGTGATAATCAGCGGGTTGATTTCCACCAGCGATAAATCTTTTTCGGTGAAGAGCCGGTAGAGGCCGCCGAGCAAATCCACCAGCTGGCCCACCTGTTTTTTCTCCAGGCCAAGGGCAAAGCCGAGGCGCCGGCCCACATAGGGGAAATAGCCGGCGCTGGGATTGACGCCGATGCTGAAAATCTTCTCCGGCGTCTTCGCGGCCACCTCTTCGATGTCCATGCCGCCCTCGGCCGAAGCAATGAAGGAAACGCGCTTCTGGGCCCGGTCGACCACGGCCGAAACGTAGAGCTCATCGGCAATGCGCAGGCCCTCTTCAATCAGCACCATATTGATGGGCAGGGCCGTGTCGCCGCTCTGGTGGGTTTTCAGCGTGCCACCGAGCATTTTTCCGGCGATTTCGCGCACCTCGTCCAGGGACTTGGCCACCTTGACGCCGCCGGCCTTGCCGCGGCCGCCCGCATGCACCTGGGCTTTCACCACCCAAACATTGCCTCCCAGGTCTTCGGCCGCCTGCACGGCCTCATCGACGGTTTTTGCCAGAATACTGCGCGGAACGGGCACGCCATATTCGCGGAAAAGCGCCTTGGCCTGATATTCATGTAGATTCATCGTTGATTTACCTTTTTATGCTCAAAAGATGAGCCAATCTTAGCGCAAAAATTACAGCGCGTTAATGGTTCGCAAGGTTTCCAGCAGGTCGGCAAAATCCGGCGGCAGCGGCGCGCTGAATTGCAGCCTTTCACCGCTGGTGGGGTGCTGCAAATGCAGCTCCTGGGCGTGCAGGGCCTGGCGCGGAAAGCGAAGCAGGGCCTCGCGAATGGCGGCGGGCAGGCCCCGGGGCAGCAGGGCCGTGCCATAGAGCGGGTCGCCCACCAGCGGGAATTTCAGCTCGCTGAGGTGGACGCGGATTTGGTGGGTACGGCCGGTTTCCAGTTCCACCCGCAGCAGGGTGGCGGCCTCACCGAAGCGCTCGGCCAGGCGGTAATGGGTGATGGCCTCGCGGCCGTCGCTGCGCACCGCCATTTTCAGCCGGTCGCGCGGGTGGCGGCCCAGGGGCAAATCCACCGTGCCGCCGGCGCTGACATAGCGATAGACCAGGGCCAGATAGACCCGGCCCATGCTCCGGCTACGTAGCTGTTCCTGCAAATCCTGCTGGGCCGCCGCCGTCTTCGCCACCACCAGCAGGCCGCTGGTGTCCTTGTCGAGGCGGTGGACGATGCCGGCCCGGGGCAGGGTGGCGCTGGCGGGGAAATGGTGCAGCAGCCCATTGAGCAGCGTGCCGGTGCGATTGCCCACGGCCGGATGCACCACCAGCCCGGCCGGCTTGTTGATAACGGCGATGGCCTCGTCCTCATGGACAATGTCCAGCGGAAGCGCTTCGGCCTCGTCCTCAAGCCATTCCTCCTCGGGCAGGGGCGACTGAATGTGGTCGCCGCCGTAGACCGGCTGCTTCGCCTTGGCCGGCTTGCCATTGAGCAACACCCGCCCGGCCCGGATAAGCTCCTGCCAGCGGCCCCGGGAGAAATCCGGCTCAATCTGGGCCAGGGCCCGGTCGAGCCGTTCGCCGCCGAGCTCGTCGCCGACGATATAATCCAGGCTTTCATCTATACTTTCAGACATTTTCTAACCCTAAAACAAAGGATTTCGCAGTATGCCACGTTTATTACTAGCCGGCTTTCTCCTGGCCCTGAGCGCCTGCAGTCGTCTGGCCCCGGAGGATAAAACCCTGCGCTGGTCGGCTGAACAACTTTTCGAAAAGGCCCGGGAGGAGCAGAGCGAGGGCAACTACAGTAGCGCCCGCGAGTACTACAGCAAGCTGATGGCCCGCCACCCCTACGGCACCCTGGCCCAGCAGAGCGCCCTCGATTTGGTCTATTCCTACTACAAGGACGGCGAGGAGGATAAGGCCCTGAAGGAGCTGGAAACTTTCATCAAAACCTACCCGCGCCACCCGCAGATTGACTATGCCTATTACATGCGCGGCATCATCACCTACGAGCGCAACAATTCGCTCTTCAAGCGGCTGAGCCCGGTCAATCAGGCCCAGACCGACCCCAACATGCTGCGCAAGGCCTTCGAGGCCTTCAAGGAGCTGCTGGAGAAATTCCCCAACAGCCCCTACAGCGAGGATGCCCAGCTGCGCATGGTCTATCTGCGTAACCTGCTCGGCCAGCACGAGCTGGAAATTGCCGAACACTATCTGCGCGAGGGCGCCTATGTGGCCGCCATCGGCCGGGCCCAGTCGGTGCTGGAGTCCTACCAGAACACGCCGAGCTCACCCTATGCCCTGGCGCTGCTGACCCGGGCCTATCAGGAGATTGGCGACAATGTGCGCCGCAACGACAGCTACGAGCTGCTCAAACGCAATTTCCCGAAAATGCTGCAGGAACAGGAGATTCAGGAGCTGCTGCACGGCGACATCAAACGCAAGGACAGCCTGATTGCCATTCTGCGCAGCCAGCCGAAGATTTGAGCCAATGGCCCGCAGGCATTTCCCGGCGAAGCGCTTCCTGCTGCCGCTGCTGCTGACGGCCTGCACCGGCCCGGCCGCCGCCCCCGACCACGGCCCAACGACGACGGTCTATGGCCAGCTGCAGAGCAGCGTCGGCACCGCTAATCACAGCGACGACCGGCTTGGCGTCGGAAACAACTAAAAACCGAAGCGCTTCAAGGGAAGCGCTTCTTTTTTGGGCCGGACCAGCGAAGCGCTTCCCACCAAACCGGACCGCTGGGAACGAAGCGCTTCCCCGGGCAAAAAAATCCCAGGTCTAAACCCGGACGACTCTTTTCTATTTCTAGCGAAGCGCTTCGGTGCGCGCGAAAGGGGAAACGCTGCCCGGCTAACTTTCCGTTGGCGGAGTGGAATCCAACCGGGCTGGGGCGATGTGGTCAGCCAGCAGCGCTTCGTGGAAGAAGGAGAGACTTTCCACCTCACCCAGCCGAATCAGCAGCCGGAAATGATTCAGCTCTTCCAGCCGCTGTTGCCGCTGTTCCGGCGAGTCTTCGGGCCGGGGAATGAGATCCAGTTGGCGGTAGCTGTCAAGGTAACTGCGGCTGAGCTGGAGCCGAAGCGTGTCCTTGTCGCGGTGGCCGCTGAAATAGGGAATGAGGGTGATATGTTCCAGGTCATTATGCTCGAAGTGTTCGCCGGCAATGATGCCCATATAGACTTTGCGTGATTTCAACGAGATTTTGACCAGCCGGCCCTGTTTCAGTGCATTAACAGCAAATTGCAGCAGGGCATTTAGCTTTTTCAGCTCCTCCAAATCCTTAGACCAGTCGTCTTTTTGCCGTTTCTTAATTTCCTCCTGACAATAGGCATAGGCCAGCAGGGCAATGATGGCCAGATGGAGAACCAGGGCAAATTCCCCCCCGGAACAGCGAACCAAGCCAAGCCCAGGGCAGGCCAGCGCCCCCGAGCAGCAGCAAACCGTGAAGGGCCAGCAGCGCCACGCCCAGAATGGCCCAGATGAGCAGATAGCCCACCAAACCCTGAATAAAGAAATACAGGCCATGCTGGCCCAGCAACACATAGGTAACCCAGCCATTGCTGAGGCCCAGGCGCGCTTTTTCCGCTGGGGTACTCTCCATATAGAGGTAGCCCAGCACCAAAATAACCAGTATCAGCAGCAGAATCATTTTTGCTCTGGGTTTAGGTGCTGGGAAATTTTCATGAGCTCATTCATCTGCTTCATCATGCGCTCCTGCACCACCGGGCTGGCAAAATTTATATAGATGCTGCCATTAGTGTCCATAACGATTTTCTCGTCCTGCACCACCTCCGGAGGGGGTGCAGGAGTCCACCCATCAAGACTAAAAATATGTCTAAGTCTTTCCCTAAGATTTTTGGATATTTCCTTAATTGTCATAGCTATTCCTTTGTTTTTATTGAAATAAATTAAAGACAGAGGCAAACCCCTTGCCTTTATCTGGGCCATATTAGATTGAGTCCCCCTCAATGTTCAAAGCCCTAGGAAACAAAAAAGAAGCGCTCCCCGGAGGAAGCGCTTCGTTCTTAGCAGCCGTAGTAGAGCTCAAATTCCAGCGGGTGCACCTGCAGCCGCATTTTCTCCACCTCCTGCCGTTTCAACTGCAAATAGCTGTCGATGAAATCGTCGCTGAAGACGCCGCCCTGCTTGAGAAATTCCCGGTCGCCGTCCAGGGCCCGAAGCGCTTCCTCCAGCGAGAAGGCCACCTGAGGAATGTTATCGGCCTCCTCCGGGGGCAAATCGTACAAATCCTTATCCATGGCCTCGCCCGGGTGGATTTTGTTCTTGATGCCATCGAGGCCGGCCAGCAGCAGCGCCGCAAAGGCCAGATAGGGATTGGCGCTGGAATCGGGGAAGCGCACCTCGATGCGCCGGGCCTTGGGATTGGTGATGTAGGGAATGCGAATGGAAGCCGAACGGTTGCGCGCCGAATAGGCCAGCATCACCGGCGCCTCGAAGTGGGGCACCAGCCGCTTGTAGCTGTTGGTGGAGGCATTGGTGAAGGCGTTGAGGGCGTGGGCGTGCTTGATGATGCCGCCGATGTAGTAGAGAGCCAGCTCGGAGAGGCCGCCGTACTGGTCGCCGCTGAACAGGTTCTTGCCGTCCTTGGCCAGGGACATGTGCACGTGCATGCCGGAGCCGTTGTCGCCCACCAGCGGCTTCGGCATGAAGGTGGCGGTGCGGCCGTTCTGGGCGGCGACGTTGTGGACGATGTATTTCAGCTGCTGCACCTCGTCGGCCTTGCGGGTCAAGGTATTGAAACGGCAGCCAATTTCACACTGGCCGGTGGCCACCTCGTGATGGTGCACCTCCACCCCCTGGCCCACTTCGGTCAGATGCTGACACATCTGGGCGCGCAGGTCGTGCAGGCTGTCCACCGGCGCCACCGGGAAATAGCCGCCCTTGACGTTGGGTCGGTGGCCCAGGTTAAGCGCTTCGCCGCCGAAGGGCCGACCGCTGTTCCAAATGCCCTCCTCGCTGGCGATTTCAAAGGAAACGTGGTGCATGGAATTGGTGAAACGGATGCCATCGAAGATAAAGAATTCATTCTCCGGGCCGAACAGGGCGGTGTCGGCAATGCCGGTGGCCTTGAGATAGTTCTCGGCCCGGCGCGCCAGCGAACGGGGGTCGCGGCCGTAGCCCTGCATGGTGTCCGGCTCGATGACGTCGCAGGTCAGCACCAGGGTTTTATCCTCATAGAAGGGGTCCAGATAGGCCGTGCTCGGGTCGGGCAGCAGAATCATGTCCGAGTTGTGAATGCCCTTCCAGCCGGCGAAGGAGGAGCCGTCAAACATTTTGCCCTCCTCGAAGAAGTCCTCGTCCAGGTCGGTGGCCGGATAGCTGATGTGGTGCTCACGGCCGAGGCTGTCGGTCAGGCGCAGGTCAAGGTATTGCACCCCCTGTTCCTGTACCAGATTAAGAATGTCGCTGATATTCATAGAAGCTCCGCAAATTTAGGAATGGTCGTTGTGGAAAACCAGCTGGTCGCGCCAGTGGGATTGGACAAAGTAATAGGAATGGTCGTAGCCCTTGGCCAGCACCGTCTGCAGCTCCGGCTGTGTCTGTAGAGCCGCACAGAGGGCCATGAAATTAATCTCCTGGCCCTGCAGTGGGTCATGGTCGCCCTGGGCCAGCCACAGGGGCGGCAGCGGGGCCGTCAGCGTCGGCAGAAAGACCAGCGGGTCGAGCCGGGCCAGGGTTTCCCGGTCGCGGGCCTCGCCGTAGAAGGGCTGGCTGCTGAAACCGGCCCAGGTAGCCAGACCGGCCACGGCGGCGAAGCGCTTCGGTTCCCGGCCGGCCCAGCGCAGGGCCAGACTGCCGCCGAGGCCGAAGCCAAGCAGGCTGGTGGCGGTGGCCGGGCTATCGAAAAGTTGCAACAGCTCATCGAAGAAGAAGCGCTCCAGCCGTTCCAGCCGGGCCCCGACCCGCCGCAGCTGCTGGTGGCGGTCGCCGCCCTCGGGGTAGAGGTCGGGAATCACCACCAGCCGGTCGTAGCGGTTGGCGTCCTCCTGAAAGCCACTGCGCTGGGCCGTGCGCAGGGCACTGTGGCCCAGCTCGGGCAGATAGCAGAGCAGGGCCGTGGGCTGGTCGCGCAGGAAGGAGACCGGCAGATAGAGCAGCAAATCGATTTCACCCCCCAGCGCTTCGCTGCGCCAGCGGCAGTGCCACTGCTCCCCTTTGAAACTGCGGTGGCCGGCCAGATAGACGAGCTTTTCCATGTCAGCTGACCTTCATGCCGGCGGCGGCCCGACCGACGCCCAGCAGCACCTGCAACGTTTCCGCATTGCTGGCGGACAGAATCATGCCCTCGCTAACGCCGAAGCGCATTTTGCGCGGCGTCAGGTTGGCCAGATAAATCACCAGCTGGCCCTGGAGCTCCTCGGGCCGGTGGAACTGCTGGATGCCGGAAAACAC
This sequence comes from uncultured Cardiobacteriaceae bacterium, assembly GCA_963532425.1. Classification (GTDB taxonomy): domain Bacteria; phylum Pseudomonadota; class Gammaproteobacteria; order Cardiobacteriales; family Cardiobacteriaceae; genus CAUSKK01. The sequence goes on from CAUSKK010000001.1 coordinate 174,030, forward strand.
CTGGCGGGTGCCCAGCTCGCCCACGTCCAGCTGGAAGCGCAGCAGTTTGTCCGAGCCCTCCACCTTTTCGCAGCTCAGCACCCGGGCGACGCGAATGTCCAGCTTGGCGAAATCGTCGATGCCAATCAATGGCACTTCCGGCTTCGGCGCGGCGCCGGCGTTCTCCCGGGCCAGGTCCTCTCTAGTGGCGGCCAGAATGGCGTCCAAATCTTTGTCCTCAATGCGCTGTAGCAGCGCCTTATAGGGCTTGATGGCACAGCCGAGCAGCGGCCGTTCCAAATCGGCCCAGGCCAGGGCCGGCCGGTTCAGCAGCTCGGCCACGGCGGCGGCGATGGCCGGTAACACCGGCTGCAGGTAGATGGTGAGCTGGTGGAAGGCGTTAATCAGCACCGTGCACACGGCCTGGACGTCGTTGTTTTCCTCCTTGATTTTCAGCCAGGGCTTGTGGGCGTCGATGTACTCGTTGGCCCGGTCCACCAGCGCCATGATTTCGCGCATGGCCAGATGGTATTCCCGGTTCTCATAGTGGCCGGCGATGAGCTCTTTTTTCGCCAGAATCTGTTGGTGCAGACTGTCATCGTCGAGGCGGTCGGCCAGCTGGCCATTGAAGTGTTTGCTGATGAAGGGGAAGGCGCGGCTGGCCAGATTGACGTATTTCCCGACCAAATCGCTGTTGATGCGCGCCTTGAAATCGCCCAGATTCAAATCAATGTCCTCCACCTTGGCCGACAGCTTGTTGGCGAAGTAGTAGCGCAGATACTCCGGGCGCAGCTGGCGCAGATAGGTGGAGGCCTTGATGAAGGTGCCGCGCGATTTGCTCATGCGCTGGCCATCGACGGTGAGGAAACCGTGGCAGAAAACGCCGCTGGGCGTGCGGTAGCCGGCGCCCTGGAGCATGGCCGGCCAGAAGAGCAGGTGGAAATAGGCGATGTCCTTGCCGATGAAGTGGTACATCTCGGTGCCACCGTCCGGCCGGAGGAAGGGGCCGATGTCGGCGCCGCGCTGGTCAAAGAGGGCCTTCAGCGAGGCGAAATAGCCCACCGGCGCATCGAGCCAGACATAAAAGTATTTCTGCGGCTCGCCGGGAATTTCAAAGCCCCAGTAGGGGGCGTCGCGGCTGATATCCCAGGCGCTGAGGCCGGTTTTGAACCATTCGCCCAGCTTGTTGCGCATGGATTCCTGCACCGGCGCCGTCGCCAGCCAATTTTGCAGAAAGTCGGAAAATTGCGGTAAATCAAAGAAAATATGCTCACTTTCGCGCACAATCGGCGTTTCTCCGGTCAGCACCGAATAGGGCTGAATCAGGTCGCGGGGAGAGTAGGTGGCGCTACAGACTTCGCAGTTGTCGCCGTACTGGTCGGGGGCGTGGCAGCGTGGACACTGGCCCTTGACATAGCGGTCGGGCAGGAACATCTGCTTGGCCGGGTCGTAGAACTGCTCCACGGATTTTTTAAAAATATAGCCCTTTTCCCGCAATTTCTCGTAAATATCGGCGCAGATAACGCGATTTTCCTCGCTGTGGGTGCTGTGAAAATGGTCAAAACTAATCAGAAACTGGGCCAAATCCTGCTGGTGTTCCGCCCGGACTTTATCAATGAGGGCGGCGGGGCTGAGGCCCTCCTTCTCGGCCCGCAGCATGATGGGCGTGCCGTGGGCATCGTCGGCGCCCACATAGTACAGCTCGTGGCCCCGCAGCCGCTGGTAGCGCACAAAAATATCGGTTTGGATGAATTCCACCATATGGCCGAGGTGAAGCGAACCATTGGCATAGGGCAACGCGCTGGTAACCATGATGCGGCGTTTTTGATTGGTCATTAACAAACTCTTGGCTAACTAAAAAAAACCATTCTAGCTTATAATCAAAGCCCTTTTAAATCGGAGTAAATTTATGAAATTTAAGGCTTTATCACTGGCAATCTTGAGCACATTACTGTTTTCCTGTGAGAAGAAAGAGGAGACCCCACCCGAAAATCAAACCCCCGCCACCCAGGAGGTAAAAAGTGCCCCGGCCCAGCCGGCCACCGCCTTCAACCGGGCCGAATTCAACGAAAAAATCAAAGCCCGTTATAACAAAGGTCTGGGCGAACGCGTCGGCTCCTATCAGAGCCTGCTGAACGGCAATAATTTTGCCCTGCTGAGCCATGTGGAAGCCGGCAGCAGCGATTTCACCCCCACCGAAACCGGCGCCACCGGCCGCAGCACCCTGACCCTCAAACTCAACCCGCTGGCCATTCCCGACCTGCCGTCCCAGCTGCAGGAAATTCACCTGACCAGCCGCGACACCTTCACCTATAACGAAGCGCTGCTGGCCAAGGGCATCGACGCCCAGATTGACCACCAAATCGAAATCACCGACGAGCTGCAGAAGCAGCTGAGCCTGGACGAGGCCAAAACCAAAACCCTGCGTGAGGCCCTGGCCAAGCTGCACCTGCAAACCAATCTGCTCAGCGACGGCCACGTCCAGAGTGTCGCCTCGGTGGAACCCTTCGGCGAGCAGAAGGGCGGCCCCGGCGACTACGATTTCAAAGGCCTGCGCATGGAAAACACCGTCAGCGAAGCCAACCTGACCAATCCCTATGCCGGCAAAAGTCTGTTTGAATTCAAAGGACTGGACATCACCGGCCGCAAAGGTAGCGTGAGCGTACGGCCATTCAACGGCGGCGGTGAAATCGACAACGACGGCACCGGCCAGGCCAAATATGGCCCGCTGGAAATCGTCGCCACCGAAACGGACGGAGCCCAGCCGAAGGAAAATAAACTCCGTATCGCCGGCATCGAGGGCCAGCTGAAAAACTTCCGCTATGACAACGAAATCTTCTACAACACCGGCAGTCTCTCCTTCCAGCTGAAGGACTTCAGCATCGACAGCGCCGCCTTCGGTGGCCCGCTCAAGCTGATGGATGTGCAGGTCAGCGCCAACACCGAGAAAACGGCGGACAAACTGATGAATTCCAGCAGCGAGGCGGATTTCATTCTGAATGGCGAGGAAATCGCCCAGAAATTCATGTTCCCGCTGGTGGTTAAAAATCTGAAATTCAAGGTGGAAACCCAGAACTTCGACAATCCCGGCCTGATGGAACCCATGCAGAAGCTGGTGAGTCAGCTCCAGCAGCGCGCCAACGCCGAGGCCCGGCGGGCCGCCAAGGCCAGCGCCGGCCAGTCCGCACCCGCCGTGGCCAACAACGACAAGGCCGCTGCCGATGCCATGATGGCCATGCTGCGTAATATGACGAAAAACCAAACCAGCATTAAAGTTGACCTGAGCAGTGAAACCAACTCCGGCACCGTCAAGGCCGGCTTTGGCTTCAAGGGCCGGGCCGATGCGCCGGTGGAAGAATTCGGCGCCCTGATTCAGAAGGCCCTGCTGGATAAAACCACCCCCGAAGAGGAGAAAAAAGCTCCTGAACTGGCGATGAACCTCTTCGATTTTGATGTGAACGTGGAAGTGCCACGCGCACTGCTGGACGTCTTCGGCACCGGCGACCTGGTGGAGCTGATGGGCAAGGGCGTGGTCAGCGAACAGAACGGCATCTTCACCTTCAAACTGCAGCACAGCGCCGCCGGCACCCAGCTGAACGGCAAGCCCATCAAGCTGCAGGATTTGCTTGAAGGTAAGCTGAAGTAAGCGCCATGAGCGATTACCTGAGTATCCTCGTCTTCGTGCTGGCCTATGGCCTCGGTCGGGTTCTGGACCCGGCCGCGGCCATCTACTGGGCCACCGGGGCGATGATGCTGGTGGCGCTGGGCCAGCTGGGCTGGTGGCTGGCGCGGCGGCGGCCCATCGGCGGCAAGGAGGCGCTCACCCTGGGCGCCATTTTGCTGCTGGGCAGCATCACGCTGATTTTCCGTAATCCCCTGATTATCAAGCTAAAACCCACGGTGGTTAACCTTCTCATCGGCCTGCTCTTCCTGCTCAGTCCGGTGCTGCTGAAGAAAAATCTGACGGAAAAGATGCTCGGCGGCGTCTTCCAGCTGCCGGCGCCGCTCTGGGCCCGGCTGAATCTCGCCTGGGTGGTGTTTTTCTTCGTCGAGGGCGGCCTCAATGCCCTGGTGGCCTACCAATTTTCCGAGGAATTTTGGCTGGGCTTCAAACTCTGGGGCCTGCTCGGCCTGAGCCTGCTCTTTATCCTCGGCCAGTTCTGGCTGCTGAAGCCCTATCTGCGCGCGGAAGCAGTCGCCGATAATCCCTAGCCCACGCCCCAGCCGGGGCGTTTTTTTTGGCTTCTCCTAATCAAAGTAATAGCGACGGACCATCTTCCCGGCCCAGGGCCGGCTATCGACCTGGCGGCCGCCGTTCTTCTCGATGACCCGACGGGAGGCGGGATTGTCCTCGGCACAGCAAACCAGCACCGGCCGCACGCCCAGCCGGCGCAGTTCCTCCAGACCCAGCCGCAGCATTTCACTGGCATAGCCCCGGCCCCAGCAGTCCGGTGCCACCGCATAGCCGATGTGGCCGCCGACGGCCTCAAGAAATTCATTGAGCTCGTGGCGCAGCTGCAGAATTCCCACCGGCGCCCCGGCCACGCTGGCAATGAAAACACTGTCGGCCACCTTGGCATAGCCGAGCCAGTTGGTGCCGGCCGGGCTGGCGATATAGGCCAACCAGCGCTCGTAGTCGTCGATTTCCTCCCAGCCACTGAACCCCCCAGGGGTGAGCTGGCGGGCGCGAAAATCAGCGCGTAGCCGTTCCAGCCAGGGCCGGTGGGTTTCATTGGGGGCGATAAGTTTCAAATTCATGGCTTTTCTCCGGATGGATGATGATTTCGTCCCAATCTACCGTAAAAGCGAAGCGCTTCATGGGTTCACAGCCTCCGAAGTGGAAGCGCTTCCTTCTGCCTAATCAGACCGAAGCGCTTTGACCGGCAGCCCGGCAACCTGAACTTCTAAACCGAAACGCTCCGACTTGGAGTGGGTTTAGATAGGGAAGACGAGGCCGGCGCCGATTGGGGAAGCGCTCCCGGTTTAGATGGGATACCGAAGCGCTTCCTTCTGCCTAATCAAACCGAAGCGCTTCCCCTCTGAAAACCTAAAGCGTCGAAAGGAAGCGCTCCCTTTTTGGTATTGCCGAAGCGCTTCCCTCCTAAAAGTCCGAGTCGTCGAAACGAAGCGCTCCCCCGGCCCGAAGCGCTTCGAGTGGCCAACAAAACCACGCTTTAACAAGGAGCGCGCCCCGGCGGCGGCCAAAAATCTAACTCCATGAATGAAGCGCTTCCTTCTGCCTAATCAGACCGAAGCGCTTTGACCGGCAGCCCGGCAACCTGAACTTCTAAACCGAAGCGCTTCGGCTTGGAGAAGATGAGGCCGGCGCCGATTGGGGAAGCGCTCCCGGTTTAGATGGGATACCGAAGCGCTTCCTTCTGCTTAATCAGACCGAAGCGCTTCCCCTCTGAAAGCCTAAAGTGTCGAAACGAAGCGCTCCCCTTTGGGTATTGCCGAAGCACTTCGGTGTGGAGCCGATTCGGAGAACGAAGCGCTTCCCCCTTGCCAGCGAGTCCCAATCCCGGGCACAAAAAAAGCGGCGGGCCCTTCGGCCGGCCGCTGGGGGAGGCAATGGCGGCTAGTCCGGCCATTCCACCGTTTGCAGCAGTTTTTCCAGTTCGCCACTCTCGGTCATTTCGCTGACGATGTCGGCGCCGCCAATCAGTTCGCCCTTGACCCAGAGCTGCGGGAAGGTCGGCCAGTTGGCGTATTTCGGCAGTTCGCTGCGGATTTCCGGGTCCTGCAGAATGTTGAAATAGGCGAAGGGCAGGCCAATTTGCTTCAGACAGTTCACCGCCTTGGCCGAAAAACCGCACATGGGAAAGTCCGGCGTCCCCTTCATATAGAGCAGCACCGGCGTGCTGCTGATTTGTTCCTGGATACGTTCGATGATGCTCATCATGACTACCTCTTAATCAAAAAGATGCGGCATTTTAGCCTAGAACAGCCGGCCCTGACGCACCGGCGCAAAGCTGGAACGGTGCAGCGGGCAGGGCCCGAGGGCAGCCAGTGCCGCCCGGTGCTGGGCCGTGCCATAGCCCTTGTGGCGCTCGAAGCCATAGGCCGGGTAGGAGCCGGCGGCGGCGGTCATCTCGGCGTCGCGCTGCACCTTGGCCAGAATGGAGGCGGCCCCAATGGCCGGCTCGCGCCCGTCGCCCCCCACCAGCGCCCGCGCCGCCATCGGCAGGGCCGGGATGAATTTGCCGTCCACCAGCACCAGCTCCGGGGACAGCGTCAGCCCGGCCACTGCCCGTTGCATGGCCAGCAGGGTGGCGTGGTGAATGTTGAGGCTATCAATTTCGGCGACGCTGGCCCGACCAATGGCCCAGCCCAACGCCTGGGCCTTGATGAGCGGAACCAGGCGCTCCCGGGCTTTGGCCGTCAATTTTTTGCTGTCGTTCAGACCGGGCAAATCATAGTCCGCCGGCAGAATCACCGCCGCCGCCAGCACCTCGCCGGCCAGGGCCCCGCGCCCGACCTCGTCCACGCCGGCGATTAGCATAAAAAACCCCCTCGCGTCGCCGTAAAAGCAGCGACGCTGGCTCTCCCCATGGCCCAGCCCAACGCCTGGGCCTTGATGAGCGGCACCAGGCGCTCCCGGGCCTGGGCCGTCAGCTTTTTGCTGTCGTTCAGACCGGGCAAATCGTAGTCCGCCGGCAGAATCACCGCCGCCGCCAGCACCTCGCCGGCCAGGGCCCCGCGTCCGACCTCGTCCACACCGGCGATTAGCATGGCCGTTCCAGCAGGGTGGCAATGGCCGCCGCCGCCGTGGCGCTGGCATTGACGGGGAGCAGCTCGTTTAGCCGTTGGCAGGCCGCCCGTTGGGCCGGGCCGTCGAGCTGGCGCAGGGCTGCGACCAGCTCCGGAACGGTGCAGTGCTCCTGAATCCGCTCCGGCACCACGTCGGCGCCGAGGAGAATATTCGGCAGAGCGAAGCGCTTCACCGTCAGCAGGCGCCGGGCAATGGCGGCGGTCAGGGGATTGACCCGATGGCCCACCACCATGGGCCGGCCCAGCAGCGCCGCCTCCAGGGTGATGGTGCCGCTTTTCAGCAGCAGCACATCGCTGGCCAGCATCAGCCGGGCACTGTCGCCGCTGCGGACGAGGAAATCGGCCGGCAAATCCGGGGCCGGCTGGGTCAGGATTTGGTAGCCGTCGGCCTGCAGGCTCTGGGCCACCGCCCGGAACACCGGCCCCAGCCGCGCCCGTTCCCCGGCCCGGGAGCCGGGAAAGATGCCGAGAATCTTCGCCGTCGCGGGCAGCTGCAATTCGGCCCGGGCCTCGGCCTGGCTTAGCCGGGGCAACCGTTCGCGCATGGGGTGGCCCACGGCCACGGCCGGCACGCCGGCGGTCCGGTAAATCTCGGTTTCAAAAGGAAACAGGCACAGCATCAGGTCGATGGCCCGTTTAATTTTATGGATACGGCCGGCCTTCCAGGCCCAGAGCGAGGGGCTGACATAGTGGACGGTCTTCGTGCCGTGCCGGTGCAGAGTGGCGGCCAGGGGCAGATTGAAGGCCGGGGCGTCGATGCCGATGAACAGCGTCGGCGGGTGCTCGGCCCAGTAGCGCAGCAGGGAGCGCTTCGCCGCCCAGAGGTCGGGCAGGTGGCGCAGCACCTCCACCAGACCCATCACCGCCAGCCGCTCCATGTTGATGAGGCTGGGAAAGCCGAGGGCGGTCAGGGCCGGGCCGCCGACGCCGGAAAAATGGGCGGCGGGGAAACGGCGGCGGAGCTCGGCGTAGAGGGGGGCGGCGATGAGGTCGCCGGAGTGTTCTCCCGCCACCATTGCAATATGAATCTGTTGTTTATTCACGGTTTAGTTTTTTAGGAAAGTTCTTGTGGAAGGCGTTAGCGGCGGCGCTGCTGGCCCTGGGCGGCTGGGTGCGCCTGCCAGCGCCGAATCGGACGGCGGAACATTGGCCGGAGCTGGCGTTTTGGTCGCTGCTTTTTCTGGCGATGCTGGCTTCCATCATCGCCGGCCGCTATAAAAAAGACCGGCGGGCGGCCCGGAAAGACTAGTCCCGCCGGTTTCATCGGCCTAAAAGGAAGCGCTTCCCCTGGAGGGTGAAGCGCTTCGGTGGTGGGTTTCAGGGCCGAATCAGGCCGCGTTTGTCGCTTGCGGCCACAAAGGCGGCAATGCGGGCCACCGCCGGCGAGGTGGCCGCCAGCTCCGCCAGCGCCGGCCGGGCCTCGGCCAGGGTGTGGCCCTCGTGGAACAGCAGCTGGTAGGCCGTTTTGATGGCCCGTTTTTCCTCGTCGCTGAAGCCGTGGCGGCGCAGGCCCTCGGCGTTGTAGCCCCGGAGCCGGGCCTCGTAGCCCTCCACCAGTCCGAACGGCGGCACGTTCTGCTTCACCCCGGCGGAAAAGGCAATCATGGCGTGGTCGCCGATGCGGACAAACTGATAAATCAGGGCATAGCCACCGAAGGTAACCCGGTCGCCCACCTGGACGTGGCCGGCCAGCGAGGCATTGTTGGCGAAGACGTTGTGGTCGCCGACCAGACAATCATGGGCGATGTGGACGTTGGCCATAATCCAGTTGTGGGAGCCGATGCGGGTCAGGCCGCCGCCGGCGCCGGTGCCCCGGTTGAAGGTAACGAACTCGCGAATGGTGTTGTCGTCGCCGATTTCCAGCCAGGTTTCTTCGCCGCCATATTTCTTGTCCTGGGGGTCGCCGCCGAGGGAGGCGAAGCTGTAGACCCGGTTGCGGGCGCCGAGGCGGGTGTGGCGGTGGATAACCACCTGGGCGCCGATGTCGCAGTCGGCACCGATGACCACGCCGGGGCCGATGACCGTAAAGGCGCCGATTTTGACGCCGGGGCCCAGCTCGGCGCTCGGGTCAATCTGGGCGCTGGGGTGAATGTTCATGAACCCTTGCCGGCGGCGGTGCACATCAATTCGGCCTCGCAGACCAGTACCCCCTCCACCTTGGCCGTGGCCGTGAACGACCAGATGCCGCGCCGGGATTTCACCAGCCGCACCTCCAGAATCAGCTGGTCGCCGGGCACCACCACCCGGCGGAAGCGGGCCTTGTCGATGCCGACGAAGAAATAGATGCCGTCCTCCTCGGGCTCATCGGGCAGGCCCTGTTCTTTCTTCACGCTCTTCACGCCGAGAATGCCCGAGGCCTGGGCCAGGGCCTCGATGACCAGCACGCCGGGCATCACCGGCTTGCCCGGGAAGTGGCCGGTGAAAAAGGGCTCGTTGGCGCTGACGTTTTTCAGGGCGATGATGTGGCTGCCGGCCTCCACCTCCAGCACCCGGTCGAGCAGCAGGAAGGGGTAGCGGTGGGGCAGGTAGCGGCGGATTTCTTCAATGGTCATGGTGCTCATATTTAGTCCTTGGTTAAGAGGCGAAGTTTGGCGATGAAGCGCTTCCATTCCCGGTCGAGAATGGCGGGGAAGCCGGAGGAATAGAGGCCCTTCGCGGTGATGGATTTACTGATGGAGGAATGGCCGGTGAACTGGGCGCCATCGCAGATTTCAATATGGCCGGTGAAGACACAGGCGCCGCCAACCACGCAGTATTTGCCGAAGCGGGTGGAGCCGGCGATGACGGTGCAGCCGGCGATGATGGTGTGGGCGCCGATGTGGACGTTGTGGCCCACCTGAATGTGGTTGTCGAGCTTAACGCCGTCCTCCAGCACCGTATCGCGCACGGCGCCGCAATCAATGGTGGTGGCCGCGCCGATTTCCACGTCGTCGCCGATGCGGACGCCGCCGAGCTGGGGAATTTCCAGCCAGCGGCCGTCCTCGAAGTTGAGGCCGAAGCCCCGGGAACCGATGACCGCGTTGGCGCCGATGAGGGCGCGGGCACCGATGACGCTACGTTCCAGGATTTTGGCCCCGGCGCCGATGACCGAATCGGCCCCGATGCGCACGCCCCGTTCCAGCACCGCATTGGCGCCGATGCGCACCCGGTCGCCGAGCTCCACGCCGTCCTCCAGCACGGCCCCGGCGGCGATGTGGCAGTCGGTGCCGAGCCGAAGCGCTTCGCCCAGCAGGGCCCGGGGCGAAATCCGGGCCGGCGGTGGCGGTGGCGCAAACAGCAGCAGGGCCTGGCGCCAGGCCCGTTTCACCTCGCGGACGCGCAGCTGGGCAATGGGCGTCTCCAGGGGCTGGGCGGTGATGATGGCGCCGAGCTGGCAGCTTGGCAGATGGTGCTGATATTTGGCCTCGGCGAGGAAGCCGATTTCATCGGGCCGGCCCTCCTGAATGGTGCCCGGGCCGCTGATGTCGCGGTCGGCGCCCAGCAGTTCGGCGCCCAGCCGTTGGGCTATTTCACTGAGTTTCATTGGGGTTCCTCCTCGAACCACGGGGGCCTAGAGCTGGCCCTTGGCCCCCAGCCGCTGGATAAGTTCCAGGGTTAAATCGGCGTTCTCATTGACATAGAGCACGCCGGTGTCGTTCAAAATCACGTCGTAGTGCCGTTCCTTGGCCAGCTGAACAATCTCTTCCATGATGAGCTTCTGCAGCTTGATGATTTCCTCGTTGCGGCGCAGGTTGTACTTGTTGCGGTATTTAGCCTCGTTCTGCACCTGGTCGCGGCGCAGCTCGGCGATTTCCCGGCGCAGTGCTTCGCTGTCGTCGTTGCTGTCGAGGGCGAAGAGCTGCCGTTCCAAATCGGCGATGTGGGCCTGGCTGTCCACCAGGGCCTTCTGGTCGTCCTTGAACTCGCGGTCGAGGCTGTCGTGAATGGAACGGTTCTGGGGCGCCTCGCCCATGACCCGGCGCAGGTTGATAAAGGCCACCTGCAGCCCCCCGGCCCGGGCGGTGCCGGCCGTGTCCGGGTTGGCAACGCTGGGCTCCGGCGACGTTGGGGGCGGGCTTAGAACGGGCGTTGGCGCAGCGGTGGCCGCCGGCGGGGCGACCGGGCCGGCTTCCTGGGCTCCCAGCGGCAGGGCCCACAGCAGCAGGGCGAGGGGGAAGCGCTTCCCTGGGAAGCGCTTCGCTCGACCGGCGGGGGCAGCGCTTTTCAACGAAGCGCTTCGTTCTAAAGAACGAGCCATAACGATTCCTCTAGAACGTGGTGCCGGCGTCAACCCGCCAGCGGCCTTCGCAGGAAGCGCTTCGGTGGAAGCCCGTTATTAATTCGCTCATAGCCCTAACTCCTAGAAAGTGGTGCCGATGGTGAGCGCGCCAGCCCGCCGCCCACCGGCGGTGAATGCGTTAGCCCGCCAGCGGCCCCGGAGCTCAGCCGTGGGCTCGAAAGAATGAAGCAGATTTTTCATAGCGATTCCTCTAGAACGTGGTGCCGATGGTGAACTGAATGGCCTCCTTCTTATCGCCACTCTTGGCGTTCAGTGGCTTGGCCCAGCTCACATTCAACGGCCCGATGGGCGACAGCCACTGCACGAACAGGCCCGTCGAATAGCGGAAGCTGCCCAGTTTGAAATCGTTGAAATTCTTGTAGGCGTTGCCGAAATCGACGAAGGCGCCCATGCGCAGGTTCTTGCTGCGCTGGGTGATGCGCAGGGGCATCAGCAGTTCGACGCCGCCATTGACGGCCAGGTTACCGCCGGCGTTGTCGCCGTTGCTGTAGCGCGGGCCGAGGCTGCCGTACTCAAAGCCGCGCACGCTGTTGATGCCGCCGCTGTAGTAGCGCCGGTAGAAGGGCAGGTCGCTGGAATCGCCGTAGCCCCGGCCGTAGCTGACCTCGCCGCGCAGGCCGACGGTGGGCAGCAGGCTGTTTTCATCGTCGCCCCAGCTGTAGAAGCTGCGGTGCTGGGCGTTGAATTTGGCGTACTGCTTGGAGCTGCCGGGAATGACCACCTCGGCGCCGAGGCGGTTATAGGCGCCCCGGGTCGGCAGGTGCGGATTGTCGAGGCTGTCCCGGGCCCAGGCGAAGGTGAGGAAGATTTCACGGAAGTTGTGGCCGTTTTTATCCAGATAGGTTTGGATTTCCGGGGCCACGTTGGTGCCGGTGCGGATTTTCACGCCGCGCAGGCCACCGCCGAGGTAAACCTTCTGGTACTCGCTGATGGGATAGCCGAAGACGGTGGAACCTTCCCAGGTGTCCGAAGTCCAGTCGGAGATATCGGTTTTCTCGTAGTTCTGGCGGTTGTAGTTGAAGCGATAGCTGGCGGTGATGCCGTCGCTGGTGAAATAGGGGTCGGTGAAGTCCAGGCCCAGGGTGGTTTCCGCCGAGGAGCGGCCGCCCTCGATGCCGAGCTGGTAGCCGGTGCCGAAGAAGTTATCGTCCTTGTAGTTGGCGGTGAAGAGCATGCCGCTGCTCTGGCCGTAGCCGATGCCGGCGCTAATGGAGCTGGTGCTGCGCTCGGTAACCTTATATTCAATGTCCACCTGGTCTTCGCCCACCGGGTGAATGATTTCCTCCACCGTCTCCAGCTGGGGCAGGCGCTCGAGGCGCTCCTTGGAACGCTCCACGTCCGTGGCCGAATAAAGGCTGGCCTCCTGCTGGCGCAGTTCCCGGCGCAGCACCACGTCGTAGGTCTTCTCGTTGCCGGTGAATTCAATCTTGCGCACGTAGGTTTTGCGGTTCGGCACCACGGCCAGAATGAGCTTAACCCGGCCGGTCAATTTGTCCTGCTCCGGCTGGAGGTGCACCTCGGCCCGGGCGTAGCCCTCGCTGGCCAGGCGCTTTTGAATGGCTTCGATGGTCTTCTGCACCAGGCTCTGGTTGTAGAGCTCGCCGACGCGGAAGGCCACCAGCCGCTGCAGGTCGCGCTTGTCCACCACCAAATCGCCGATGATGTCGTAGCCGCTGACCTTATAAACCTGGCCCTCGCTCATATTGACGGTGAGGTAGAGCGAGGCCAGGTCGTCGCTGAAGTTCACCTGGGTGGAGTTGATGCGGAAATCCATGAAGCCGCGATTCTTATAGAACTCCTCCAGCCGCTGCAGGTCCTTGGCGAAGCGCTCGTCGTTGAACTGGTCGGATTTGCTGAACCAGCTGTTCCAGCGCGGCGAGGTGGTATCGAAGAGCTCAGACAGCACCTTGCTGCTGTAAATCTTGTTGCCGACGAAGTCGATGGCGCGGATTTTCCCGGCGGCGCCCTCGTCGATGGTCAGGTCCACCGCCACCCGGCCCGCATCCAGCGGCCGCACCGTTTCTTTAATCTTGACGGCATATTTGCTCTTGGCCTGGTACTGCTGGTTCAGCTCCTTGGTCAGGGCCTTCAGCGTCGCCGGGTTGAAGGGCTGGCCCTCGACGAAGTTCACGGCGCCAAGCGCTTCTTTGATGGTGTTGCTGGAAACGTCCTTGTTGCCACGAATGTTGATTTCGCCGATGACCGGATATTCCTTCACCTCCACAATCAGCACGTTGCCGGAGCGGCGCAGGCGAATGGAGGAAAAGAGCTGGGATTTGTAGAGGTCGTCGATGGCCTTGCTGGTCTGGGGAATGTTATCGACGTCGAAGCGCTCCCCCGGTTTAACGGTCAGATAGTTGAACACCGTGGTGGAGGCCACCCGCTGCAGGCCCTCGACGCGAATGTCTTCAACGGTGAAGGGGGCCGTGTGGCCGCTGGCACTGAGCAGCAGGCCGAAGGTCAGAAGTTTATTTTTAGACATGGAAAATCGTACTCACGGAAGGGTTAGAGCTGGGCAATCTGGGCCCGCTGTTGGCTGAGGGTTTGGCGCTGGTTCTCGTCGCTCTGGAGCTGGGCCCGGGTGTTGGCCACCAGCTCGGCCGGGGCGTTGGCGACGAAGCGCTCGTTGCTGAGCTGGCCCTGGAGGCGGCCGATGTTCTGGTCGAGCTTGGCCAGCTCCCGGTCAAGCCGGGCCAGCTCGGCGGTTTTGTCGATGAGGCCGGCCAGGGGAATGAGATAGGGGGCGCCCTCCACCACAAAGGAAGCGCTGGGTGGTTCGGCGCCATTTAACACGTCGATGCTTTCCAGCTTGCCCAGGGCGAGCAGGAAGGGCCGCGCCTCGGCCAGCCGGGCATCGTCGCTTTTGAGCAGCAGCGGCAGCGGCTTGCCCGGGCTGATGTTCATTTCCGCGCGAATCTTGCGAACGCCGAGCAGCACGGCCTTGAGCCAGTCGAGGGTGGCCACCGCCGCCCGGTCGTCGAAGCCGCTGGGGCTGGGATAGGCCGCCAGCATCAGGCTGGGCGTCGTCAGGGCCAGCGGTTCCCGCAGTTTCTGCCAGATTTCTTCGGTGATGAACGGCAGCAGCGGGTGGGCCAGGCGCAAAGTCTGTTCGAGCACGTCCAGCAGCGTATGGCGACAGCGGGCCTTGGCGGCCTCGTCGGGATTTTTCCGACTCAGCACCGGCTTGCTCAGCTCCAGATACCAATCGCAGTACTCGTTCCAGATGAATTCATAGAGGGCGCTGGCGGCGAAGTCGAAGCGGTAGCTGTCCAGGGCCTCGCGGACGGCGGCGATGGTGCGGTTCAGCTGGCTGTACAGCCAACGGTCGGCGGTGTCCTTCGCCGCCGGCGCCACGGCCGCCAGCGGCTGCCCCTCGGTCTGCATGAAGACAAAGCGGGCGGCATTCCACAGCTTGTTGCAGAAATTGCGGTAGCCCTCCAGCCGCTGCAGGTCGAAGACCACGTCCCGGCCCTGGGTGGCCAGGGCGGCGAAGGTGAAGCGCAGGGCGTCGGTGCCGTGGGCGCCGATGCCGTTGGGGAATTCCTTGCGCGTGGCCGTCGCAATCTGGGCCGCCTTCTGGGGCTGCATCAGGCCGCTGGTGCGCTTCTGCACCAGGGTTTCCAAATCGACGCCGTCGATGATGTCCAGCGGGTCGAGCACATTGCCCTTGGACTTGGACATTTTCTGGCCCTCGCTGTCGCGCACCAGGCCGTGCACATAAACCTGTTTGAACGGCACTTCCCCGGTGGCATAGAGGCTCATCAGCATCATGCGCGCCACCCAGAAGAAGATGATGTCGAAGCCGGTAACCAGCACGCTGGAGGGATAGAAGAGGCGCAGTTCCTCGCTGTCGGCCGGCCAGCCCTGGGTGGCAAAGCACCACAGGGCCGAGGAGAACCAGGTGTCGAGCACGTCCTCGTCCCGGCGCAGGCCGTGATTTTCCGGCAGCTGGTATTTGCGGCGAAGCGCTTCCTCGTCCTCGGCCACGTAAATCTTGCCGGCGTCGTCATACCAGGCCGGCACCCGGTGGCCCCACCAGAGCTGGCGGGAAATGCACCAGTCCTGGATATTCTCCAGCCACTGGAAGTAGGTGTTTTCCCAGTTCTTCGGCACGAACTGCACCCGGCCGTCGCGCACGGCGTCCAGAGCCGGCCGGGTCAGGCGCTCCTGGCCCCGGGCGCTGGTCAAATCCACAAACCACTGGTCGGTGAGATAGGGCTCAATGACCACGCCGCTGCGGTCGCCGTAGGGCCGTTTCAGCGTGTGCGCTTCGACTTTCACCAGCAGGCCGGCCTGCTCCAGGTCGGCGACGAAGCGCTCCCGGGCGGCGAAGCGCTCCAGGCCGCGATAGGCGGCGGGCACCTGCTCGTTCAAATGGGCGTCCTCGGTGAGGATATTGAGGATAGGGAGGCCGTGGCGCTGGCCGACGGCATAGTCGTTGAAATCGTGGGCCGGGGTGATTTTCAGACAGCCGGTGCCGAAATCCTTCTCCACATAGTCATCGGCAATGATGGGAATGTCCCGGCCGGTGAGCGGCACGCTGACCTTTTTGCCGACGAAGGCCCGATAGCGCTCGTCCTCGGGGTGCACCGCCAGGGCCACATCGGCGAAGATGGTTTCCGGCCGGGTCGTGGCAATGGTCATGAACTGGCCGTCCAGGCCCTGGCCGGCGACGAAGGGATAGCGCACGTGGTACATGAAGCCGTTCTCCTCCCGGTTCTCCACCTCCAAATCAGAGATGGCCGTTTTCAGCACCGGATCCCAGTTCACGAGGCGCTGGCCACGATAAATCAGGCCGTCGTCGTAGAGCTGGACGAAGAGCTTGCACACCGCCGCCGACAGGCCCTCGTCCAGGGTGAAGCGCTCCCGGCTCCAGTCCACCGAGGCCCCAAGTCGGCGCAGCTGGCCCATGATTTGGCCGCCGCTCTCCTCCTTCCACTGCCAGACCCGTTCGAGAAATTTTTCCCGGCCCAGGTCGTGGCGGCTTTCCCCTTTGGCGTTGAGCTGCCGTTCCACCACCATCTGCGTGGCGATGCCGGCGTGGTCGCTGCCCACCTGCCACAGGGTGCGGTCGCCCTGCATGCGGTGATAGCGAATGAGCGTGTCCATGAGCGTGTCCTGGAAGGCGTGGCCCATGTGCAGGGTGCCGGTAACGTTCGGCGGGGGAATCATGATGGCGTAGGGGGTTCCGTTGCCCCGGGGGGAGAAATAGCCGTTTTCGGCCCAGAATTCATAGCATTTACTTTCAATTTCCGCCGGGGCGTAGCGGTTGGATGGTTCTGTCATTTGGCAAATCCCGTTTGCTGAAAAAATGTCGGAATTCTAACATCGACGGCCGGCCGACGTGGGCCGCGCCGCGCCACTTCACTGCTATAATTTCCGGTCATTTAAGCTCGAGGTTTTCCCCCATGAAAAAATTATTATTGAGTGCGGCCGTGCTGCTGGCCGTGGCCGGCTGTAAGGACGATTCCACGGCGGCCCAGAATGCCCAAAAATCCAAGTATCCGGACACCACCATCGGCTTCATGATGGGGGTGGACGCGCCGGGCTCTAACTTCTATGACATCGTCACGCAAACCCTCCACAAAATTGAGGCCGATAATCCCAATCTGAAGGTGCTGGAATACAACGCCAAGAGCGACGCCGCCAAGCAGCGCGAGCAAATTGAGGAGGCCATTAACAAGGGGGCCAAGGCGCTGGTGATTAACCTGGTGGATTTCTCCGAGAAGGGCGCCGCCGACATTGTCAATCTGGTCTGCCACAGCAAGGACAAAATCCCGGCCGTCTACTTTGACCTGACCCCGGGCGATAGAAACCTGGCCAAGTGTGAAACGGCCTATTTCGTCGGCACCGACAACGCCCGGGTCGGCACCGCCCAGGGCATGCAGATTCTCAAGGCCTTCAACGAGGGCAATATGGACAAGAACGGCGATGACACCGTGCAGTATGTGCTGATTGAGGGCGTGCCCGGCACCGAGGTGATGCGCGACCGCTCCTCCTGGGTGATTCGCACCATCGAGAACTATCCGAACATCGGTAAGAAGGCCGAGGAAATCTTCCGCGCCCCGGCCAATAACGACGAGAACAAGGCCTACGAGCTGATTAGCCAGTGGTCCGACGATGAGCGCTTCAAGGAGGTAGAAGTGGTCATCGTCAATAACGACGCCATGGCCCTGGGGGCTCTGCGCGCCCTAAAGGAAAAGGGGCTGCAGCTGCCGGTCTACGGCATCGACGGCACCGCCCAGGGCACCAAGGAACTGGCCGGCACCACGCCGGCCGGCATCGGCGAGGTGGTGAAGGTGTCCATGCGCGTCGCTACCAACCTGGCCACCGGCCACAAGGCCGACGAGAACGTCGATGTGCAGGTGGACAATAAGGTCATCAAAATCGCCCCCTACAGCGACGAGGACAAATAGGCCCGCCGCCGTCTGACCATAGCGCCCCTCCCCGGAGGGGCTTTTTTGTGGGCGAGAGGGGGAGCGCTTCCTCTTTTTAAATTCGCCCTGGCCCAATAGGAGGAAGCGCTTCAATTCCAGAAGAGCCAAAACAGGGAAGCGCTTCGGTCAGCAGAAAAAGGGAGCGCTTCGCTTCCAAAGGGTGCAGAACAACGAAGCGCTTCCTTCTGCCCTGACTTAATCCGGGGCCGGCCGGGGAAGCGCTTCTTTTCTCCAGCCGTTTTTCAAACCGAAGCGCTTCGGTCAGAAGAAAAAGGAAGCGCTTCATTTTTTAGAAGGTGCAGAACAACGAAGCGCTTCACTTTGACCCGGCTCGATAGGAGGGAAGCGCTTCAATCATTCGGGACGGCGGGAGCGAAGCGCTTCAGCCTAAAAAGCCAGCCACCGGCCCCCAGCAAAATTCTGGCGCTGGAAGGGGAAGCGCTTCGGTTGAACTGGACTGAGGCCGGCAGAAGGAAGCGCTTCAAATGGCAAGCAGGCCAACAGGTGCCAGAAGCCGAAGCGCTTCGTTCTAACTGGGCTCATTCCAGCGAAGCGCTTCGGTTGGGCCGGGGTTAATCCAAAGGGAAGCGCTTCGGTCTCTGAATCCAAGGTTCTGCCTAGTGAAGCGCTTCGTTCTAATCTTGGCTCATTCCAGCGAAGCGCTTCACTCTGTCCCGGGGCGGGAAGGGAGCGCTTCCTCCTATCTGGCCAGCGGCTTGGAAGGTCTCGTTAGAAATCTAGGGTTCTGAGGCGAAGCGCTTCGTTCCAGCCGATGGATTTATAACCGGGCCGGGGCAATCCCTGCCGAAGCGCTTCGGTCTGAAAAGCCAACCACCGGGCCCGGCAAAATTCTGGCGCTGGAAGAAGAAGCGCTTCGTCATCAGTTGGCAGAGCGAAGCGCTTCGAGTAGCAGGAAAGCCAACAGGCGCCAGAAGCCGAAGCGCTTCGGTTGGACGAGTTAGCTATTTAAAGGGAGCGCTTCGCTTCCAAAGGGTGCAGAACAAGGAAGCGCTTCGTTAGGGCCGGGCTCATCTCTGCCGAAGCGCTTCGGTCTGGAAGGTCAGTCGGGGAAGCGCTCCCCATAAAAAAGCCCCGTAATCGGGGCTTGGGGAAGACCGCTAGGCGGTCTCCATCAGCTTAATGAAGTGGCGGAACAGAATCTCCGATTCCTGCGGGCCGGGGCTGGCCTCCGGGTGGCCCTGGAAGGCGAACACCGGCCGGTCGGTGAAGGCCAGGCCCTGCAAGGTGCCATCGAACAGCGAACGGTGGGTGGGTTTGATGTGGGCGGGCAGGCTGTTTTCATCGACGGCGAAACCGTGGTTCTGGGAAGTAATCATCACCGCGCCGGTGCTCAGGTTCTGTACCGGGTGGTTGGCGCCGTGGTGGCCGTGCTTCATCTTCACCGTCTTGGCGCCGCTGGCCAGGGCGATGAGCTGGTGGCCCAGGCAGATGCCGAACAGGGGAATGCCGCTGGCGATGAACTGGCGAATGGTGTCGATGGCGGCGGTCATCGGTTCCGGGTCGCCGGGGCCGTTGGACAGGAAGATGCCGTCCGGCTTCAGGGCCAGCGCTTCCTCGTAGCTGGTGTGGCCGGGTACCAGCGTAATCTTGCAGTTCTGGGCGATGAGCAGGCGCAGGATATTGCTCTTGATGCCGAAGTCGTAGGCGACCACGTGATATTCGCCGTCCGGATTGTAGGCATAGCTGTTGGTTTCGGCCTGCCAGCGGCCCTCGGCCCAGTGCTGGGGCTGCTGGACGCCGGCGCCGGTGGCCAAATCCAGCCCGCCCATACTCGGATGGGCCCGGGCCCGTTCCACCGCCTGGCTCTCGTCGAGGCGGCCCCCGGCCATGAGGCAGGCATTCTGGGCGCCGTGGCTGCGCAGGCGGCGGGTCAGCTCGCGGGTGTCGATGTCGGCGATGGCAACGATGCCGTTGGCCTGGAGATAGGCACCCAGGGACTGTTCCGCCCGCCAGGAGCTGTAGAGGTTCGGACAGTCGCGCACCACCAGCCCGGCGATGCGGCTGCCCTGCTCGCTCTCATTGTCGAGGCTGTTGATGCCGGTGTTGCCGATGTGGGGGTAGGTCAGGGTTACGATTTGGCCGCTGTAGGACAGGTCGGTCAGTATTTCCTGATAGCCGGTCATGGCCGTATTGAAAACCAGCTCGCCACAGCTGATGCCGTCGGCGCCGATGGCCGTGCCGCGAAAGATGCTGCCGTCGGCCAGGGCCAGAATTGCTTCACGCATAGAAAATCCTCCAGATTGTTTGCCCGCCTAGTTTAATCGTCGGCCGGCGGTGGCGGGGGCTTTTGCCGGCTCAGTTTCGGCAGGAGCAGGCTCAGCAGCAGCAGGGCCGACAGATAGAGCAGATGGCCCCCGACGCTGAAATCGGCCCGGTGGCAGTAGTAGTGAAGGGGAGTCAGGCCGAACAGGAGATAGAGCAGATAGATGCGGGTGGGAAGATAGAAGAGAAAATAGAGATTGGTGGCCAGAAGAATGACCTTGGCAAGATAGTAGAGCAGGAAGTTGAACAGTTCGAGCATGGAAACTCCTATTTTTCTTCGGGGCTGGGCGGCGCCGGCGCCGTTGGTTTGTCGGCAATAACTGGCGTATAGTCCCTTCTTTTTGCAAGGACAAGACCATGAGCAACGATTACCGCAAAAATCCCCCGCCCTTTGGCACCGTTTTCCATAGAGAAATGCCACTGGCCCGCTTCCGCAACGGCGCCTGGGAACCCTGGAAAATGGTGCCTTCAAACCAACTGGAGATGCACCCGGCCATGCACGCCCTCCACTACGGCAGCACCTGCTTCGAGGGCGCCAAGGCCTTCCGCCAGGGCGACGACTCCATCGCCATTTTCCGTCTGGACGACCATATTCAACGGATGCGCACCAGCGCCGAGCTGCTGCAACTGCCGGCGCCGACGCCGGAGCTGTTCCGGGCCATGGCCCTGGCCGTGGTGGAAGCGGCCAAGGAGCTGGTGCCCGATGCCCCCGGCGCCCTCTATATCCGGCCGACCCTGCTCGGCACCGACGAGAACATCGGCAAGGCCGGCACGCCCTCGGAAACGGCCCTGTTCTACATTCTGGTTTCGCCGGTGGGCGATTACTTCAAGGTGGGTTCGCCGATGAAAATCCTCATCGACCGCAGCCACGCCCGCTGCGCCCCGCACATGGGCCGGGTGAAAACCGGCGGTAACTACGCCTCGGCGCTGCTGTGGCAGAGCAAGGCGAAGAAGGAATGCGGCGCCAATCAGGTGCTGTTCTGCCCCCATGACGACGTGCAGGAAACCGGCGCCTCCAACTTCATTCTTATTGACGGCCAGAAAATCATCACCAAGGCCCTGACCGATGAATTCCTGCACGGCATCACCCGGCGCAGCGTGCTGGCCGTGGCCCAGGATTTGGGCTTCACCGTGGAGGAACGTCCCTTCGGCGTCGGCGAAATCCTCGACGTGATTAAACGCGGCGGTGAGGCGGCCCTGACCGGCACGGCGGCGGTGATTGCCCCGGTAACCTCCTTTGTCCTCGACGGCGCCGAAATCCCCGTGGCCAGCACCGACAAGGCCCTGCAACTGCGGGCGGCGGTGATGGACATTCAGTTCGGCCGCCGGCCGGATAAATACCACTGGCTCACCCAGGTTAATTGATGCAGCCCTGGCAGCGCGGCATCGGCATTCTCACCGGCATCTACGTTACGCGGCTGCTGGGAATGTTCATGCTCTTTCCGGTCTTCAGCGCCTATGCCCGCAGCCTGGCCCACGCCGACCCGGCCACCATTGGCATTGCCCTGGGCGCCTACGGCCTGAGCCAGGGGGCGCTGCAGATAGTCTTCGGCCGCCTCTCCGACCGCTACGGCCGCCGCCGGCTGATTATCATCGGCCTGCTGATTTTTGCCCTCGGTTCGCTGCTGGCCGCCGCCGCCGTCAGCATCGAGGCCATGATTCTGGCCCGGCTGGTACAGGGGCTGGGGGCGGTGTCGGCGGTAACCCTGGCCTATGCCAGCGACATCAGCCCGCCGGATAAGCTCGGCCGCAGCATGGCCATCATCGGCGGCAGCATCGGCCTGGCCTTCGTGCTGGCACTGGCGCTGGCCCCGGCGCTGGAAGCGGTGCTCGGCGTGCCCGGCATCTTCCGGCTGCTGGCCCTGCTCGCCCTGCTGGCCGCCGCCGCCGCCCTGGCCCTGCCCGCGCTGCCCCCGCCGCCGGCCCGGGCTGGCGGGGGGGAGCGCTTCGACCGGGGCGCCCTGGCCACCGGCTGTGGGGCGGTGTTTCTGCTGCATTTCCTGTTCACCGGCAGTTTTGTGGTGCTGCCGACCCTGTGGGAGCAGCTACAGCTGAGCCGTAGCCAGGTGATTTGGGGCATCTATCTGGCCAGCAACCTGCTGGCGCTGGGGGCCATGCGCCACGGCAAGACCGCCCCGGCCCTGCTATCGTTGGGACTGGACTATCTGCTGTTCTGTGGCGGCTTTCTGCTGCTGTCCCTGGGCGGTGGCTTTCTGCTGGCCCTGGCGGCGGCGGCGGTTTATTTTGTCGCCTTCTACCGGCTGGAAACGGGCCTGCCCCACTTCGTTTCGGCCCTGGCCACGCCGGCCATTCGCGGGCGGCTAATGGGCTATTTCACCACCAGTCAATTCATTGGGAGTTTTGTTGGCGCCGGCTTTACCGGCTTTATTTGGAAGTATTTTGAAATTAAGATAGTGCTGATAATACTGGCATTTATTGCAGGATTAGGAAGTTTAATGTTGTTTAAATTAGGAAAAAATCATGTCCGTTAATAAAGTCATTTTGATTGGAAACATGGGGGGCGACCCCAATATGCGCTACGGCGCCAATGGCAACGCCGTTGCCAATTTCTCTCTGGCCACCTCCGACTATTGGTTTGACCAGACCACCAACGAAAAACGGGAAAAAACCGAGTGGCATAAGGTGGTGGCCTTCGGCCGCACCGCCGAACTCATCGGCCAATACTGCCGCAAGGGTTCCAAGGTTTACATTGAAGGCAAGCTACAAACCCGCAGCTGGAACGACCAGCAGACCGGCACCCAGCGCTATATCACGGAAATCGTCGTCGATAACATTCAATTCCTGACCCCGAAAAACGAGGGTGCCGCCAGCTATGACGACAGCTTCGGCGACTATCCGGGCAGCTACACCGCCCGGCCCGGCGCCAACGGTGGCCCGGCCAGCGGGGGCTACGGCCGGCCGCCGGTCAATAATTACAACGTCGCCCCCATGGGCCCGGACGACGGTTTCAACGGGGCCCCGGCCAAAGGCTTCGGCCCGGCCAACTACAACAATCCGCCGGGCGGTCTCCCCAGCAACCCCGGCCCGGCCAATCCGCCCGGCCCAGCCCCCGGCAATCCGGCCCCGCTGGGTATGCCCGGCGGCGATGGCTTTACGGAAGATGAGGACATACCCTTCTAATCGAAGGGGTCTAACGACTCCTTTCTAACCGAAAGGGGCCACCCGCCCTTCCCAAACCGAAGCGCTTCGTTGAGGCGCTTTTTTTATTGGCCCGGGGTGCCGGCCGCGCCAACCTTGCCGAAAATTCATTTTTATCCGCCGCGCTAGGGGGAGTTCAGTAGAATAAATGCACCTAAAATCTATCTTTCCTATGAGGTGTTTATGTTCGAGTTTTCCCAAAAGAAAAGTGAATTGCGTCAGGCCATTACGGCGAATTATCGCCGCGATGAGGCCACGGCCATCGCCGACCTGCTGCCCCAGGCCCAGATGTCCGAAGCGGAGAAAATCAACGCCCACAAAATGGCCCGGGGGCTGGTGGAAAAACTGCGTGAAGACCGGCGCAAGGCCAGCGGCGTCGATGCGCTGATGCAGGAATTCACCCTGTCCAGCGAGGAGGGCGTGGCGCTGATGTGCCTGGCCGAAGCGCTGCTGCGGATTCCGGACAAAACCACCCGTCAGAAACTCATCAAGGACAAGCTCGCCCAGGGCAACTGGCGCAGCCACATCAACCAGAGCGCTTCGCTCTTCGTCAATGCCGCCGCCTGGGGCCTGCTCATCACCGGCAAACTCACCAACGTGGGCAACGAGAAAACCCTGGGCGCAGCCCTGACCCGCATCATCGGCAAGGGCGGCCAGCCGCTGATTAACAAGGGCGTCGATTTCGCCATGAAGCTGCTCGGCAAACAGTTCGTTACCGGCGAAACCATCGAAGAGGCCCTGAAAAACGGCGCCGAACGGGAAAAAATGGGCTACCGCTTCTCCTTCGACATGCTCGGCGAAATGGCCCTGACCGACGCCGACGCCCAGCGCTACTACCAGGACTATGTTCAGGCCATTCACGCCATCGGCAAGAGCAACCAGGGCCGGGGCATCTACGATGGTAACGGCATTTCCGTGAAACTGTCCGCCATTCACCCGCGCTACGAGCGCGCCCAGTACGACCGGGTTATGAAGGAGCTGCTGCCCCGGCTGAAGGCGCTGTTCCTGCTGGCCAAGCAGTATCAGGTCGGTTTGAACATCGACGCCGAGGAGGCCAGCCGGCTGGAACTGTCGCTGGATTTGATGGACGCCCTGCTTAGCGACCCAGATTTGAAGGACTTCGCCGGCATCGGCTTCGTGGTGCAGGCCTACCAGAAACGCGCCCCCTTCGTTATCCGCTACCTCATCGACACCGCCCGCCGCAACCAGCGCAAGATGATGATTCGGCTGGTGAAAGGCGCCTACTGGGACAGCGAAATCAAATGGGCCCAGCAGGACGGCCTCGACGGCTACCCGGTCTACACCCGCAAGGTGCACACCGACGTTTCCTATCTGGCCTGTGCCCGCATTCTTCTGGACGCCCAGGACGTCATCTTCCCGCAGTTCGCCACCCACAACGCCTACACCCTGTCCGCCATCTACCAGATGGGCGCCGGCAAGGACTTCGAGTTCCAGGGCCTGCACGGCATGGCCGAGACGCTCTATAACCAGGTGGTCGGCGCGAAAAATCTCAACCGCCGCTGCCGCATCTATGCGCCGGTGGGCTCCCACGAAACCCTGCTGGCCTATCTGGTGCGCCGGCTGCTGGAAAACGGCGCCAACTCCTCCTTCGTGAACCAGATTGTGGACGACAGCGTGCCCATCGACGACCTGATTCGCTGCCCGCTGGACATCGCCGCCAAAACCCAGGGCCAGATGCACCCCAATGTGCCGCTGCCGCGCAATCTCTACGGCAGCCGCCTGAACTCGGCCGGCCTGGATTTGTCCAACGAACTGACCCTGAACCAGCTGCAGGAGGCGCTGAATCAAACCCTGAACCCCATCAGCGCCACGCCGCTCACCGCCGTGGAAGTGCCCATCGGCGCCACGGTGCAGATTCGCAACCCCTCCAACCATGACGAGCTGGTCGGCAGCGCCCGCTTTATCCAGCCCGAGGACGTGGCCGCCGTTGTCGCCGCCGCCCGCCCCTTCAATGCGCCGCCGGCCGAACGGGCCGCCATTCTGCGCAAAGTGGCCGACCTGCTGGAGGAAAATCAACCGCTGCTGCTCAGCCTGGCCGTGCGCGAGGCCGGCAAAACCCTGAAAAACGCCATCGGCGAGGTGCGCGAGGCCGTGGATTTCTGCCGCTACTATGCCGACCAGCTGCGCGATTCCCCGGCCCAGGGCATCATGGTGGCCATCAGCCCCTGGAACTTCCCGCTGGCCATCTTCGTCGGCGAGGTGATTGCCGGCCTGGCCGCCGGTAATGCCGTCATTGCCAAGCCCGCCGAGCAGACCCCATTGATTGCCTACACCGCCATTCAGCTGATGCATCAGGCCGGCGTGCCCACCGACGCGCTCCAGCTGGTGCTGGGAGCCGGCGACGTCGGCGCCGCCCTGACCGCCAACCCGGCCATTGCCGGCGTTATCTTCACCGGCTCCACCGAGGTGGCCCGGGCCATCAACCGCGCCCTCAACCGTGCCGACGGCGAAGCGCTTCCTAGCGACGGCGCCCCCCGGGTGAGCGTCCTCGGCAAGGACACGGCCCTGACCCCGCCGGCCAACAAGGTCTTCATCGGCGAAACCGGCGGCTTCAACGCCATGATTGTGGACAGCAGCGCCCTGGCCGAACAGGTCTGCGTCGATGTGATTACCAGCGCCTTTGACAGCGCCGGCCAGCGCTGTTCGGCCCTGCGCGTCCTCTGCCTGCAGGAGGAAATCGCCGACAAGATGCTGACCATGATTCGCGGTGCCATGGACGAGCTGGTGGTGGGCAATCCGGTGGAACTGACCACGGACATCGGCGCCGTCATCGACGAGGAGGCCCGGCAGAATCTGCTGGCCCACATCGACCGCATGAAGAAAACCGCCCGCCGCTTCCACCAGCTGCCGCTGCCGGCCCTGAAGGGCACCTTCGTGGCCCCGGTGCTGTTCGAGCTCAATAATCTGCTGGAACTGAACCAGGAGGTCTTCGGGCCGGTGCTCCACGTGATTCGCTACCAGAGCTCCGAGCTGTCCACGCTGATTCAACAAATCAACGCCAAGGGCTATGCCCTCACCCACGGTATCCACAGCCGCCTGGACAGCAC
The DNA here is from genome assembly GCA_963532425.1 of uncultured Cardiobacteriaceae bacterium. Taxonomy (GTDB): domain Bacteria; phylum Pseudomonadota; class Gammaproteobacteria; order Cardiobacteriales; family Cardiobacteriaceae; genus CAUSKK01. The sequence goes on from CAUSKK010000001.1 coordinate 200,006, forward strand.
CATCGCCAAGGTGAGCGCCGAAATTGAGGCCGGTAACATCTACGTGAACCGCAACATCATCGGCGCCGTGGTCGGCGTCCAGCCCTTCGGCGGCCACGGCCTCTCCGGCACCGGCCCCAAAGCCGGCGGCCCCTTCTATCTGCAACGGCTGGCCCGGGGCACCTGGACGCTGCCGGAACTGACCACGCCACCCCAGGCCGACGAGGACAAACTGGCGGCCCTGGCCAAACTGCTGGAGGTGCTGGATTTCAACCACGAACAGCGGGTGCGGCTGGCGGCGGCCATGGGCGAATGTCGCGTGCACCAGCTGCGCGGCGCCAGCGCCCTGCTGCATGGCTACACCGGCGAGCGTAACATTCTGTCCTGGAAGGCACCGGAGCGCGTAACCCTGCTGGGCGGCGACAGCTTCCAGGCCGCCGAGGCTCTGATTCGGCTGGCCTCCACCGGCACCACGGTGCAAATCCCCCTGGACCACCCGCTGGCCTGCTGGGCCGAGTACGCCTCCAGTGTGCTGCAGGTGCGCAAGGGCTTCGGGCCGGTGGTGGTCACGCTGGAACCGCTGTCCGCCAGCCTGCGCCAGCAGCTCAGCGCCGCCGAGGGCCCGATTACCAAGGTCATCGACGCCAGCAACGGCCTGGATATCCTGCCGCTGTTTGAGGAAATTTGCGTCTCGGTGAACACCACCGCCACCGGCGGCAATGCCTCGCTGATGGCCGAGGCCGCCGGCTAGTGCAATCCTTCGCCGCCCGGGTGTGCGCCTGGCAGCAGCGGGCGGGCCGCCATGGCCTGCCCTGGCAGGGGGCCGACCCCTATCGGGTCTGGCTCTCGGAAATCATGCTGCAGCAGACCCAGGTGGCCACGGTCATTCCCTATTTCGAGCGCTTTATAGCGCGCTTTCCGACGCTGGCGGCCCTGGCCGCCGCCGAGGAGGACGCGGTGATGGCGCAGTGGGCGGGTCTGGGCTACTACAGCCGGGCCCGCCATTTGCATCGGGCCGCCCAACGGGTCATGGAACGCTGGGGCGGCCAGCTGCCGAGCCACCGGGCCGATTTGGAGACCCTGCCCGGCATCGGCCGCAGCACGGCGGCGGCCATTGCGGTGTTCGCCTTCGGCCGGCGCGAGGCCATACTCGATGGCAACGTCAAACGGCTGCTCAGCCGCCACGCCGGCATCACAGGCGATTTGAACCGGCCGGCCACCCTGAAATCGCTCTGGGCCCGGGCCGAGGCGCTGCTCCCGACCGAAGCGCTCCCCACCTACACCCAGGGCCTGATGGATTTGGGCAACCTCATCTGCACCCGCCACCGGCCCCGCTGTGAGGCCTGCCCGGTGGCCGCCGACTGTGTCCATCGGCAACAGCCGCCGCCACCCCGGCCCGCCCGTCCCCGCCCGGCGCTGCCCTCGGAGCAGCGCTTTTTTATGGTGCTGACCGCCGGCGACCGGCTCTATCTCCAGCGCCGCCCGGACGCCGGCATCTGGCGCCGGCTCTACTGCCCGCCGGATTTCGGCGACCGGGCCGAGGCCGAGGCCGTCGCGACGACCCTTGTCCAACATTTTCAAATGGCCACCCGGCCTCCGATTCGGGCCGGGGCCCCCATCAGCCACCGTTTCACCCACCGGCTCTGGACGCTGCACCCGCTGTGGCTCGACCTGACCCCAGCGCTGGCCGGCGCCCCCAACGCCCCAATCACCGACCTGAGCCCCGGCCTGAGCCCCGGCCGCTTCTACCGCCGCGAGGAGTGGGAAATGCTCGGCCTGCCCCAGCCCATTCGCCGCCTGCTCCTGGCCGGCCCGCCGGCAGTGGGGCTGTTCTAAAGATTGCAAGACCGCCCCCGGGCGGTTTTTCCATGGCCGCATTCTTCCCAACCCCGCGCCAGCCGCAGCGCTTCGGCTTCCAGTTCTAGGATTTTTCTCGGGGCCGGCGATTGGCTTTCCCAAACGAAGCGCTTCCTCTGTTTTCAACTCGAAGCGCTTCCCTTTTGAACCCCAGATTTCTAACGAGACGTTTCAAGCCGGCAAGGAAGCGCTTCTCTATTTCCAGCGCGGTTCCGAACGAAGCGCTCCCCGGTTGGCGCCGAATGAAGCGCTTCCCCTTTAGTCTCGGCGACGATTAGCCCAGCCCGCCGGAACCGAAGCGCTTCGCTGGGAAACATCGCCCCAGGGCTTCCCGGAATGAAGCGCTTCGCTTTGGAACCCCAGATACTTCCGGAGCCCAGCCCGACCCTTTGTCAGGGAAGCGCTTCCTCCATTGAAACCGCGCGGCCAAAGCGCTTCAGCCGGGCCGTCCTAATTGAAGCGCTTCCCCCTTGTCAGGTTGAGGGAAGCGCTTCGTTGTTCTGCACCCTTTGGAAGCGAAGCGCTCCCCTTTTTCTGCCGAATGAAGCGCTTCGGTTTTGAACTTCAGATGCTTTCGGAGCCCAGCCCGACCCTCTGCCGGCGGAAGCGCTTCCTCCGTTTTCCACTTGAAGCGCTTCCCCCTTGTTAGAAACGCTCCCCTTTGCCGAGTAATGATTAGCTTGGCCGGCGGGTAACGAAGCGCTTTAATCGAACAGACCCTTTCCCAGCCCGGCCATAAATCCATTGCTGGAACCGAAGCGCTTCGCCAGACAGAGCGTCCAAAAGGCCGGGAAGAACCCGCCCGGTTTAGAGACCGAAGCGCTTCCCTTTTGAACCCCAGATTTCTGACGAGACGTTTCAAGTCGGCCAGGAAGCGCTTCTCCAATTTAAACCCCTAGGCCGAAGCGCTTTGTTGTTTTGCAGCTTTTAAGGTGAAGCGCTTCCTTCTGACAAGCCGAGACCGAGGGAAGCGCTTCATTTCTTGCAGCGTCTAGAGTTGAAGCGCTCCCTTTTAATGCAGACCGAAGCGCTTCCTCTGTTTCAGCTCGAAGCGCTTCCCTATTTCCAGCGCAGTTCAGAATGAAGCGCTCCCCCTTCCAACTTCGGCAGTGATTAGCCCAGCCCGACCCTCTGCCGGGGGAAGCGCTTCATTGTTCTACAACCTCTAAAGCCGAAGCGCTTCGGCTTCCAGCTCTAGGATTTTTATCGGCCCCGGCGATTGGCTTTCCGGCGGGAAGCGCTTCCTCCATTGAAACCGCTAGGCCGAAGCGCTGCCTCCTGAAGAGCCGAGACCGAGGGAAGCGCTCCCTTTTGCTGCAGACCGAAGCGCTTCCTCCGTTTCAGCTCGAAGCGCTTCCCTATTTCCAGCGTAGTTCAGAACGAAGCGCTTCGTTACTCTGCATCTTCTGGAAGCGAAGCGCTCCCCCTTTTTCTGCCGAATGAAGCGCTTCGCTGTGGAACCCCAGATGCTTTCGGAGCCCAGCCCGGTCCTCTGCCGGCGGAAGCGCTCCCCTTTGGATTAGCCCCGGCCCGAGGGAAGCGCTTCGGTCTAAATCCCCGCCGGCCAACAAAAACCCCGGCCGGGCCGGGGTGGGGTCTATTCCTCACGCAGGATTTGCTGGAGCTGGGTGCTGAGGAAACTCTCGGGCCGGGCGGCCAGGGCCGCCAGCAACTCCGGCGGGGCCGTGCCACTGGCCAGAGCCGCCAGCACCGCTTCGCCCAGGGGCGGGGTCGTCGGGTCGGCCGCTTTCGCCGGGGCCGTGCTGCCACTTGGAACCGAAGCGCTTCCGCCGGCCACCGGCGCCGAATCTTTAGCACCGCTAGCGGCCGGGGCTTTCGCCAGCGAAGCGCTGCCACCGGTGGCGGCCGGGGCCGGGCTTTCTGCGCCGGCCGATGCGGGAATCGAAGCGCTTCCCTCGGGGGCCGGGGCGTCGTTCGCGGTCGCCGGGGTTGCCAGCTGGGCCATCAGGGCCCCGGAGCCGTCCCAGTGGGAGGCCAGGGCCGAAATATGGCTGAGCTGGCGCCAGGATTCCTCCTGCACCGCCTGCAGGGCCGTGCTGTCGCTGCCGTGGCTGCGCAGTTCCTGCACCGTCGCCGACAGCTGGGCCAGCCGCTCGTGGGCCTCGCGCCGGGCGACCCGATAGGCCAAATCGTCCGGACTCTCCCGCTGCAGCACCGCCGCCAGATAGGCCGCTAGACTGGCGCGCACCTGGCCGATGACCAAATCCGGGCGCAGATAGTGCCAGTCGGCCCAGCAGTAGCGCAGGGCCAGCCAGGCCAGGCCGGCGCCGATGACCGTGTCTAGCAGGCGCATGGGAATGGCCTCGTAGAGGTTCAGGCCCTGCAGGCTGAAGCCGCTCAGCGCCTGCAGGGTGATGAAAAAGGTGGAATAGCCGTAGCGCTGCTGGCGGAAATAGAAAAACAGCATGGTGGTGAGCAGCACAAAGGCCATCTTTGCGCTGTCGCTGGGGAAAAACAGCGGTATGGCCAGGGCCGCCAGCACCCCGGCCAGGGTGCCGATGATGCGCTGGTTCACCCGGCTGCGCGTGCTGGCGTAGTTGGGCTGGCAGACGAACAGCACCGTCAGCAGTATCCAATAGCCCAAATCCAGCTGGAGGCAGGCGATAAGGGTGAAGGACACCACCATCAGCAGGGTCAGGCGCAGGGCGTGGCGCAGGGCCGGATTGCTCAAATCGAACTGCTGCCAGAGCAGCGGCAGCAGCTGGCGCAGCGGCGTTTGCTGGTAGTGAATGCGGGCGTCCCGGGGGCCGTCGTGGCGGTCGAGGCTGCGCAGCTGCTCATTGACGGCGGTCAGATTGGCCACCAGCCGGCGCAGCAGTTCCAGCTGGAGCCGGTTTTCGCCGGGCAGCCGGGCCAGGGCCTCGTTGATGCCGGTCAGGGACTTTTCCAGACGCTGGGACAGCGGCACCCCGGCCGCCACCGCCCGGCAGGCCGCCGCCTGCTGCTGCAACAGCCGTTGCAGGCGGAAAACCAAATCGCTATGGCGCAGCTGGTAGACAAAAACCGTATGGTTGAAGTGGCTGGAGCTGATGCGCTCGTGGATATTCTGGGCGGTGAAGTACTGGTGCAGATAGCGGCCATAGCGGCTGTTGGCACTGCGGAAAAACAGGGCCTCGCGGCAGCGGTTGAACTTCTGAATGACGGCGTCGTTGCAGTCCAGCAGGCGCTGGCGGTGCTGGGCGATGAGGTCGAGCTCGTCCGGGTCGAAGAAGCGGGCCTTGGCGTCCAGATAGTCGGCCAGGGCCAGATAGCCATTGGCGATGGCCTCGCGCACCGGCCGGTAGGGCAACAGCCATTCCAGCGCCAGGGCGTAGGCCCCCTGAATCAGGGCGCCGAGCAGCAGCAGCAGCGGATTCTGCCAGGGGCTGATGCCGGGCTGGTAGCTGAGGGCGGTGTAGATACCGATGACCAGGCCGATGAAACCCAGGGTTTTATAGCGCGCCCCCAGGGTGCCCAGGTAAATCAGGACGAAGGTCAGGCTGCTGAACAGCAGGGCGAAGTGGGTGTAATTGTCCAGGCTGAGCTGAACCAGAGCCGAGAAGCAGGCGAAGAGGAGCAGCAGCAGAACATAGTCGCGCAGCTGGCCGCGCAAATCGTTGTCCAGCTCGACCAGATTGCCGGCGATGACCCCCAGCACCAGGGCCGTCGTCCAGCTGTTTTCACCGAGCTGGCCGGCAATGAGCAGAACGGTGATGAGCGCCAGCAGTTTGGGCAGCAGGCCCAGCAGACGGGTGGGCATGTCAGTGGTGGTGATGGCCGTCGTCGCCGTGGACGTGGCCGTGGTCAATTTCCGCCGGGGTGGCGGGGCGGACGGCCAGCACCCGGGCCGTGAATTTCATCGGCTGGCCGGCCAGGGGGTGATTGCTGTCCAGGGTTACCCACTCCGGCTCCACCTGCACCACGTAGAACAGGCGCCGGTGGCCGGTCAGCGGGTCATCGCCCTCCAGCACCACGCCGGCGCTGATGTCCGCCGGCAGGTGTTCCCGCCGCTCCCGGCGCACCAGTTTCGGGTCGTAGTCGCCGAAGTGGTCAGCCGGGGCCAGGGTCAGGCTGATTTCCTCGCCCACGGCCAGCCCCTCCAGGGCCTCCTCCACCTTCGGCAGCAGGGCACCGTAGCCGCCGTGCAGATAGGTGGTTTCCCCGCTCTGGGGCGGCACCGACCGGCCCTCGTTGGCCTTGAGGTCGTGCATTTTGAAGGACAGGGTTACAACGGTATTTTTCGCAACGTTCATGGTTTTCCTTGGTTAGGGAGAAGAGGGGCCGAGGCTGGCCGTGTACAGCGGCAGCAGCGCCCGGACGCTGGCCGCCAGCCAATCCTCCAGGTCGGGCTGGGCCAGCGCCGCCCGGGGCCGGTGGCGGCCGAGGCAGTAGAAGGGGTGGTCGGCGTCGATAACGGGCGGCGGCGCCGTGGCCAGGGTGGGATAGTCGGCGTACTCGTCGGCGGTGCCCGGCCAGATTTCCCAGTCGGCGAACTCGGGGCCCAGGGCGTCGAGCCAGCGGTTGTAGTCGGCCAGGGTGCTGCGGGAACGGTCGGCCCGGTAGGCGTGCCAGTCGAGGCTGACCGTGAGCCGGCGTCGGTTCCAGAGCAGGGAAATAATCGAAGCGCTATCGGCTCCGGCTGCCGTTTTCAGGGTGGCGAAGAAGTGGGCGCGCAGCTGCCAGCCGTTGGTCCAGCTCTCCACATAGGGCGCCGGCAGGGCCAGCGTCGCCGCCAGCCGCCGGGCCAGGGCCTTCCACTGTTCCCACTGGGCTCGGTGCCGGGCTTTGAGCGCGTCCACCTCGGCCGGCGCCAGCGTCTTTTTCAGGGCGGCCAGCTGGAACTGGGGCAAATCGAAGATGCGGCTGTCTAGAACCATAGCTGGATTCCGGCCAGCAGCAGCCAGGCATAGCCGGCGGCGAGCAGGTCATCGAACATAATGCCGAAGCCGGTTTCCAGGCGGCGGTCGAAGAATTTAATCGGCCAGGGCTTCCAGATGTCGAAGAGCCGGAAGCTGAGGAAGGCCAGCAGGGCCCGGAGCCAGCCGGGCTGGGCCGCAAAGTGGGGGTAATAGGCCAGCAGCAGCCAGATGGCCACCATCTCGTCCCAGACGATGCCGCCGAAATCGTGCACGCCCAAATCCCGGGAGGTGCGGCCGCAGAGGCCACAGCCGCCGATGAAGGCGACGACGAGAAAAAGGACCAGCAGCGGCGCCGGCAGCCGGGCCAGCGGGTAGTAGAGCAGCAGGCCGGCCAGGGTGCCCCAGGTGCCCGGGGCCGGCTTCAGCAGGCCGGAACCGAAGCCGAAGGCGAGCAGATGCACCGGATTGCGGCTCAGCTCCCTCAGGGTTTTCATGCCAGACACTCCTTCAGCAGCCCCGGCCCCTCGTAAATCAGGCCGGTGAACAGCTGCACCAAATCGGCGCCGGCCTCCAGCTTGGCCTCGTAGTCGGCGCGGCTGAGCACGCCGCCGGCGGCAATCAGGGCCACGGTGGGCAGGGCGTGGCGCACCTTGCGCAGCAGCCGGGTGGACGGTTCCAGTAGCGGCGCTCCGGAGAGGCCGCCGGCCTCGTCGGCGTGGGGGTGGCCGGCCACGGCGCGGCGCTCCAGGGTGGTATTGCTGACGATGACCCCGTCCACCTGGGCCTCGCGCAGGGCATCGAGCAGGGCGGCCAGGGCCTCTTCCTCCTGGTCGGGGGCAATCTTCACCACCAGCGGCGTGTATTTGCCACTGAGCTGCTGCTGGTGGCGCTGGCCCTGTTTCAGGCCGGCCAGCAGGGCCCGCAGCGCTTCGCCCCGCTGCAAATCGCGCAGGCCGACGGTGTTCGGCGAGGAAATGTTGATGGCCAGATAGTCGGCGACGCCATAGGCCCGTTCGAGGCCATAGAGGTAGTCGTTTAGAGCCTCCTCGTTGGGCGTGTCCTTGTTCTTGCCGAGATTGATGCCGACGATGACATCGCCCCGGCCGAAGCGCTTCACCCGGTTTACCAGCGCGGCGACGCCGGCGTTATTAAAGCCCATGCGGTTAATCAGGGCCCGGTGCTCGGGCAGGCGAAACAGGCGCGGCGCCGGATTGCCGGGCTGGGGAAAGGGGGTTACGGTGCCCAGCTCCAGATGGCCGAAGCCGAGCCGGGCCCAGGCGCCCAGGGCCTGGCCGTCCTTGTCGAGGCCGGCGGCGAGGCCGAGGCGATTTTTGAAGTGCAGGCCCATGAGGGGAAGCGCTTCGTCCGGGCCGTCATAGTGGGGCAGCAGCACGCTGGGCAGCCAGTGGAGGGCGGTCAGGGCGAGATGGTGCGCCGTCTCCGGGCTGAGCCGGAAGAGCAGCGGTCGCAAAGTCTTGTAGAGATTCATGTGGATTTCCCGGAAAGGCTGGATTGACAGGCGCCACTATAGCGCATTGCCGGGCCCGGACTCAGGGGCCGTAGTAGTCCGGGGCGAGCAGGGCGAAAAGCTCCCCGTCCTCGTAGCAGCCGGCCCGGTAGTAGGCCGCCCGGCGGACGCCCTCCCGCTGGAAGCCGAGGCGCTGGAGCAGTTCGGTGCTGGGGTTGGCGGCCGGCGGCCGCTGCAGTTCGAGCCGGTGCAGATTGACTTCATCGAAGGCCCGGGCCAGGGCCAGGGGAAGCGCTTCGGCCCAGAGCTCGGCCTCGTCCTGGAGCAGCTCCAGCCGGAGTTCGGCATGGCGGTGAATGGGGTCGAGGGCCACCAGACTGCACAGGCCCCGGCGGTTGTCCCAGCCCTTGCTGCCCGTCGGCGCCCCGACGAGCAGGTAGTGGCGCTGCTGCGGGTCGAAGCGGTGCTGTTCGTGCAGGGCCAGCAGGGCGTCGAGGCCGTGGTAGGGCGTGCCGTACCAGCAGCAGCCGCCGGGCGGATTTTTTAGCCGTTGGTGGAGAAAGCAGAGGTCGGCGGCTTCCAGCGGCTGGAGGTGGAGCCGGTCGGAGGACGGGGGCGGGGTGGTTTTGGAGAAGGGGAGCATGGGCTTTCCAATTTACTAAAGGAACGGCCATTGTGCCCGATGGGGGAGCAGGGCCAGCGCCTTTCTTTAGTTCCCCCCAACGGCGGCGACAGCACTTCGCCCCGGTATTCCCGCTACAATAGGCCCCCTTCTTTCTTAACTACGATAAATCTATGAAAAAACTCGTTTTAATGCTGGGCGTGCTGCTGGCCGGCGCCGCCCGGGCCGAAGAATATCCCCTGCCGCCGCCGGGGGTGAACGTGGTGGGCAAGGTGCAAATCATCACCGCCAAAAAGGGCGATACCTTCGCCGACATCGGCCGCGAATACGGCATCGGCTATGACGCCCTCGCCAACGCCAACAAGGGCCTCGACGGCCTCTATCTGAAGGAGGGCGACCAGGTCATTCTGCCCACCCGCTTTATCCTGCCCGACGCGCCGCGCACCGGCATCGTCATCAACCTGCCGGAAATGCGCCTCTACTACTATCCGCCCGACAAGCCGGTGGTGGACGTCTACGCCATCGGCATCGGCCGCGAGGGCTGGGGCACGCCCGAGGGCATCATGCGCATCACCGAGAAGAAGGCCAATCCCACCTGGACGCCGCCGGCCTCGGTGCGCAAGGAACACGCCGAAGCCGGCGACCCGCTGCCGGCCATCGTTCCGGCCGGGCCCGATAACCCGCTGGGCCTGTTCGCCATGCGCCTTTCCAATCCCAGCTATCTGATTCACGGCACCAACAAGCCCGACGGCGTCGGCATGCGCGTGTCCCACGGCTGCATTCGCATGTATCCCGAGGGCATCGAGTCCCTGTTCCACAAGGTCGGCACCAACACCCAGGTGAATATCCTCAACCAGCCCATGAAAATCGGCTGGTATGGCGACGACCTCTTTTTAGAATTCCATTCGCCGCTGGGGGAATACGCCCTGCCGCTGGAACAGAACATCGCCAACGCCCGCAGCGTGGTGGAAGGGGCCACCCTGGCCCGCAATGTAGCCGTAGCCGAGGCCGACATCGACGGCGTGGTTACCGAGGAAACCGGCCTGCCCACCCGCGTAGGATTCTTCGGCCGTGAGTAGAAATAAACGGCTGCTCGGGGGCGCCGCCGCCCTGCTGGCCCTGCTGCTGGTGCTGTTCTGGCCCCAGGTTTGGAAGCTGGTGGATTTTGTCCTGCACATCGACCGCCATCTGACCGAACTGAGCGCCCAGTACGGGCCCTGGCTCTACGCCATTCTCTTCCTGATTATCTTCTGTGAAACCGGCCTGGTGATTACGCCGATTCTGCCCGGCGATTCGCTGCTGTTCATCACCGGCACCCTGGCCGCCACCGGCCATCTGGACATCGGCTTCATCTGCCTGCTGCTGACCGGCGCCGCCATTCTCGGCGACCTGGTGAATTTCTACATCGGCAAGTATTTCGGCGCCCGGCTGCTGGAACGGAAGCTCATCAAGGAAAGCCACTACCAGCGCGCCTATGGTTTCTATGAAAAATACGGCGGCCGCACCATCATTCTGGCCCGCTTCGTCCCCATCGTGCGGACGCTGGCCCCCTTTGTGGCCGGCCTCTCCCACATGGAGTACAAGCGCTTCTTCGCCTACAACATCATCGGCGCGCTGATTTGGATTGTCGGCATTACCGTGCTCGGCTACAGCTTCGGCACGCTGCCGCTGGTGCAGAAACACTTCGGCAAGGTGGTGCTGCTGATTATTGGGCTGTCGGTGCTGCCGGCGCTGATTGAAATCATTCGGGTGCGGCGGGAACGGCCGGCGGAAACAACAGCAACAGCGGAGAACGGACTATGAGTGAAGCAGAAATCTTTTTGGGGTCGGAGTTTGAGCAACCCCGGGCCAGCGACGCCCTTTTCCACGTTATCCCCGTGCCCTATGAGGACAGCGTTAGCTATGGCGGCGGCACGGCGGCGGGCCCGGCGGCCATCATCGCGGCCTCCCAGCAGCTGGAAACCCGCGACCAGCTCGGCAGCGAGCCCGGCCACTGGGGCATCTACACCCAGGAGCCGGTGGACTGTCGCGGCACGCCCGAGGCCCTGATGGCCCGGTTGCGCCAGCTCAGCGGCGCGTTGGTGGAACGGGGCCAAATCCCGGTGGTGCTCGGCGGCGAACACAGCCTCAGCTATGGCACGGTCATGGGTGCCGTCGATGGCGTCGGCGGCCGGCTCGGCGTGGTGCAGATTGACGCCCACGCCGATTTGCGCCAGGACTATGAGGGTTCCATCTGGAGCCATGCCTGCGTCATGAAGCGGCTGGTGGACGAGGGCCTGCCGCTGGTGCAGCTCGGCACCCGGGCCGTGTCCAGCGAGGAACAGGCTTTGCGCGAGGCGCGGCCGGCGCAGATTCACTATGTGGACGCCCGCCAGTTCTGCAATCCGCCCCAGCATGGCTATACCCTGCCCGCCGATTTTCCCGAGCATATCTATCTCAGCGTGGACATCGACGGCCTCGACAGTGCGGTGATGCCGGCCACGGGCACGCCGGTGCCCGGCGGTCTGGGCTGGTGGCAGCTGCTGGACGTGGTCGCCGACATCGCCCGCCAGCGCCGCATCGTCGCCTTCGATGTGGTGGAATTTGCCCCCCTGGCCGGCTTTCACAGCTATGATTTTCTCGCGGCCGATTTGGTCTATAAATTGATGGGCATCGTTGGCCGCAGCCGTTTTCCCCAATCCTAGGAACTACCGATGAAAAAATTACTGCTTAGCTGTCTGCTCGGCTGGGGCGCCCTGGCGCTGGCCCAGGACGAGAACGCCGACAATCCACCGCCGCCGCCCGAGACCGGCACGCCCGGGGCCCTGGCCCAGGAAATCCCGCCGCCGGTGGAGGTGATGCCGCTGCCCCCCAAGGCGGACGAGGAAGTCCCGCCGCCGGAAGAGAAAGAGGTGCCCCCGCCGGAGGCCAAGGAGCCGGAGGCCAAGGAACCGGAGGCTAAAGAAAAAACGGAGGCCAAAGAAACGGAGGCCAAGGACACGCCAGCCAAGGCCGACGAGGAAACCCATCCACTGCTGCGCGCCTTCGACGATTTCGCCCTGGATTTCAGCGACACCGACAAGCTGACCGAACTGGAATTGGAACTGCTGAAACGCCGCAATCCCGAGAACAGCGCCGACCGCCAGCAGCTGGCCCGGGAGGTGGAAAAATTCCTGCATCTGCTGCGGCCGCTGGCGGTGAGCTCCCGCGTCCACTACCAACACTATGAGCTCTTCAACGGCCTGCTCACCAGCCTGCGCGAGGAGCCGGCCCAGAAGGCCATCATTCTGGAAGACACCCTGCGCCTGAGCCAGCAGGCCCATCGGCTTGGTGTGATTAGTGCCCAGGAGCTCGGCGATGCCTACATGAATGCCAGCTGGTTCTGGGTGCTGATGAAGGAACCGGGCTGGGCCCGGGCCGAAGCGCTCGGCAAAGAGGGTCTGACCGTGGCCCCCGACCACGGCGGCGTGGCGGTGAACCTGTTCCACGCCCTTGCCCTGCAGGGCAAGGAGAACGAGGCCCTGGCCCTGTTCTACCGCTTCCGCCACGGGGTGGTGGAAATGCCCCCCAACGACAGCCGCAGCTTCTACCTGACCCTCACCAATGATTTCGACGAACTCAAGGCCGAGGAGGTTTGGAACGACGCCATTGCCAAGACGGTGCAGAAAATCATCAACGACTAAAGCCAGGCGCCCTTCGGGGCGCTTTTTTTGGGCTCCGGCGAAGCGCTTCGGCCGCAGGAAGCGCTTCTAAGCTAGGGAAAGGGGGGAGCGCTTCGGCCCGAGCGCCCCGGCCCGTTCCCAACGAAGCGCTTCCCCCGTTGAGGCTTTTAAGAACGAAGCGCTTCCCTCCGGAACCTCGGATTTCCAACGAAGCGCTCCCGGCCAGGACAAGAGGAAGCGCTTCGGTTTGAAGAGCAGCAGGGGAGAAAGTACTTCCCCTTCGATAGCCAACCGAAGCGCTCCCCCTTTTTAGCTCGCCAACGATGGCCCCGGCCCTTTTCAATCTTTCCGGAATGAAGCGCTTCCCCTTGGCGCCCCAGTTATTTTTAGAGCTGGCCCCTAGGCGCGTCCTCCTTAGGTTTGCCACCCCGGCCCGGGACAGAAGCGCTTCATTCTTTAGCGTCTTCTGGAAATGAAGCGCTCCGGCCTTTCCGGTATCCCCAGAACGAAGCGCTTCGTTCCGATGGCCCAGCTATTTTCGGAACTGGCCCCAAGCGCTTCGGTTGAAGGAAGCGCTTCGGTTATTTCAATTAGCCGAGAAGAGAGCAGCTCCTCTTCGATGGCCAACCGAAGCGCTCCTCTTTTGTTGGATTGCTATCCCGACCGGCTGGCAATGAAGCGCTTCGTTTTTTAGCGTCTTCTGGGCGGGAAGCGCTTATGACTGGGATAACCAGAACGAAGCGCTTCGGTTCTTTCAAATTGCTAGGAATGAAGCGCTTCGGTTTGAAGAGCAGTAGAGGCGAAAGCGCTTCCCCTTTTTAGCTCGCCGACGATTGCCCCGGTCCTTTTCATTCCTCCCGAAATGAAGCGCTTCCCCCCGGCGACTCCGTTATTTTCAGAGCAGCCCGGCCAAAGCGCTTCGGCCTATGCTGGCCTGTTTCCAACAAAGCGCTTTGCCCCGGCGGCTGGGATATTTTCAGAACTGGGCCCCGGCGCTTCACTCTTTCCGGCCCTCCCAGAATGAAGCGCTTCGGCTAGAAGGACAGCGGGGGAAAGAAGTGCTTTCTCTGGTTTGGAGAACGAAGCGCTTCGGTCTGTAAACCCAGTCAGTAGAAAATCCATGAATCCGCTGAAACGCTCCCCCCTTTGGCTTGCCACCCCGGCCCGGAACGGCTGGGGGTGAAGCGCTTCCTTTGGGCTTGGAGAACGAAGCGCTTCGCCCTGGCGACCCAGCTATTTTCGGAACCAGCACCCAAGCGCTTCGGTTAAAGGAAACGCTTCCCCCTTTGGCTGGCCACCCCGACCCAGAACCGATTTATCGGCTGGGGGTGAAGCGCTTCCTTGGGCTTGGATACCGAAGCGCTTCGCTCCGGCGACCCAGCTATTTTCGGAACCAGCACCCAAGCGCTTCGGTTAAGGGAAGCGCTCCCCCCTTTGGCTTGCCACCCCGGCCCGGAACGGCTGGGGGTGAAGCGCTTCCTGCTGGGTAATTAGACCGAAGCGCTTCGCCCCGGCGACCCAGCTATTTTCGGAACCAGCACCCAAGCGCTTCGGTTAAAGGAAGCGCTCCCCCCCCTTTGGCTTGCCACCCCGGCCCGGAACCGATTTATCGGCTGGGGGTGAAGCGCTTCCCCCTTCTGGTCTTGGTAACGATTTACCCCGGCCTATTTCCAGCGAAGCGCTTCCTTTGGGCCGGGGCCAGCGGAATGAAGCGCTTCGGTTTTTAGCACCCTCTAGAAGGGAGGCGTTTCCGGCGGGCTAACCTAGGACGAAGCGCTTCCCTTGGGAAGCTCAGTTCTTTTCAGAGCCCGGCCGAAGTGCTTCGCTCGTTGATGGCTTTTAAGCATGAAGCGCTTCCTTTTTTTTGCTTTCGGCAAAGACTAGCCCGGCCCGTTTTCAACGAAGCGCTTCGTTTTTTAGCGTCTTCTGGGAGGAAAGCGCTTCCAGCTGGGATAGCCAGAACGAAGCGCTCCCCTCTTTTGGGTTTTCACGATGATTGCCCCGGCTTTTCTCCACCGAAGCGCTTCGGTTTGAAGGCCGGCTGGAAAATTCATGGATTCAAGCACTGAACGGAAGCGCTTCGGCTGGGAAAAGAAGCGCTCCCTCCTTTGGCAGCTAAACGAAGCGCTTCGGCTCGAAGAGCAGCAAGAAAAGGTGGCGCCTCTTCTTCAATGGCCAACCGAAGCGCTTCGCTCTGGAACCTCGGATTTCTAACGAAGCGCTTCGCCGTTTGGGATTGCCACCCCGGCCCGCGCCGGAAGCGCTTCGTTGTTTAGCGCCTCTCGTAAGAGAAGCGCTTCCCTCTTTTGGCTCGATAGGACAGCCCCAACCTGTTGGCAACAAAGCGCTTTGCCCTTTCTAGTCTTCCCAGAACGAAGCGCTTCAGCTTGAAGCCCGGTAGGGAAAGGAAGCGCTCCCCTTTGGCCGCTAAACCAAGCGCTTCGGTTTAAAGGTTCAGGTGAGGGATTGGTTCGAGCGGGGCTTGGGGGAAGCGCTTCGCTTGGAAGGGAAGCGCTCCCCCTTCGATAGCCAACCGAAGCGCTCCTCTTTTGTTGGATTGCTATCCCGACCGGCTGGCAATGAAGCGCTTCGTTTTTTAGCGTCTTCTGGGCGGGAAGCGCTTCCGGCGGGATAACCAGAACGAAGCGCTTCGCCCCGGCGACCCAGTCGTTTTTTACGGAACTAGCCCCCAGGCGTCTCACTCTTTCCAGCCCGCCCAGAACGAAGCGCTTCGCGCGAGCGAATCGAAGCAAGGGAAGCGCTTCGGTTTGAAAGGCAGCGGCGGAAGAAGCGCTTCGGGGGAATAAAAAAGCCCCTCAATGGAGGGGCGGGGTTTAGTTGATGTATTCGAGGATAACCGGGCTGTCCGGGGGGGTGGTTTCGCCGATGCTGACGGCGTTGAGATAGTCCTGGGCGGCCACCTGCCAATCGTCCTCGCTCTCGGCGTGAATGGTAACCAGCGGCGTATCCCGGTCGAGATAGGCGCCCAGCGGCTGAATGTGGTTGAAGCCGACGCTGTGGTTGATGCTGTCATTGACATTGCGCCGGCCGCCGCCGAGCTTGATAACCGCCACGCCGATGGCCCGGGTGTCCATGCTCTGCAGAATGCCGTCGCGCTCGGCAAACAGCGGTTTCACCACCGCCGCCCGGCGCAGGTGGGATTTGTAGGTGGCGCAGAAATTATCCGGGCCGCCCTGGGCGATGACCATGTGGTCGAAACGGTCGCGGGCCCGGCCGCTGTCCAGGGCCTCCTGCAGCTGCTGGCGGGCCTGTTCGCGGCTGTCGGCGAGCTTGGCATTCACCAGGGCCTCGGCGCCGAGGGCGAAGGTTACCTCCTTCAGGCGCGGATTGCCCTTCTCGCCGCGCAGGAATTTCACCGCCTCGGCCACCTCCAGGGCGTTGCCGGCGCTGCTGGCCAGCACCTGATTCATGTCCGTAATCAGGGCGCTGGTGGGGCAGCCGGCCTGGTTGGCGATGTCGACGATGGCCCGGCCCAGGGTGGTGGCCCGTTCTAGATTGTTCATGAAGGCGCCGGTGCCGACCTTCACGTCCATGATGAGGCTGGTCAGGCCCTCGGCCAGCTTCTTCGACAGAATGGACGAGGCAATCAGCGGCACGCTTTCCACCGTGGCCGTAACGTCGCGCACGGCATAGATTTTCTTATCGGCCGGGGCGAAATTGGCGGTCTGGCCGATGATGGCACAGCCCACGTTTTTGACGATGTGCTTGAGCTCGTCGATTTCCGGGAAGATTTTAAAGCCGGGGATAGCCTCCAGCTTGTCCAGGGTGCCACCGGTGTGGCCGAGGCCACGGCCGGCAATCATCGGCACATAGGCGCCACAGGAGGCCAGCAGCGGCGCCAGCACCAGCGACACCAAATCGCCGACGCCGCCGGTGGAATGCTTGTCCACCACCGGGGCGCCGTCGAGCAGGCCCTTCCAGTCGAGCTTCTCGCCGGAATCACGCATGGACAGGGTCAGGGCGGTGCGTTCCTCCAGATTCATATCGTTGAAGAAGATGGCCATGGCCAGCGCCGCAATCTGGGCTTCGCTGATGGTGCCGTGGCCGATGCCCTGGACGAAGTGGTGAATTTCCTCGACGCTGAGGGCGCCGCCGTCGCGTTTTTTACGAATGATTTCTTGGGGTAGGAATGACATGGAAGCGCTCCCTTAAATTTGGTCGTCGGTGGATATTGCCCCCAAATCGTTCAAGATTTCGGTGAGCAGGGTCAGGCTGCTGAGGCGCACGTGGTTGGGTTTGACCCAGCTTTCACCGTTGCGGGCCTCGATGAGCTGCAGATAGCGGCGGGCCATTTCCAGATTGGCGGTGCTGGCCGAAATTTTGATGCCGACGTTGCCGCCATAGCGGTTAATGACGTCCAGCATGGCGCTCAGCGTCTCCGGCGTGTCGCCGTTCTTGTTGCGGACGATGCTGCTGGTGCGCAGAAAGTGGGCGCCATTTTCCACGGCAATCTCGCTGGCGCGCAGAATCAGGGCCTCGTCGGCCAGGGCGGTGGTTTCCAGAATGACCTTGAGGGTGGCCCCGTGGGGAATGCAGAGGGCCGACACCGCCGAGACCAGCTTCACGGCCTGGGCCTCGTTGCCGGCCTTGAACTGGCCGTGGGGAAAGACCAGTTCGATTTCGTTGGCGCCCTCGTTGAGCACCTGGGCGGTGGCTTTGAGTACCTCATCAAACTCATCGTTGCCGTCCGGATAGTTGACCACCGTTGCCACTTTCACCAGCTCGCCGTGCAGTTCGTCCAGCGTTTTGCGGGCCAGCGGCACCAGCTCCGGCGCCACGCCAACGCTCGCCACCCGGCCAAAAGGCGTAACGGCGCTGCGACATAGCTTGGCGATGTGCTCGGCGCTTTCCTCCTTTTTATAGGTGGCCAAATCAATGAGCGGGATAATGGCTTTTGTTGTTTGCATATTGATTGAAAAATAGAAAAAAGGAATCTAAGTATAGCAAAGCGAACCGCGAAAAACCGTGGCCGCCGGGCCGATAAGTTGCAGTGGCGACGGGGCTTGCCAGCGGATTTGCAGCGTGCCGCCGGGCAGATTTACCACCACCTCCGGCCCCAGCAAACCGGCCTCGATGCCGGCCGCCACCGCCGCACAGGCCCCGGTGCCACAGGCCTGGGTTTCGCCGGCGCCGCGCTCGTAGACACGCAGGTCGATGGCCGCCGGGCTGCGCCGGGCCATGAAGCCCACATTGACGCCCTCGGGGAACAGGTCGGACTGGCGCTGCACCCGGGGCCCCCATTCGGCCACCGGCGCCGTGGCCACGTCGGCCACCAGCCGGACGGCGTGGGGATTGCCCATGTCGACGCGGAAGAAGCACTCCCCGTCAATGAGCACCGGCGGCGCGAAGTGGGGCGTGCCCATGTCCACGGCGTAGAGCGCTTCGCCCTGGGCGTTCACCCCGGCCCGGTCGATGTGAATGAGGCCGCGCTTGACCTGGACCCGGGCCGGCCGGCTGAAATCGAAGAGCTGCTGTTCATAAAGATAGTGGCCGAAGCAGCGGGCACCGTTGCCGCAGTGTTCCACCTCGCCGCCGTCGGCGTTGAAGATGCGATAGACGAAGTCATGGCTCGGGTCGCGGGCGGCCTCGATAATCAGCAGCTGGTCGAAGCCGATGCCGCGATGGCGGTCGGCCCGGGCGCGGATTTGGGCCGGCGTCCAGGTGAAGGGCCGGTGGCGGCAATCCAGCACCACAAAGTCATTACCCAGCCCGTGCATTTTGGTAAATTCCATTTTTTGGCTCCAAAAGCCCTATTTTAGCAGGGCCTCCGGCGGCGAAATTGCTGCCCCGGCGGCGAAAAATCCCGATAATTACCCCTTTTTTACACTTTTTAGAGGAGATTCTATGGCGCTAGAGCATACGGAACAGGCCCATCAGCTGCTGCAAACGGTGCTTTACCTGGGCGCGGCGGTGGTGGCCGTGCCGCTCTTCAAACGGCTCGGACTGGGCTCCGTGCTGGGCTATCTCTGCGCCGGTCTGGCGCTGTCTTTTTTTAGCGTGGCCGGCGACCCGCAGGCGGTATTGCACCTGGCCGAATTCGGCGTGGTCATGTTCCTGTTCATCATCGGTCTGGAAATGGAACCGGCCCACCTCTGGCATCTACGCCGGCAGATATTCGGCCTCGGCGCGGCCCAGGTGGCCTGCTGTCTGCTGCTGCTCTGCCTCGGCGCCCGGCTGCTCGGCTTCGGCTGGGAGGTCAGCTTCATCGGTGCCGCCGGCTTTGTGCTCACCTCCTCGGCCATGGTCATTCAGATTCTGTCCGAGCGCGAGGCCCTGAGCTCCGAGGGCGGCCGCAAGATTGTCTCCATTCTGCTGTTTGAGGATTTGATGCTGGTGCCGCTGCTGGCGGTGGTGTCCTTCCTGGCCCCGGCCCACAGCGGCAGCAAGGCCAGCCTGCCCTTCTGGCAGAGTGCCGGCATGGCCCTGCTGGCCCTGGCGGCGCTGATACTCATCGGCCGCTACGCGCTGAAATATCTGTTCTTTATCCTGGCCAGGAACAAGGCCCGGGAGGTGATGACCGCCAGCGCCCTCTTCGTGGTGCTCGGCAGCGCCATGCTGATGGAAATGGGCGGCCTGTCCATGGCCATGGGCGCCTTCATCGCCGGCGTGCTGCTCTCGGAAAGTCCATTCCGCCACCAGCTGGAAAGCGACATTGAACCGTTCCGGGGCCTGCTGCTCGGCCTCTTTTTCCTCGGCGTCGGCATGTCGCTGGATTTGAGCGTGGTCATCGACAATTTCCCGCTGGTGATGGGCGGCATGCTGCTGTTCAAACTCTGCAAGGGCCTGGGCATCTATGTAGTGGCCAAACTGGCCCGCTCCGGCCAGCAGAAGGCCCTGTCCCGGGCGGTGCTGATGTCCCAGGGCGGTGAGTTTTCCTTCGTGCTCTATTCCTCGGCCCTGTCCCTGGGCGTCATCACCCAGGAGCAGAGCGCCAAATTTACGGCCATGGTCGTGCTGTCCATGGCGATTACACCGCTGTTCCTCATCGTTGAAAAATTGTTCCTCAACCGCCACCGCCGCATCAGCGAGACCCGTGAACCCGACGAAATCCAGGAACAGCGCAATGTGCTGATTATCGGCCTCGGCCGCTTCGGCCAGATTGTCTACCGCATCCTCGACGCCTGCGGCTATCACTGCACGGTCATCGACAACAACGCCAAAACCATCAACGACCTGAAGAAATTCCAGATTCAGGGCTATTTCGGCGAGGGTACCAACCGCCAGCTGCTGCTAACCGCCGGTCTGGAGAAGGCCGATGTGCTGGTCATCGCCAGCCACAACCGCAAGGCCATCACCGAGATTGTCTCGTTTGCGCGCTCGGTCAGTTCGTCGCTGCGCATCATTGCCCGGGCCTACGACCGCCAGCACGTCTATGAGCTGCACCATGCCGGCGCCGATGAAATCGTGCGCGAAACCTTCGACAGCTCGGTGCGCGTCGGCAAGCGCACGCTGGAAGCGCTGGGGGTGGAACCGGAAATGGCGGAGAAACTCGGCAATCTCTTCTTCCAGCTTGACCGGGAAGCCATGGAAAAACTGGCCCGGCTCTACAATCCCAGCATCTCCACCTTCGACAACCAGGCCTTCATCGACGAGGCCAACCGGCTGCGCCAGGAGGGCCGCCTGAAGATGCAGGCCCTGCTCAATTCGCCCGACCGGGAAGAGGACAGCGCCTAGCGCTGCGGCAGAACGAAGCGCTTCCCCCCCTACCCATTCCCCCACCTTTGGAGCTCCCATGAACATACTCAACGAACTGAAAAACCTCGTCGGCGACCACAACGTCATCACCGACCCCAGCAAAACCGCCCCCTACTACAAGGGCTTCCGCTACGGCAGCGGCACGGCCCTGGCCGTGGTCATTCCGCGCACGCTGGTGGAACTGTGGCAGGTGGCCCGCACCTGCGTGAAGCACGACCACATCATGATTCTGCAGGCCTCCAACACCGGCCTCACCGGCGGTTCCACCCCCTTCGGCGACTATGACCGGCCGGTGCTGCTGATTTCCCTGATGCTGCTCAAGGGCATTCAGCTGCTCAACGACGGCAGCCAGGCGGTAGCCTTCCCCGGCAGCACCCTCTTTGAACTGGAAGACCTGCTGCGGCCGCTGGGCCGGGAGCCGCACAGCGTCATCGGTTCCTCCTGCATCGGCGCCTCCATCATCGGCGGCATCTGCAACAACTCCGGCGGCGCCCTTATCCATCGCGGCCCGGCCTACACCGAGCAGGCCCTCTACGCCCGCATCGATGAGGGCGGCAATCTGGAGCTGATTAACCATCTGGACATTGACCTGGGCCAGACGCCCGAGGAAATCCTCACCAACCTGCAGGAACAGCGCTACCGGCCCGAACAGGTGCACAACGGCGGCAGCCGCCGGGCCTCGGACAGTAGCTATGAGGCCAAGGTGCGCGACGTGGACGCCGCCAGCCCGGCCCGCTACAACAACAACCCCGAGCGGCTCTACGAGGCCTCCGGTTCGGCCGGCCGGCTGATTGTCTTTGCCGTGCGCATCGACACCTTCGCCAAGCCGGCCCGGGAACAGGTCTTCTACATCGGCACCAACGACACCCGGGTGCTGACGAAAATCCGCCGCGACATTCTGAAAAGCTTCAAAAATCTGCCGGTCTCCGGCGAGTACCTGCACCGGGACTATTTCAACGTCAGCGAACGCTACGGCCGCGATAGCTTCCTGCTCATCGACAAGCTCGGCTCCAAGGCGGTGCCGCCGTTCCTGCGCTTCAAAAACCGCTTCGACCGGCTCGCCGGCAAAATCGGCCTGGGCAAGTTTTCCGACAAATTCACCCAGTTCATCATGGAACTGCTGCCCAGCCATCTGCCGCCGGTTTTCCGCCAGATGCGCGACCAGTACGAACACCATCTGGTTTTGAAAATGGAAAACGACGGCATCGAGGAGGCCAAGGACTATCTGGATAAACTGCTGGTGGGTTCCGTCGGCGCCTACCACTACTGCACGGCGAAGGAGGGCGAGCAGGCCATACTGCATCGCTTTGTCATGGCCGGGGCCGCGAAGCGCTACCACACCGTCCACGGCAAGCGCTTCGGCGACATCCTCGCCCTGGACATTGCCCTGCGCCGCAACGAGGAGGATTGGTTCGAGGTGCTGCCACCGGAGCTGGACGCGCTGATAGTGGAAAAACTCTACTGCGGCCATTTCTTCTGCCACGTCATGCACCAGGATTACCTGCTGAAGCCCGGCACCGACGCCATGGCCATCAAGGCCCAGCTGCTGCAGTACTTTGACGCCAAGGGCGCCGAGTATCCGGCCGAACATAATGTGGGCCATCTCTACCAGGCCAAGGAGGCCCTGCGCGATTTCTACCGCCAGCAGGACCCCACCAACTCGCTGAATCCGGGCATTGGCAAAACGCCGAAAAACAAACACTGGAGCGGCCCCTGCGACTGTGGTTCTCACGGCCATGGATAGCCGTTCCTCGGTTTTGCCTGGCTCTGCCCTCACGGGCGCCGCATTGGCAAAACCCCCAAAAACAAACATTGGACGGGCCCCTGCGACTGTGGTTCTCATGGCCATTGAGCGACCATTGGGGCCCGCCGGTCGCCATTGTTTTGACGGCCGCCGGCCCCATAAAGGGAACGGGCCGTGGAAGCGCTTCGGCCGAACCCGGCCCTCAACTTAGATATAAAAGGAAAAACCATGAAAAAACTCTTGCTGCTGGTGCTGGTGCCGCTGCTGTTGAACGGCTGCTTCATCGTGCCGGTGAAATCCAACGAAGCCGTGGTGCTGGAACCGAAATAGGAGGTTGAGATGATGAAAAAAATGGGAGCTCTGACCCTAACCCTGGCGCTGGGCGCCTGCTACGTGGTGCCGGCCAACCAGGTGCGCGTGGCCCGGGTGGAACATGGCGGGGCCGCCGGAAGCAGCCTGCAGCTGCCCGGCGCCGTTTCCCTGCCGGCGGCCTACACGGCCCGGCTCTATCCGGCCAACAGGCTGGCCGAACGCTACGGCGTCGGCAATGCCTCGGTGTCGGCCAAGGACGGCTACGGCGTCTTCAACGCCCAGATTGGCGGCGACACCTTCACCGGCGAGGCCTCCCGCGACAGTGCCGACGCCAATCGTGGCACCGCCAACGGCAGCAGCGGCCGGGGCGTCTATCTCAGCTGTACCTATTCGGTGGTGGACGGCAACAACGGCAAGGGCAACTGTAAGACTTCGGACGGGGCCCTGTTCGACATGCACATCACCCACTAAACCCCCAGCGCTTCCCCCGGGAAGCGCTTCTTTTTTGGAGGACGATTAATGAAGAAAATCCTAGTGTTCGTCGCCCTGCTCGGCGGCAATCTTCTGGCCAAACCCTATCCCCAGCAGGATTTGGCCGCCCTGGTCAGCCCCCAGGCCTTCCACTTCGACAGGGCCATCGCCAGCGTTGAGGTGCTGCGCCCGCTGGCCGGCGAGTATCCCACCCAGTTTGA
Source organism: uncultured Cardiobacteriaceae bacterium (assembly GCA_963532425.1). GTDB lineage: Bacteria > Pseudomonadota > Gammaproteobacteria > Cardiobacteriales > Cardiobacteriaceae > CAUSKK01. Next base: position 222,896 of record CAUSKK010000001.1, read on the forward strand.
CAGCGCCGACGACCGCAAGCGCGCCCGCCGGGACATTCGCCAGCTCACCCAGATGCTGGAGCTGGTACGCGACGATAACATCATCGACGCCCAGCACCCCCAGCGGCTGACCCTGCTCTGGCTGCTGGCCAACCTCGGCGTCTACGCCCATAACCTGGACATGGAGGAGGGCTTCCGTCAGGCCAGCACCAACTATGAGGCGGCCCTGGCGCTGGTGCCGGCGTCGGAAACGAAGAAACGGGCAGCCCTGCTGGAGGACTACGGCCGTTTTCTCACCACGGCCACCAAAATCGAACTCGGCGAAAAGTACCTGCGCGAGGCGGTGGCCCTGAATCCAGAGCTGGGCTATTCGCTGGCGGTGAATCTGGCTATCCAGGGGAAAAAGGAGGAAGCGCTTCGGCTGCTGGACAGCCATCTGCAACGGGAACCCGACGACGCCGACGCCCAGAAACTACGGGGGGCCCTGCGCGGCACCGGCCCGGAACTGCGCAGCGTGCAACGGCCGCTGAACCCGGCCGCCGACGGGGAACGCTAGTCGCTCCCCCCGGCCGGCGCTAGAATAGCGGCTTTTTTTCTTAAGGATAATTTTATGGCCAAGGCAATAGTGGTCCCCGATTTGGGCGACTTTAAGGATGTGGACGTTATCGAAGTTCTGGTGAAAGTCGGCGATAGCGTGAAAAAAGATGATTCCCTGGCGGTGCTGGAAACGGACAAGGCCTCCATGGAAATTCCCGCCGAATTCGACGGCGTGATTACGGCCTTCAACATTAAGGTCGGCTCCAAGGTTTCCACCGGCGATGTGATTGGCGAAATCAACGACGGCAGCGCCGCCAGCCCGGCCCCGGCCGCCGCCCCCGCCGCCGAAGCCCCCAAGGCGGCCGCCCCAACCCCAGCACCAGCCCCCACCTCGGCCAGCGCGCCGGACGGTGCCGTCGATGTGGTGGTGCTCGGCGCCGGCCCCGGCGGCTATTCGGCCGCCTTCCGCGCCGCCGATTTGGGCCTGAAGGTAACCCTGGTGGAACGCTATCCCACCCTGGGCGGCGTCTGCCTGAACGTGGGTTGCATTCCCTCCAAGGCCCTGCTGCACGTGGCCGCCGTCATCGAGGAGGCCAGCCACATGGCCGCCACCGGGGTTAAATTCGCCGCCCCGCAAATCGACGTGGACGCCCTGCGCGCCCATAAAGAGGGCGTGATTAAGCGGCTGACCACCGGCCTGGCCGGCATGGCCAAGGCCCGCAAGGTAACCGTGGTGCAGGGTGAGGCCCTGTTCTCCGGCAGCCACGAGCTGACCGTGAAAACCGCCACCGGCACGGAAAAAATCAGCTTTAAAAACATCATCATCGCCGCCGGCTCCCAGAGCGTAAAACTACCATTCATGCCCAACGACGACGAGCGCATCATGGATTCCACCGGTGCCCTGGCCCTGAAGGAAGTGCCCAAGCGCCTGCTCATCGTCGGCGGCGGCATCATCGGCCTGGAGATGGCCACGGTCTATGCCACCCTGGGTTCCCAGGTGGACATCGTCGAAATGGCCGATAGCGTCATGGCCGGCGCCGATGCGGATTTGGTCAAGGTCTGGGAAAAACAGAACGCCGGCCGTTTCCACAGCATCATGACCGGCACCAAAACCGTCAGCGCCCGCGCCGAGAAGGCCGGCATCTTCGTGAAATTCGAGGGTGCCAAGGCCCCGGCCGAGGAGCAGTGCTATGACCGGGTGCTGGTGGCCGTGGGCCGCAGTCCGAACGGCAAGAAGCTGAATCTGGAGGCCGCCGGCGTGGCCGTGGACGAGCGCGGTTTCATTCCCGTAGACAAACAGATGCGCACCAACCAGCCGCATATCTTCGCCATCGGCGACATCGTCGGCCAGCCCATGCTGGCCCACAAGGCCGTTCACGAGGCCCACGTGGCCGCCCAGGCCATCGCCGGCCAGAAATCCTTCTTCGATGCCCGGGTTATCCCCAGCGTCGCCTACACCTCGCCGGAAGTGGCCTGGGTGGGTCTGACCGAAACCCAGGCCAAAGCCCAGGGCCGCGACGTGCAGAAGGCCGTCTTCCCCTGGGCCGCCTCCGGCCGGGCCATCGCCAACGGCTGCGACTATGGCTTCACCAAACTGCTGGTGGACAAAGGCACGCACCAAATCGTCGGCGGCGCCCTGGTGGGCCCCAATGCCGGCGACATGGTGGGGGAAATCGCCCTGGCCATTGAGATGAACGCCAATGTGGAGGATGTGGCCCTGACCATTCACCCCCACCCCACCCTGGGCGAAAGCATCGGCATGGCCGCCGAGGTGGCCGAAGGCAGCTGCACCGACCTGCCGCCGCAAAAACGCTAATCACGGCAACCCCAAGCGCTTCCTCCGGGAGGCGCTTTTTTTATGGGCGTTGGGGGGCCGAGCCAACCGAAGCGCTTCGCTGAAACTACCCCCCGGCCCCGGTGCCCCTATCTTTTGCGGCCTTTCAGAGCGAAGCGCTTCCCTGTTGGGCTTTGGCCTCTGCCGACGGGGAAGCGCTTCCTTCGGTTTGAAGGCCGAAGCGCTTTGGTTAGAACAGCCGCCGCGACCGAAGCGCTTCACCCCCGGCCGTCGGAAGTATTCCAAGCCACCTTCGACAGCCAAACAAAGCGCTTCCCTTCCACCAGCGGCGATTACCCCGACCCATTTCCAACGAAGCGCTTCGTTGGGAACGACTCCCGCCGGGCGCAGCGTCTGAGCAACAAAAGGGATTGGCCAGCGGGAAGCGCTTCGAGCCGGCAAGCTAGAAAAAGGGAAGCGCTTCCTTCGATTTGAACAGCCGCCGCGACCGAAGCGCTTCCCTCTGAAATCCCGGATTTTCATAAGACCGTCAGACTGAAGCGCTCCCCTTCCGGTGGCGGCAACGGCTGCCCCGGCCCGGCGACAACGAAGCGCTTCGGTTTGTCGGTTTGAAGAACACAGAGAAGGAAGCGCTTCGCCCGGGCCGCTGGGATATGTTCAGAACTAGATTGGGCGTTTTAACCAAAGGAAGCGCTCCCTCCTTTTAGCCTGGTTTCTCCAGACCGAAGCGCTTCGGTCGGTCTGCTCCGGCTTGGCGCTCCTCCGGACGTTTTTCGCTACCGTCAGAGGGGAAGCGCTTCCCTTTGAATCTGACGCCCCAGCCTGGCTAGCTCTCAGCCGTCTACGGAGAACGAAGCGCTCCCCTCCGATAGAGGTTGATGAGAACACGGCCAGCCAATCCGAAGGCCGCTCGCGTCGGCGAAGCGCTTCGCCATTCCGCCCAAAGGGAAGCGCTTCGTTAGTAGGCGTTGCATTGGGCGGTCATCTTTCCAGCTGACTAGCCAAACCGAAGCGCTTCCCTCTCCCGGCGGCGGCAACGTGCCCCGACCCAGCGGCAACGAAGTGCTTCGGTTGTTAGGCCCAGAAAGAAGCGCTTCCCTCCTGCCGACCTGATTGACTGGCGACTGGATTAAAGCGCTTCGTTCTAGGGACTCTCTTCCCGGCAACGTCGCTTTCAACAAACGCCAACGAAGCGCTTTACTGGGAACGGGCCGGGGCAATCATTGCCGAGATTAAAAAGGAAGCGCTTTGCCCAACTTGGATACCGAAGCGCTCCCTCTCTTTGGCTTCGCTAATGGTTAGCCCGGCCCGTTAGCTGAAGCGCTTCGCCCTGACTGGCGGGATATTTCCAGAACCAGACTGGGCGTTTTAGCCGAGGGAAGCGCTTCGCCGGAAATGACTCCTAGCGGGGGAAGCGCTTCCTGCCGTCGCGAGGGCAGATAAATACGGCCGGCAAATCCGAAGACTGTCCAAGATGCCGAAGCGCTTCGTTAGCAGGCGCCACATTGGGCCGTCATCTTCCCAGCTGACTAGCCAGACCGAAGCGCTTCAGGCCGGCGGACTGGAGAAAGGGAAGCGCTTTACGCTTTCTAGTCTTAGTCTTCCCCAACCGAAGCAAGCGCCGCCGTAAGCCGCAGCGCGGCGTCGCAACCGCCTTCCCCCTTTAGCTTTGGCAACGACTGCCACGGCCCGGCGGCAACGAAGCGCTTCGCCCCGCTTGGATAGCGAAGCGCTTCCCTCTGAAATCCCGGATTTTCATAAGGCCGTCAGACTGAAGCGCTCCCCTTCCGGTGGTGGCAATGATTACCCCGGCCCGGCGACAACAAAGCGCTTCAGTCCAGCCGCTTAGCCTTAGGCCAGCAGGAGGGAAGCGCTTCAGCGGGCCGGGGCCTTTTCAATCATCACAGCCACGCCGGCCGGGAAAAGGGCAATTGCTGCGCTGTGTTAGGGAAAGCGCTTCGCTGGTAGGCGCTAGGTTTAATGGTCATCTTCCCAGCGGTACTTTCACTTTCAGACCGAAGCGCTTCAGGCTGGAAAACCGGAGGAAGCGCTTCGCCAGTTGGAATCCGGCACCAACCAGTCCGCCGCCAGCGTCATTCGTTTATCCCTCCGCCAATCTTGGATTTTTCCAGCCTTCGCGAAGGAAGCGCTTCCCTTCCACCGGCGGCGATTGCCCCGGCCCGGAAAAGTTCATCGACCGGAACCGAAGCGCTTCGTCAAAACTACCCGCCGGCCGAATCGCTTCATTCCGAGAAATGGCCGCCGACGAGATGCCTCCGTAGGCTATCAGGCCGAAGCGCTTCGATTTAAAGAGCAGCTGGGGGAAAAGAAGCGCTTCCTGCCGGAGTTGGGGCATGAGAACGAAGCGATTCTGCTCGGCAATGGCGAAGCGCTTCGTTCTGGAAAGCCACAAAATAAAAAAACCGCCTCCGAAGAAGCGGTTGCTGCCTAGAGGCCCGGGGCGGCGGTCGGCTCGGCCTCCGGCCGGCGGCGGTTTTGCCTCAGCTCTGAACAGCTTCGACTGGACGCGCCTGCTCGGCCTTCAGCCGGCGTCTTGTCTCCCGGTAGAACTGGCGGCGTTTATAGGCACGATAGAAACGAATGGCGCAGTAGCTGAAAAAGGCCGTCAGCAGCAGGAAGGAAACCAGCTTGAATTCCTCCACCTTCTTCAGCAGCCATTCGGTGTTTTCGGCGCCATAGTGGCCGAGATAGACGAACACCGGCACCGAAATCAGCGCCGCCAGCCCGTCCATGAGCAGGAACAGCGGCACGCTCACCCGGCGCATCATGCCGGCCACCACGTAGATGGGCGCGCGCAGGCCGGGCAGGAAACGGGCGCAGAAAATCACGTATTTGCCATATTTCACAAACTGCTCGTCCACCTGTTTCAGCCGCTGCTCGTGGAGCACGCGCTTGAAAAAACCGCGTTCGAGCAGGCGATGGCCGTAGCGATAGCCGAGGCCGTACATCATCAAATCGCCGATGAGAATGCCGGCATAGCTGACCAGCAGCATGATATGGACGTTGGCGCCGCCCAGGGCCGAGGCAATGCCGGCGGCCAGCAGGGTGATGTCCTCGGGCAGCGGCACGCCGGCGCCGCAGAGCAATAGAATGAGAAAAACGGCGAAATAGCTGTAATTGAGCAGGAATTCCTGGAGAAAAGTCGGCAACATGGCGACCTCAGCGTTTCAGGGCTAGCAGCAGGACGCCGGCCGTAATCAGGCCGATGCCGCCCCATTCCTGGGCGCTGGGCCGTTCGCCGAGGAAGAGCACCGCCAGCAGCGTAACCAGCACCAGGCTGAGCTTATCCACCGGGGCCACCTGGGAGGCGGCGCCCATCTGCAGGGCCTTGAAATAGGCGAGCCAGGAGGCGCCGGTGGCCAGGCCGGACAGAATCAGAAATGTCCAGTTGCGCGCCGTGAACCGGGCCACGCTCTGCCACTGGCCGCTGTAGCTGAGGAACAGCATGAGGGCGGCGACAATAACCAGCGTGCGAATGAAGGTGGCAAAGTCCGAATTGATGCCTTCCAGGCCGATTTTGGCGAAAATGGCCGTCAGCGCGGCGAAGCAAGCCGAGGCCAACGCCCAGGGCAACCAGTGATTCATCATTTTATTTCTCCCTAATAGAAAAACCCGCCGAGAACCGGCGTTTACATTTTTGGAACAGGACGACATGCAGAACAACAACCGCTTTCTCAACGCCTTTATGCTTATCATCGCGCTGAGTTTTGGCCTTTTATTCTATTTGAGCCAACGGGGCTACTTTAATAATAATCCGGTCAGCCGCAGCGCCGCCGGGGAACTGCGCATCAGGGCCGGCTACGGCAACCATTACCGGCTGGACGGCAAAATCAACGGCCAGCCGGTGCGCTTTCTCATCGACACCGGCGCCACCGGCGTAACCCTCAATAAAAAGCTGGCCGAAAGCCTTGGCCTCCGTAGCCGGGGCAACGGCCTGAGCCACACCGCCAACGGCACCACCACCCACTATGAAACCCGCCTCGCCAGCCTGAGCATCGGCGACTGGACCTTCGAGGACGTGGACGCCCACATCGTGCCGAACATGGACGATGAGGTGCTGCTCGGTATGCGCATTTTGCGCCACTTTGAAATTATCCAGCGCGATGGCGAATTAATCCTGCGGACACCCCAATAAACCTTCACCGGCGGTGGCGCAGCGCTACCGCTGTTTGCGCCAGTTCACCGCCCTGCGGTTGGTGTCTTCGATTCACCGCCCTACGGTTGGTGTCTTCGATTCACCGCCCTACGGTTGGTGCCGCCGGTGGCGGTTGAAATTATTCAGCGCGACGGTGAGCTCATTCTAAGAACACCGCAGTAGGGAAGCGGTTGCTACGCCCTACGGGCTCGCTGTGCTAAAGCGGTTCGGAAATGAGCTCCGCCGCCGGGCCAGAAACGGCGCTGCCTACCAGGGTTCCGGCGGCGGATTCAAACTTTTAATTTTGTCCTTCAGCAGCCAGCGCTGGGCCTCCGGGTCGCTTTCCGTCTGGTAGGGCTCGGGGGTGAACGGCTGGAAGCCGTGGAAACGAATGTCCTCCAGATAGAAGCGAATGTCCTCCAGGGTCAGCAGCCGGCCGTGCAAATCAAAGCCCACGTTGAGAATGCGCCCGGGCAGCGGCGCCAGGCTGTTATGAATGTGGCCGTGGAGCAGATAGCTGCCCTGCTGCATGCCCTCCCACTCCTGCACCGGATAGTGGAAAAGGTGCAGCTTGCGGCTCAGCTCCGGCCGGCGCAGGGAAATATAGTCCCGGGCCGTGGACAGCAGCGGATTGCCGTCGGCCTTGGTTTCGGCCAGCAGTTCGCGGTGGTGCTTACGAATAATTTCGTCGTGGTTGCCGTAAATCAGATGGTGGCGGCCGTTGAGCCGGCCGAGCAGCTCCTTGATTTTGTCCAGGGAGCGCGCCCAGGTGAAATCGCCCAAATCGTAGACGTCATCGTCCGGGCCCACCCGGTCGTTCCAGAGCTTGATGAGGTATTCGTCCATTTCGTCCAGATAGGCGAAGGGCCGGAAGCGCGGGCAGAAGGACATAATGCGCCCGTGGCTGAAATGGAGGTCAGAGGTGAAGTAGATAGTCATGGAAGAAATCCTGGATAAATTTAATTTTCTCCTGCTCGTTCAGGCCATTGAAGCGGTCGCGGTGGGCGTTGATGTGGTCGATGAGCGGGTAATATTCCTCGTCCATCTGCCGTTTGTCGAGCTTGTCCTCCAGGCGTCTGGTGCGGGCGAAGAGCTTGCTGAGCAGATAATAGGGCGATTTCAACTTGCAGAGCACTTCGCCGCTGGCCGCGTCCCGCACCATAAAGCCCTCGTGGCGCACGTTGGTCAGCAGGCTTTTCAGGTCGGCGAAGCGAAGGTTGTTGATACGCTCCGGCCGGCGCAGGCCCTCGGCGGCGGCGAGCCGGTCGAGTTCGTCCTCGCTGTAACTATGGCCATCGCTGACCCGGCGCAGGCCGATGAGCGTAATCCCCTCGGCCTCGGCGATGATGTGCGGGTCGCTGGGGTCGTTGATTTCAAAGAGAAAGGTGTGATTGGGCCAGCGGCGGAACAGCTCGGCCCGGGGGGCGCAGTGCTTTTCCACCAGCCGGGAAAAGTCGCTGTCCAGGCTGCCGGTGGTGGAATAGAGGATTTGGCCGTTGAAGCTGGCCGTTGCGCTGGGATTGTCCGGCGGCAGCTCCACATAGGTGCAGCAGCCGAGGAAGCCGTTCACCTTGACCACCACGTCGAGCCGGCGTTCGTCGTCCAGATGCAGGGGGAAGGGGCTGTTCGGGGCGGTGCGTTCGGAGTAGTTGAAGCACTTGTCGAAGGGCCGCACGATGATTTGATTGTGGCGGTCGAGCACCAGGCCGCGCATTTCCAGCAGGGCCCGGTCGAAGCGATTTTCATAGAAAACCTTATTCTGGTACTTCAGCACGCGCAGTTCCGGGAAGCGCGTGGAGAAATTCTCCCGGTAGTGGGCGCGGCCGCAGAGCAGATAGTCTTCGCTGATATAGGTATGGCGGGCCTCATCATAGGGCAGCCGGCGAAAATCGAAGCGCTTCATCCGTTCCAGCAGGGCCTGGAGCTCCGGGGCCGGCGGCGCCGGCGGCGGCAGGTGGATTTCCTCGCGCAGCGGGTTTTCGTTGAGCTTGAGATAGGCGTTCAGCACCATCGGTGCCGGCACCCGGTGCTGGTTGGCGAAGAAGCCGTGGAGCCGGTAAACCTCGGTTTGGAAGCCGTGGCGTCGGGCCTCCTTCAGCATTTTTTGGCAGTTCAGGGCCTTCTGGTTGGTGTTGGAATTGACCATAAGAATGTGCTCGTACGCCTGGCGGTCGGCGGCGGCGAAGGCCTCCCGTTTCTTGGCCGCCACCCGTTTTTCCGCCCGGGCGAAATTCTCCGGCGACCAGCGGTAGACGCCGTTTTCCATCATTTCCAGGTCGTTTTCCAGATGGACGATGAGGGCGTCGGGATACTGGCGCCGGAATTCCTCCATTTTTTGCCGGGCGAAGGTACTTTTCCCCGAACCCTGGTGGCCGCGTAGCAGTAGATATTTCTTCATAAAGTTTCCCGATTAAAAAGCTGGGGGCAAAAAAAAACCCGCCGAAGCGAGTTGAAAATTAAAAGGAGATAAAAAATTTTTTCAGAGCCGGAAACAGGAATTGAACCTGCGACCCACTGATTACAAGTCAGTTGCTCTACCTGCTGAGCTATTCCGGCCTGAGGGTTCGCATTATAGGAACTGGCTTCGGCAAGTCAAGGCCTACTCGTAGAGGTCAACCCGGCGGCCGTGGCGGCCCCCCTCGAATTCGGCCTCCAGCCACAGGGTCGTAATCATCTGGGCCAGCTCCGAACCCAGCACCCGGGAGCCCAGGGCCAGCACGTTGCTGTTATTGTGCCGGCGCGACAGCTGGGCCGAAAACGGTTCGGTGCAGACCACGCAGCGCACGCCCTTGATTTTATTGGCGGCGATGCTCATGCCGACGCCGGTGCCACAGAGCAGAATGCCCCGGTCAAATTCGCCGGCGGCCACTTTTTCCCCCACCAGCCGGGCATAATTGGGATAATCCACGCTGTTACGGTCATAGGTGCCAAAATCCTGCACCTCGTGGCCCAGCGCGGTTACGGTGCCGATGATGGCGTCTTTTAAATCAATGCCGGCATGGTCGCAGCCCAGCGCAATCTTCATGTTTTTCTCCACTTAAAAACGTTCATTTTAATGAGTTATCGAGGTTATATGTCCAAGGTTTTGCGCCTCTGGCTGTTGTTTTTTTGTCTGGCCGCCGGCCTCCACGCCGAAGACAGCGACAATATGCAGGAGCAGTTGAATTCGGTGCAGCAGTTCACCGCCGCCCAGCTGAAAACCAATGAAAGTCTGCAACGGGAGCTGGAAAGCTACGAAGCGCTCAGCCGGGAACCGGTCCGGGACAAGATTAGCCAGGACGACATCCGCGAAAAGCGCCTGCATCTGGAGCAAATCAAGGTGGATTTGGACAACCTCAACGGCCGCACCAATTTCATCGACAAAAGCCTGATGGAGGAGATGAAACGCCTCGACAGCCTGCAAACCCTGCTGCAAAAACAGGTGAACCCGCTGGCCCGGGGCACCGACCTCAACGCCCAGCAGCTGGCCATTGAGCAGACCCGGGCCACCCTGGAAAGCACCGAAACCTACATCAAGGCCCTGGGCCAGCAGAAGCAGGCGGTGCTGGCCGCCATTGGCCTGCTCCAGCGCCAGCGCAACATCGTCGAAGCGCTCTACCAGATGGAAAACGAACGCTATCTCTCCAGCCACCAGCAGGTCAGTATCCAGAGCGAGGACAAATTTATCCTCAATAAAATCGACGAACTGGAACGCCAGCGCGAAACGCTGATGCAGAAGAAAATCAGCGTGCGCGAGAACCGCGATGGCTATCTGGATAAGAACATCGAGCTCATGATTATCAGCAAGCAGCTGCTGGCCGAGAACAATATGTTGGAGCTGACCGCCATTGACCGCCATTTGCAGGAGCTGCTGTTCGCCGACCTGTCCAGCGTGTCCCTGGAGCGGATTCAGCGCATTCAGGACGAGCTCCAGGATTTGGCCCAGCACAGCGCCAATCTGCGCAAAACCATGCAGGAAAATTTCCTGCTGGAGAACGAGCAATTCGCCCTCTACGCCCGCCAGCGCCCGAATATGCCGAAGGCCCTCAGCACGCGCCAGCAGGAATTCAACCAGAACCATCAGAAAGCCCTGCGCCTGATTGAAAACATCCAACTCAATCTGGAGATGATTCGGAAAAACACCGACAAGGAATACAACCGCATCGCCCAGAACCGCCTGAAATACCGCTATTTTCTCGGCAAGGACATCGGCCTGGTGGAGCTGAGCCGGCTGGTGCAGAACGCCCTGGCCAGCTTTGCCGGCCAGTATGCCGTCGCCATTGAGACCGTCTATGCCCACCTGCGCGCCATTTCCCCCCCCTATCTGCTCTTTATCTTCGGCGCCTTTCTCCTTGCCATCATCGGTACCGGCCTCGGCATCGCCAAAATCAACCGGCTGAGCCAGAAATACAGCACCGAAACCCGGCTGCCCTTTGCCAAGCGCCTGGTGCTGTTCATCTACCACCTGCTCAAGCTGACCCTGCCCTACATCGTGCTGCTGCTGCTGACCATCGTCATCGTCTATCTGGCCGAGCTGCCGGCGCCGAGCTCCTATCTGGTCATTCTGGTGCCGTCGCTGTTTCTGGCCATTGCCGTACCCAACTTCGCCACCAAGCTGCTGCTCTCCTCCCAGCTCATCAAAATTCCCGAAAACAGCAACATTGTGAACATGGTTACGCTCTTCAGCGCCATCGGCAGCTTCCTCTTTGCCCTGGTGATGCTGGCCCAGTGGGTGCTGATGGACAGCAGCGAAACGGTGGTCAATGCCTTCCGCTGGCTCTTCGGCGTTTACAGTCTGGTGGCCAGCTACCCGCTGTTCCTCATGGTCTGGCGCACCATCGGCCACATCAACGAGTTCTACGAGGAAAACTATATCTACCGCGTCCTGCGCGTGCTCTTCCTGCTGGTGCCGGTGGTGGCGGCGCTGTTCGGCCTGCTCAGCGTCTGCGGCTATCTCAACATCGCCTGGCTGCTGGCCCAGTACTGCAGCTATCTGCTCCTCTATGGCCTGGCCTGGATTGGCCTCCTCGCCCTCTACAAGGATTTCTCCCTGGCGGCGAAGCGCTATGCCCTAAAACACACCAGCAACGGCCTGTTCTGGACCCAGGACGTCATCAACCCACTGAACACCATCGTCCGCTATGGCACGCTGTTTGGCTTCGTGCGCCTGCTGCTGCAAACCTACCAGTGGAATAGCAACACGCCGGTCATTCGCGAGATTTTCGCCTTCCTGAAGACGCCGATTATCGGCACCAGCGAGAGCCAATTCACGCTGCTGAATATCACGCTGATGGCCTTCTTCATCTACATCGTCTTCCGCATGGGCAGCTGGATGCGCTCCTTCGCCTACCGCTGGATATTCGCGAAAATCCTCGATTTGGGCATTCGCAACAGCTTCTCGGCCTTCAGCCAGTACGCCATGGTTACCATCGGCTTTCTGCTGGCCCTGCGCATCATCGGCATCGACCTGACCGCCTTCACCGTCTTCGCCGGGGCCCTCGGGGTGGGGATTGGTTTCGGCATGCAGACCATCGCCAATAACTTTGTCAGCGGCATTCTGCTGCTGATTGAACGGCCGCTGCGCAACGGCGACATCATTACCGTCAATAACTACGAGGGGAAGGTGGAACGCATCGGCATGCGCTCGGTTACGATTCTGACCTTTAACAATGAGAGCGTTATCCTGCCGAACTCGGATTTCGTGACCAAGCCGTTCATGAACTGGTCCTACTCGGATACGGTGCTGCGGACGGTGCTCTATCTGGATTTGGCCCTGCGCCACGGGCCGGAGCAGGTCAAGGCCGCCTTTGCCGCCGCCCTCGACCGGCTGGTGGCCGACAAGGTGATTCTCCAGAACAACGACTTTGAATATGGCATCTACGCCTATAACTACTCCGACCGGGGCATCACCTACCGGGTGCAGTACTTCATCAATATGGATTTTTCCAGCATCAACGACGCCCGCCATGCGGTGATGGCCGCCCTGTGGAACTGCTGCCGCGCCCATGATTTCGAGCTGGCCTATCCGAAGCGGGAGAATTTCTACCCGACCAGCCTCGGCCAGTTCGAGGAGCTGCTCCAGGCCAGCACCACGCCGCTGCGGCTGGATAAGCCGGGTTCCAGCCAGAACCCGGGCTAGGGTTGGGGGAAGCGCTTCGTTCTGGTAATTCCGTTAGAAGCGCTTCCCCTTTTGAAACTCCACCCCGGCTCCAGACGAAGCGCTTCGCTATCCAAACTGCGGGGCGTTTCGTTTCCTTCGACCGAAGCGCTTCGCCGATGAAGCGACTGGTTCAGTCGTTGCCAAACCCCAAGGGGAAGCGCTTCGCTACCCAAACCGAGGAGTGATTCCTTTAGGCGAAAACGCCAAATCCAATTCTGAAAATATCCCGGCGGCCGGGGTGAAGCGCTTCGGTATCTACCACAGTGAAGCGCTTCGTTAGGAATCTGGAGTTCCAGAGCGAAGTGCTTCCTCCTTCACAGCCTTTCAAGCCGAAGCGCTTCGCTAGAAGAAGGCCGACGGGAACGAAGCGCTTCGCCGATGAAGCGACTGGTTCAGTCGTTGCCAAACCCCAAGGAGAAGCGCTTCCCTCGGCCGAAGCGCTTAGGGCCTGGCTCTGAAAATAACTGGGTTGCCGGGACGAAGCGCTTCCCTTCCAGAAGATGCCTAATAACGAAGCGCTTCTCCCTATCCAAGCTACCCGCTGGAAATCCCCACGAGAAATCCGGAGTTTTAGACCGAAGCGCTTCGTTGGGCTGCCGAAGGGGAAGCGCTTCACTCCAACAGTCCCGGCTCTAAGGAAGCGCTTCGTTAGGAATCTGGAGTTCCAGAGCGAAGCGCTTCCTCCTTCTCAGCCTTTCAAACCGAAGCGCTTCGCCGGGGAAAAAGTGGAGCAGTCATTATCGAAGCCGAAAGGGAAAGCGCTTCGCTATCCAAACCGGGGAGCGCTTCGTTCCGGCGGTTAGCCCAGCCGGAAGCGCTTCCCCTGACCCCGGCCCAAAAAAAGCGCCCCCGAGGGGGCGCCGTCTGGTCATGGTCTGGGCTAGTGGGGCAGATACTCGTCCTTGAGTACGCCGACCAGCTCGTCATAGGGCACGGTCAGCACCACATTGCCCTCCGAATAGGGGGCGATGGCATAGGGCGGATAGCTGAAGGCCAGGCCGTCGGTGTTGAAGAAGAAGTTTTCGTCCTCCAGCAGCTGCTGGCGCATCAGGGTGTTCAAATCCACCAGAACGCCCTGCTGTTCCTCGTTCTTCAGGGCCAGACAGCAGAGGTCTCTCTCCTGATACTCCTTGAGCGAGTCCACCTTGTTGAACTGCAGGAAGCGCTGGCCGAGCAGCCGGCCGAGCTCGTCGCGCTGGCCCGGCACCAGAATGTCCTCCAGTTTCAGCTGGCGGTCGCGGTCGTCGATGACCAGATAGCTTTTGCCGAAGAGGCCGTGGACGCCGCCCTCGTAGCTGTAGAAATCGACGGTGAACATTTCCAGATTTTTATAGTGGCCGAAATAGCCCGCCGTCCACAGCACGCTCAGATTGCAATTGTTGCTGCGGCCGGCGCTGGCGCCCTGCACCAGCTCCTCGGCCCGGGCAGCCTTGGCCTTCTCCTCGTCCATGTCGTCGGTGAGGCCGTTTATCTGGTCGGCCAGGAAGGCCACCACGTCCTTTTCCGTGGCTAGTTCGCCATTGACGATTTTGTCCAGGGCCGGCCGGTTCGTGACGATGCGGGTAATTTTGGCCTCGGCCAGCGGGTCGTATTCGTCCAGACCGCAGTAGGCCCGGTAGATTTTCTCGTTTTTGATGCTGCTCAAATCCGGTTCGATTTTATCGGTGTTCAGGAATAAATCCTTGGCCAGCAGCGGGCCGGCCAGCAGCAACAGCAGTAGTTTTTTCATAATTTCTCCGGGTTTAGAGGGCGCTCTTGACGATTTCTTCCGGGCTGGAGCGGCTGATTTTCTCGTTCAGCTTGCGCCGTTCCTCCGTGGACAGCACCCGTTCGCGCTCGGCAATGCGCTGTTCCAGCTGGGTTTCCTGGAAGAGTTTGCGGTGTTCGGGCTTATCGGCGCCGAGCTTCTGTACCATTTTCATCAGCAGCAGCGAACGCCAGGCGCTGTTATTCATCTGTTGTTCGCTGACGTAGATGGCCAAATCATAGAGCGATACCACGTCGCCCCGGCTGGCCAGGGCCTCCAGATAGGGCCGGGCCTTCTCGCCGTCGCGGGTGGGCATATCGTGGAAATAGCAGCGGCCGGCGTTATCGACGGTGCCCATGTCCTCCGGCGGCAGCCCATCGCGCAGGGCGGCATCGGCGGCCTTGGCGAAGAGCGGGCAGGCCTTGACCGGCTGTTTTAGCTCGATGAAGACGGCGCCGAGATTGTTCAGGGCCCGGCGGTTGTCTGGCTCCTTGCGCAGTAGCTTTTCGTAGGTCAGCTGGGCCGTGGCCAGGTCGCCGACGCGCTGGGCCTCCCGGGCGCGGGTGTAGAGGGCCTCGGGCTGGTTCTCCTCGTAGTAGTTCCAGCCGGAAATACCAGCAATCAGCAGCAGTAGAAAGAAAATAAGTGTTCTCATGGGATTCTCCTAGTTAAGGGACGATTCCGCCTCGGGGCGGGCGGGGGTGAAATTCAGACTAATCAGCCGTTTCTTGTCGGCCTTGAGCACCGTAACCAGCCAGCCGGCCAGCTCGATGGTTTCGCCGCTGGCGGGCAGGCGGCCGAACTGTTCCAGCACCTGGCCGCCGATGGTGTCGGCGTGCTCGTCGGACAGTTCGACATTGAAATAGCGGTTGAATTCGTCAATGGGCGTCAGGGCGCTGATTTGGAAGCTGCCGTCGGCATTGGGCACGATGGGGGCACTGGCGATTTCGTCGTGCTCGTCGTCGATTTCGCCGACGATTTCCTCGATGACGTCCTCAATGGTGAGCAGGCCGGACAGGGCGCCGTACTCGTCGATAACCAGGGCCATATGATTGCGGTTGCTTTTGAACTGGCGCAGCATGGCGTCCAGGGCCTTGCTCTCCGGCACGATGGTAGCCGGCCGCACCAGCTCCAGCACCGTGGGCTGCTGGCCGCGCACCAGGGCCGGCAGCAAATCCTTGGCCAGCAGTATGCCGCGCAGCTGGCGGTGCTCCTCGTCCACCACCGGATAGCGGGAGTGGCCGCTCTCCAGCACAATTTCCAAGACCTTCTCCAGCGGGTCATTCTCCTCAATCAGCACCATCTGGCCCCGGGGAATCATGACGTCGCGCACCTGGGTTTGATTGAATTCCAGCAGGTTTTCCATCATGTGGGCGGTGTCGTCGCTGACCAGCTGTTTGGCGCGAATGTGTTTGAGCAGCGTCTGGAGATAGTCCTCGTCGCTGTCGTTGGCCCAGAGGGTGCTGAGACGTTCCAGCAGGTTGGGCTTGGGCGGTTCTTCGTTCATAATTTCTAGGTTTTAACGGAAAAAAGTCATTTTAAACATTCACTAGGAGAAAGCCATGCTTAGAAATCTCGCCGCCGATGCCCTGGGTCTCAGCGATTTGGGTCGGGTGGTGGCCCCGGAGGATTTTCCCCAGTGTGCCCTGCCGGCCTATCTGCTGACGGACGAACGGCTGCACGTGCTGATTCAATCGCGCAGCGATGAATATGGCTTCAGCAACCAGGCCTTTTGGCATCTGGACGGCACCTCGGCCATCAGCAAACGGCGGCTGCTGAAGCGCTTCCCCTACAGCCAGCAGGCGCCGCACCACATTCTGTTGGAAACGGCCGGCACCCTGGATTTGGACGCCGAGCTGAAATTCACCATCGGCGAGACGAACTATTCCCTCGACATCAGTCGCGGCCAGGTGGACCGGCTGCGGCCGGTGTACCAGGCCCTGCTGGCCCTGGAATCGGCCTGTGAGCAGCTGCGCCGGGAGGGTGAGGTGCTGGCGGCCAGTTTCCAGCGGGTGCCGGAGCTGTTCCGCATCAAAACCCTGGACAGCGAACTGCTGCTAAATCTGCCGGACATTCTCAACCAGACCATCGCCCAGCTCAGCGCCGGCCAGAATGCCCGGCTGCGGGAATGGCACGGGCGCTTCGAGTTTTCTGCCCTCTTTGAAAAATATCTGCCCCCGGCCTCGGCGGCGGGCTAGCTTCCCCAATGGCGAAGCGCTTCGGCCTGGATTGGCCAGTAATCACGAAGCGCTTCGGGCGGCGCCCCATAAAAAAGAAGCGCTTCCCGACGGAAGCGCTTCGTTCTACTGCAAACAGCCCTTCAGATTCTTGGCCAGATTCTGAATGATTTGGCCGTAGGCGTTTTTATCGGCGGGCAGGTCGGCGCCGAGGGGGTCGAGGGTGGCCACTTTAACTTTGGTACCGCTGACCAGCTTGTCCACGATTTTGGCCGGGAACTGGGGCTCATTGAAAACACAGACAATCTTTTTCTCCGCCAGCATCGCCTGCAGCTCGGCCAGCCGGGCCGGGGTGGGCTCATGTTCCGGACTGACCCGCACGCTGCCCAGCGGCTGCAGCTGGTAGTCCTTTTCAAAGTACTGGTAGGCGTCGTGGAAAACCAGATAGGGCGTCTTCTGGTAGGGGCGCAGCTCCTCGGCGGTCTGCTCGTGCAGGCTCTGCAGGGCGGCGCTGGCCTTGGTCAAATTGGCCTGATACTGCGGCTTATGTTCCGGGTCGGCCTGACTCAGGGCCTCGGCGATGGCCTTCAGCAGCACTTCGCCATTTTTCGTGCTCAACCACAGGTGCAAATCGTGAACGCCGTGGTGGTGGTGATGTTCATGCTCGTGGTCGTGGTCGTGGGGCTCGTCCTCGTCATGGTGATGATGATGATGCTCCTCGGCCTCGGCCCAGGCCCCGCCGGTGCGGGTGGGCAGCAGTTCGACGCCCTCCAGTTCGCTCCAGTTGATATTGACCAGCTCCTTTTTCAGCTTCGGCAACAGCGGCGGCAGGAAGGTTTCCATGTCCTTGCCCACCCAGAGCAGAATGTCGGCCTCGGCCAGGGCCTGGCTGTCGGCGGTGGTAAGTTGGTAGCCGTGGGGCGAGGCCTGTTTGATGAGCAGGGTCGGTTCAAAAACGCCGTCGCTGATTTGGGCCACCAGGGCATGCAGCGGCTTCAGGGTGCTGACCACTTTGGGAGTGGCCCAGGCCGAACCCAGGGTGCCGGCGGCCAGCAGGAGCAAGGTTTTTTTTATCATGGCTAATCCTTAATAAAAATTAACAAAAGCGCCAATTGTAAGACCCGCACAGAAAATTGTCGGAGAATATTGAAAAGCCAATAAAATCAAAAAAATAACAAATTTGTCGCGAAAATGCTTGCCAGAGAACGGAAATACCCCTAAAATGCCGGACTTGTTAAGCGGGAATAGCTCAGTGGTAGAGCACAACCTTGCCAAGGTTGGGGTCGCGAGTTCGAGCCTCGTTTCCCGCTCCAGATTTTTAAATTAGGCCCGATTTAGAGTTTAATTGAGAAATTAATTTGGCTGGGTAGCAAAGTGGTTATGCAGTGGATTGCAAATCCATGTACGCCGGTTCGATTCCGACCTCAGCCTCCAAAGCGGGAATAGCTCAGTGGTAGAGCACAACCTTGCCAAGGTTGGGGTCGCGAGTTCGAGCCTCGTTTCCCGCTCCAGAATTCTTTAAAAAACCCAAGGCCACCACCTTGGTGAGAAAAAGGTTAAAACTGGCAATTTATTGCTGGCTTTAAAATCCATTTTTTGTTCCTTTTCTCCTTCATAAAATGGTAAAAACTTTGCCCTCCTCTGGAGGGCTTTTTTTTATCCTTCTTCTACTCTTCCTCCTGCAAAAAGAATCCCAAGCCGGTGTGGCGCTGGGTCGGCGTAACAATGGCCTGCCGCAAGGCCGCCCGTGGCCCAAACAGCCGCACCGTCTGCCGGGCCCGACTGACCCCCGTATAGAACAGCTCCCGGCTAAGCAAACGCTCCGCCGGCCCCTCCGCTGGCAGCACCAGCGCCACCTCGTCAAACTCGGAACCCTGGGCCTTGTGCACGGTCAGGGCGTAGGCCGGCAACAGCTGGCGCGGGTTGAGCTGATTCAGGGCCACGGTTTTCTGCCCCGGAAACCGCACCACCAGCCCCCCGGCCCGTTGCCAGCACAGACCAATGTCGCCGTTGAACAGTTCCAGCCGGTAATCGTTGGCCGTAACCAGCAGCGGCAGGCCGTGGAAATACTCGCCATAGGCCAGGCCCAGGTCGCGGCGGTGGCGCTCGGCCAGGGCCCGATTGATGGCGACGGTGCCAAAATCGCCGTGGTTGCTGCTGCTGAGAATGCGATAGCGGTTGAACGCCGCTTCGGCGGCCTGGAACGTGGCCTCGTCCGCCGGGTCGCCGTGGTGCAGGGCCGCCATATAGCCTTGAAAACCGGCCCAGAGCTCGTCCTGGCTGGGTTTTTCCTGCCAATTCAATTCCTCGCAGAGGGCCAGCAGCGCTTCCGCTTCCGGTTCCGCCTGCTGCAGTCCACGCACCAGCCGCCCGATGGCACTGGCCGCCGTGAAACGACGGCTTTCCTCCAGCGTAACCACAAAATCCCGCAGCCGGGGCGCCCGAATCAAATCGTGCAGGACGGCCCCCGGCTCCACCGCCGCCAGCTGCTGGGCATCGCCGAGCAGAATCAGGCGGCTCTCGGGTCTGACGGCGCCGAACAGCTGCCGGGCCAGGGCCGAGGACAGCATGGAGGCCTCGTCCACAATCAGCAGGTCGTGGGGCAGGGGATTGTGCTCGTCGTGAAGCGCTTCGCCGCCCTGAAAATGCAGCAGCCGGTGAATGGTCTGGGGATTGTCGATGGCCACCGCCTCCCGGAGCAGACTTTCGCCGACGCGCTGGGCCGCCTTGCCGGTGGGGGCGCAGAGGCCAATCAGCAATTCCGGCGTTTCGGCCCGCAGCGCTTTCACCAGCTGGGCCAGGGTGTAGGTTTTACCGGTGCCGGGGCCGCCGTTGATAATTAGAAACTGACGGCGCCGGGCGGCGGCAAAGGCCTGTTGCTGCCGTTCGTTGAGCCCCCGGGGAAGCGCTTCGGCGGGCACGTCCGCCGCCGGCCGCTGGCGGAGCCGGCCAAGGATATCCCGGGCCAGGGCCTGCTCCTCGTCCCAGATACGCCGCAGCCAGGTTTGCTGGCCGCGCTGGCGGAAATGGGGCGACGGGCTGGGCGGCGCGGTGAAGACCGTATCGCCGGCCTCCTGGCTGGCGGCCAGGGCGCGAAAAATCTCCAGCTGGCTATCCAGCGCCTCGCCGGCGCGCCAGCTCAAATATTGGGCAATGTTTTCCATCAATGGGTTCCTAGCAATTCATCGAGACGTCGGAGAAATTCAACCGGCGGGGCCCAGTAAAACAGGCCACCGCCGGGCCGGGCCGGACTCAGACCGCGCACAAAGGCATATTCGACGCCGCCGAGCAAATCCGCCCGGCCGCCGAGCCGCCGGTAAAGAGCCAGCTGATAGAGGGCGGCCTGCAGGCCGTACTGGTGCTCGGCCATGGCCCGCTGCAGCGCTACGCCCCGGTAGTCGTCCCAGCGTTCGCCGAGATAATTGGACTTGTAATCGAGGATATAAAAACGGCCCTCATGCTCATAGACCAAATCAATTTCCCCGCGCAGATAGCGATAGTGGCGGCCGTCCGGCGGCAGATGCAGGGGCTGGCCAAAATCGGCGAAGAGCTGGTTCAGCTCGGCCACCGGCAGGGCCCGGCCGTCGTCCAGGGCTAGGGCGAAGGACAGCTCCGGACTGCGCCGGTTGGCCGGAATCGTCCCGAGCTGGGCACCGCTGGGCAGGGGCGCTGCCAGCACCGCCGCCAGCCACTCCTGCACCGCCGCCAGGGGAAGCGCGGCCCCGGAACGAAGCGCTTCCTCCTCCTCGGGCCCGGCCAGGGGAATTTTGTACTGGCGGGCGAAGCGCTTCAGCAGATAGGCCCACTGGCCCGGCTCCTGGGGCTGCAGCCGTTCCAGAACCTTATGGAGAAAACTCCCGGCCTCGGTACCGCGCGGAAAGGCGGTGCGAATGGCATCGAGCTCGCCGCCGGCCCGGCGCGGATAGAGGGCGTCGATTTCATCGGCGTAGTTTTCCTCGTCCACCGTTACCACCCCGGCCCGGGTCAGGGCCGTGAAGCTGGTGCGCTGCCAGCCGTAGAACTCCCGCCGCGCCGGCAGCGGCGGCAGGGGGGGAAGCGCTTCCTTCACCGCCCCCGGGGCCGGCGGCTCCATCGCCACGGGCAGGGCCCCGAGCAGGTCGGAGCCGGAGCCAGCGTCCAACTCAGCCGGCCGCAGCAGGGTCAGAGCATTCTTACTCCTGCTAGTTTCCGATGGCTTCTGGTAGCAGACGATGAGCAAATCCTCGGCCCGGGTCAGGGCCACATAGAGCTGCCGCCGCTTTTCCGCCTCCTCCTCCTCCTTCAGTTCCTCGGCCACCGCCGCCGGCGGGTCAAGGCTGAGATGAATCTCGTCGCCCACGTAGTAGCGCCGGATTTGCAGCCCATCACTTCGCCCCGGCCCGGTCTTCAGGCCGCTGACGATGACCACCGGCGCCTGCAGGCCCTTGGCCCCGTGAATGGTGAGCAGCCGCACATCGTCGCCGCCGCCCAGGGTTGGGGCCGGCCATTTTTCCGGCGGCTCCTCCAGCTGCTGGAGCCACCAGCTGTAGAAGGCCGGCGGCTGCTGGCGCGGGCCCTGGTCGGCCACCACCTCCAGCAGGGCGCGGAAATGGAGCACGTTCAGCCGATTCTGCGGCGCCGGCGCGGCGGCCAGATTCTCCCAGAGGGAAAAACGCTGGCAGAGCTGGTGCAGGGCGTCGAGCAGACCGAAGCGCTGCCAGCGTTCCAGCCCCTCCTGCAGAGCCGCCGCCACGCCCTCGTCCCAGGGGTCGAGCTCGGCCAGCGACCGCCCGAAAAAGGCGCTGGTCAGCAGCCCATTGACGAGGAGGCGGTTGTTCGGTTCCAGCAGGGCCGCCAGCAGCCGCGCCATCTCCCGGGCCAGGGGCAGGGCAAAGAGTCGATTTTTCTCCTGCAGTTCGCTGCTGATGCCCACCTCCAGCAGGGCCGCCGCCAGCCGGTTAAGCCAATCGTTGCGCGGCGCCAGCAGCAATAAATCCTGCGGCCGCAGGGGCTGGCCGTGGCGCCGATAGGGACTGGTGGGCGCCAGCAGGGCCTGCACCGTCGCCACCACCCGGCGAATTTCCGCCGCGTTCTTATCCTCCTTCTCCTCCGGCCGGGGTTCCACCGCCAGCCAGAGCAGCGGCCGCTGCAAATCCTGGCCGGCGGCATCGGTCAGCGGCCGGGGCCCGGCCAGGGCCTGCATCTCCTGATAGTGAATGCCGGCGCCGAGATTCTGCGGGCCGTTGGCCACGAAATCGCGGTAGTGATGGTTGAGGGCGGCGATGAGCCGGGGGCTGGAACGGCGGTTCTCGGTGAGGGCGTGGCACTGCTCCGGGCGGAAATGGCGCTTCAGCTGCTGATAGCTGGCCACGTCGCCGCCGCGAAAACCGTAGATGGCCTGCTTCGGGTCGCCCACCAGCAGCAGAAAATGGCCGTCGGGGCTCGGGTCATTGAGATAAATCCGCTCCAGCAGCAGGGCCTGTTCGGCATTCAAATCCTGGGATTCGTCCACCAGCATCACCGGGTAGCGATGGCGCAGATAGCGGGCCAGCGGCGCCAGCTTTTCACCGGCC
Organism: uncultured Cardiobacteriaceae bacterium; assembly: GCA_963532425.1. Taxonomy (GTDB): domain Bacteria; phylum Pseudomonadota; class Gammaproteobacteria; order Cardiobacteriales; family Cardiobacteriaceae; genus CAUSKK01. The sequence continues at coordinate 244,978 of CAUSKK010000001.1, forward strand.
GGCGGGCTGAGGGCATCGTTGAGCCGCTGCAGATTCAGGCTGTGGCTGCTGCGTCCCTGCCGTTCCAGCGTCGGGCCGAGCTCGTCGCGCACCTGCTCGGCACTGACCCAGAGGGCCTCCCGGGCGATGTTCCGGTTGCTGTCCTTCTGCAGCTGGAGCGCTGCGGCCAGCTCCCGCACCGCCCCCACCAGCGGCAGAACCTCAAAGGCCGCCCGGGTCTCCGCACTGGCTGCCTTCGCCCAGTTCGGGGCCCGGATAGCCCCCAGGAGACTGTCGGCCGAGCTGTCCTCTTTTTTGCTCGGCAGCAGCCGCTGCAGCAGCCGTTCTTTCAGCAGGGGCAGGGCCGCCAGATTGTTCGCCAGCGCGCTGCTTTTGCTTAGGGCCCCGGCCGCCTGCTGGGCCCGTACCCAGCCAACGAAGCGCTCCCCCTCCTCCGGGGTCAGCAGGGCCAGCCGCTGCCGGGCGGCCTGCAGCCGTTGGTCGTCGGGCAGTTCCAGCGTCGGCGGCCGTTCCAGCGGGGCGCGGCGGAAACTGTCCACCCGGCGAATGGCCTCCACAAAGTCCTCGGTTTTGGGTTTGCCATCGGTCAGATAGCGGCTCAGATTCGGCAAATCGCGCTGGCCCAGCGCCCAGTAGAAGGCGCGCAGGGCGTCGTGGCTGATGTGGAGGGTTTCCTCGCGGTCGCCGCCGATTTCGAAGCGCTCGTCGCTGCCGGTCTCCAGGGCATATTCGGCCAGCCAGCGCTGGCAGAGGGCGTCCAGGGTGTTGATAAACATATGGTTCATTTCGCGCACGGCAATGGCACAGCGGGCGCGCAGGGTGGCCAAATCCTCGGCAAAGCAGCGGAACAGATGCCGGGCCAGCGGGTCGCAGTCCCGTTCCAGCCAGGCTTCCCAATCCTCCGGCGTCGCCCGGTGCGCCTCGGCCTCGACGCTGGCGGCCAGCAGCTCCTGCAGGCGGCCATTGACCCGCCGCCGCATCTCCGCCGCCGCCTTGCGGGTGAAGGTGGTGGCGACGATGGCCCGGGCCGGCCGATTGCCCTCCAGCAGCAGGCGGACAATTACGGCGGTCAGCGTCCAGGTTTTGCCGGTGCCGGCGCTGGCCTCAATCAGGGCCGCCCCGGCCAAATCAATGTTTAAAGCGGGTAGGGTCATCTTTTTTCTCTTTCTAAAGGGGAGCGCTTCGTTCCCGGTACCTATTTCTGGCGAAGCGCTTCGGTCTTCGGGCCCAGTAGGAAGCGCTTCGGCTTGGAGAAGCGCTTCAACTTTCCCAACTCCTGGGCTGTCGGAGGGAAGCGCTTCGTTCCCAGCCGCCTATTGCTAGCGAAGCGCTTCAAGCCGGAGATGGGTTTTTAGCGAAGCGCTTCAACTTTCCCGGCTCCTGGGCTGTCGGAGGGAAGCGCTTCGCTCTTTGGGCCCAGCTGAAGCGCTTCGGTTCCAGCAAATGGCTTTCGGGCCCCGGCCCGGCAGGGGGAGCGCTTCGGTCTTCGGGCCCAGCCGGAAGCGCTTCCCCCGGCAAAAGCTAGTCCTGCTGGGCGGCGGCAAAGGGCGGGTAGAAAATCTCGTGGTAGTGGCGCAGCAGGGCCACCATCTGGGCTTCCACCTCGGCCCGGCGCGGTTCGAGCCAGTGGCGGAAGGCCTCGCGCTCCGGGTGATAGCGGAAGTCGCCCTGGTAGTCGTTGAAAAAGTCCCGCACCAGCCGGGCCTCGGTGCCCGGCTGCAGCGGCTGAAAGCACAGTTCCAGCGGCAGGAAGAGCAGCCGTTCGCCGACGTCGCGGTAGAAATGGAAAAAGGGCGTCAGCAGGGCCACCGGGTCGCTCACCGCCCTGAGGCACAATTTACCGTGGGCAAAGGCGGTGATGCTGACCTGGCCGCCGTTGATATTGAAGAGCAGATGGTTGAGCCAACGGCGCAGCCGGTGTTTGGGCCGTTCCTCGCTGGCGCTGAGGTCGAGCCAGCAGCTTTCCCCGGCCGGCGGCAGCGGCAGGCGCAGGCGGCTGTCTCCGACGGCCACCACCGTTTCGCTGAGCGTCGGCAGGGCCTGGGCGCCGTGGTCGAAGAGGAAGTGCTCCCGGCGCGGCTTCTGTTCCCGCTCCAGATAGTATTGCCAGGCCCGGGCCCCGGCGCCGGCGGGCAGATGGGGATTGGGGGCCTCCGGCGTGCGCAGATAAAAATCCTGCAGCTGGAAGCGCTCCAGCCCGTTGCAGTGCAGCGGCTCCAGGGTTGGTGGCGCCTCCTCCTGCCGGGGCAGCTGGATTTGGTGCTGGCCCAGATAGGCCGTCAGCGGCTGGTGCAGGCGCCGGTAGAAGTCGTTCAGGCGCAGATTCAGCACCGGCAGCGGCCCCGGCGGGGGCACCGAGGCCAGCTCCAGCGGCGGCCGGGGGGCGCTGGGCTGCTGCAGGCGCCGTTGCACCCGCTGCCACAGCGGCGCCGTGGCGGCCGGGTTGATGGGGCTGTTGGCCTCGCGGCGGAAATAGACGCTGGGTTCCGGCGCCGGCGGCCCGAGCTGGGGGCAGCGGCCCAGATGGAAAAGCAGCTCCTCCAGCGGCTTGGCCGGCAGCTGTTCCTCGTTGTCCTGGGGGTCGCTGTGGCTGTAGAAAAACCAGAGGCTTTCCCGGGCGTGGCTGAACAGGTCGAAGAAGGCGGCCAAATCGTCGCCCTCGCTGCTGCGGTCGCCGGGCCGGGGCCGGTCGAGCTGGCGCAGGTTATAGCGGTCGTCGCTTTTCAGCCGGGGGAAATTGTCCTGGTTGATGTCCACCAGGGCGATGAGTTTGAACGAGAGCAGGCGCATATTGCGCAGGGCGGCGATGGTAATCACGCCGCTGGGCTCGCCGCCGGTCTGCTTCTCGGCCAGCCGGGCGCCGACAAAATTCCAGATAAAACCCAGGGGCAGCTGTTGCTGCTCGGCGGCGCTGAGCAGGGCCGAGGGGCCGCGCAGGGAATAGTCCAAATCGCGCAGGATTTTCTGCAGATTGCCGTAGCCCTCGTAGCCGCTGGCAAAGGCATAGTGCTCGGCCAGGAGCCGCTGCAGATTCTCCAGATGCACCAGCAGCGCCGCCCCCTCGGCCAGCTGCTGGCGGTGGCGGCGGAAAATCAGGGCCAGCTGGCAGAGGGCATCGAACAGCCGGTGGTCGGCCAGGGGAATGGCGATTTCCTCGTCGTCATCGTCGAGCAGGGCGCGCAGCAGCCGGTCGAGGCTCTGGCAGAAATTGAAGCGGTGGTCATCGTCGCCCGGGGCCAGGCTGGCGCGGAGGTGCTCCTCGTCGAAGCCCCGGCGGAAGCCGGCCCGCCGGAGTAGTTTCAACAGCCGTTGCGTCTCGTCGAAGCTCAGGCCCAGGGCCCGGTGGGTTTCCGGCAGCAGCAGCCAGTCGGAAACGGTGCGCAGGTCAAAGCGGCCCTCCAGCAGCCGGTAGAAGCCGGTGAGGCTGTGCCAGAGATTGTCCATCTGGTCGCCGACCACGCCGCTGATGCGGGCCGGCAGCCGGTAGCCATCGTAGGCGCCGCCGGCCGGAAAAATGGCGCGCAGCAGCGGCAGCTTATCCAGCACCGAGGGCAGCACGATGAGCACGTCGCTGGGCCGGCGCGTCGGGTCGGCGTTGAGCCAGCGCACGATTTCGGCGCGCAGGGTTTCCAGCTGGCGCTGCAGGCCGTGGCAGCCGAAGACGCGCAGGCTGTCATCGTCGGAGCGGGGGACAAAGTCCGTCAGCCGCTCGGGCCGGCCGTCGGCGTTGCTGTTGAGCTCCTCCATATCCCGGCGCAGCACCGTGAGCAGGGTGGTGGGTTCGTCGTTTTCGTCCGCCTCCAGCACCACCTCGGGCTCCAGCTCGGCCGCCTGCAGCAGCCGGCCTAAATCCCGATGATTCTTGCCGAGCCGGGAGAGCAGATAGTGGCCGCTGTCATAGTGCTGGTCGCCGAGGTCTTCGGTCAGGGAGCGCTTCCAGCGCCAGTGGCCATCGACCAAATCGCAGAGATAGCCGGGGCTGGGGCTGTGGTGGAAGATTTCCACGTCCAGCAGGGCCCCGAAGGCGTTCAGGGCCTCCAGCTGGCGCGGGTGGGCGTCGCTGAGCAGATAGACCAGCAGCCGGGGCGGCAGCCGGTGGCGGTGGGCGGGCAGCTGGGCGTAGAAATCCCGGCGCAGGGCCTCGCGCTGGCGGAAATCCTCGGCGAACAGTTCGCGGAAAAGGCGCTGCTGGGCCCGGGCCAGATTTTCATAGTGCCGGCGCAGCCAGCGGGGTTGGGAGCGCGGCCGCCAGTGGGGAATCAGCTGTTCCAGCGGCACCGGGCCGTCGCTGTCTATCCAGCGCTGGAGCCAGTCCGGCCGGGTGGCCAGATAGATATTAAAAATGCGGGCCAGTTCGCCGGAAAAATGCCAGAGCCGGTGACTGCGACGGCCCCGGTCGGGCCGGGAAGCCGGGCCGGGCGGCGCCGGTCGGGCCCCGGCCAGTGCCCAGAGCTGGCCCTGTTCGGCGGCCACCTGACCATCGAGCAGGCGCAGATAGGGCACCAGCGGCCCGTTGGCCTCGGCCAGCAGCACATCGTGGTGGCGCTGCAGGTGGGCGAAAATCTTCCAGTGCATGGCCATCTGGCCCAGCGGCGCAAACTCGTAGTTGTGCAACTGGCGCTGGGTTCGTTCGATGAGCGTCCATTCAAACATGGCCCAGAACTGCATATCCAACCCCCAGCTCACCCCCAGGGCGCTGGCAATGCGGCCCTTGAGTTCGTTGGCTACGGACATGCTCGGCACGATGACCGGCGTCGGGGTGAAGAGGGACTGGGACTGGGCTTGAGAACGTTGGAAGGCGGCCAGAAAGGCCCCGAGCAGGGCCTCGGGGTCGCTGGCCTGGGTGAGGTGGAGCACGGGCCGACCGGCCTAGTGGGAATCGGCGTCGGGGTCGTCCCGGGCCGGGGCGGGGCTGCGTTCGGGGCCGCCGGCCTGGCCGAGCAGTTCCTGCCATTCGTTCTGCATGGTGGCACTGAGAGCCAGCGGCCGATTGTCCTCGTCGAGCACCTCGACGCCGCCGATTTTGACCCGGCGCACCACAAATTTGATTTGGGTGCTGCGGCTCTGCATTTGCAGCCGGTGATTGTGGGCGTTCTTTTCACCGAGATGGAGACTGACCACCACCTGTTCACTGGGATTATTCAGCTGAATGGCAATGACGGCGTAGCCGATGTTATTACGGCCAAATTGAAAGTTAGATGGAGACATTGCAAAAAAAAATTCCTCTGAAAAAAGCTGCGGGCAGTTTAGCAAAAGCGACCCGGGCCCGGGCTTTGTTCTAGAATGGCGGGCTGGCTATTTAATTGTTTTCGTTATGTATTTTTCCGAACTTCGCCGCACCCTCGCCCTGGCCGGGCCGCTGATGTGTTCCCAACTGTTGGCCTTTGCCCTGCCGGTCATCGACACGGTCATGGCCGGCCGCCATTCCACTCTGACCCTGGCCGCCGTGGCTCTGGGGGCGCAAATTTTCTCCTTTATTTATGTTTTTGCCATCGGCGTGCTCGTCGCCAGCGCTACAAAAATAGCCCGAGCCGCCGGCGCCCAGGACCCGCTCCGGCTGCGGCGGGCCTTCCAGCGCGGTATGGAATTGGCGCTGCTGCTTGGCTTGCTGACGGCACTTTTAACCTTTTGCTCGCCGCTGCTGCTGGATTTAATCGGTACCGACCCGGCCGTGGCCGCCGCCAGCCGCGCCTATCTGCACGCCCTGGCCCCCGGCGGTTTTCTGGCGATTATCGGTCTGGGTGCCCGCTTCTTTTTGGAAGGGGTGAGTTATCCGCGCGTGGCCATCGGCGTGCAGCTGCTGAGCCTGCCCATTAACGTGCTGGGTAATCAGCTGCTGCTCTACGGCTGGGGGCCGCTGCCGGCCCTGGGCGCCACCGGCATGGCCATCGCCACCGACATCGGCTATGGCTTTTCCGCCGCTGCCCTGCTAATCAGCATTAGGGGGCTGCCGCGCTTTGCCGGCCTGCGGCTGCGGCGGCCCTGGGCTCCCTTTAATCCGGGGGAACTGCGCGACCTGCTGCGGCTCGGCCTGCCCATCGGCCTGGCCAATCTCTGTGAAAGCGGACTATTTATCTTCGTCGGCCTGCTGGCGAGCCGGGAAAGCGCCCTGCTGAGCGCCACGAACCAGATTGCCCTGAATTACGCCAGCCTGTCCATCATGTTGCCGGTGGGGCTGGCCCAGGCGCTGACGGTGCGGGTGGGGCAAATCAGCGGCGCCGGCGGCGCCGGCCTGCGGGCCTGTGTGCTTAGCGGCTTCGGGGCGACGGTGCTATTGATGCTGATGCTGGCGGCGCTGGCCCTCGGCGGCCGCGATGCCATTGTCGCCGCCTACAGTTCCGACCCGGCCATCGCCCGTCTCGCCCGGGAACTGCTGCTGGTGGTGGGCCTATTTCAGGTGGCCGACGGTCTCCAGGTCTGCGCCATGGGCCTGCTGCGGGGCCTGCACCAGGGCCGGGCGGCGCTGGGCTGTGCGCTGTGGGGCTATTGGCTCATCGGGGTGCCGGCGGCGCTGCTGCTGGGTAAGGTTTTTGGTTTAGGGCTGCTGGGCCTGTGGCTGGGCTGTGCCGTTGGCCTCTTCACCACGGCGGTGCTGGGCTGGCGCCACCTCTACCGCTATTTGTAGGAATTCTCCGGCCGTTCCTGTTCCTTGGGCTGGTGTTCCAGCAGCAGGAGCAGCGCCTCGGCCACGGCGGCCCGGGTTTCCGCATCGCCGTTGTCGGCCGCCCGCTTCAGCCAGGTGAAGGCCTTATCGCGCCGCTCCTGGGTGGTGGCCCGCTGGGCATAGGTTAGGCCCAGATTAAATTGGGCGCCGGCGTGGTTGGCCTCGGCCGCTTTCTTCAGCCAGCGCCGGGCCGCGCCCCGGTCTACGGGGCCCCCCTGGCCGGCTTCCAACAGCTCACTGAGGGCGAACTGGGCTTCAACGTGGCCGACTTGGGCGGCCTGTTCGTAGCAATGGCGGGCGCGCGCGTAGTCCTGCTTTACCCCTTCGCCGCGTTCATAGATGGCGCCGAGATTGTAGTAGGCGCTCTCATTGCCACCGGCGGCGGCCTGTTCCAGCCAGCGCAGGCCCTGCTTCACCGCCACCGGCCCGCCCAGACCGCGCAGCAGCAGCACGCCCAGATTGCCCTGGGATTCCACATCACCGCCTTCGGCCAGCGGCCGGAGGAGGGCGAGCACCCGGGGATAATCGCCGGCCGTCATCGCGGCCAGGGCGGCCTCCTTCTGGGCGCTGGGGTCGAGGGGTGAGGGTTTACGAAATAGGGCGGTCAGTCGTGAGAGTAAAGACATGGTTTTCTCCAGAGGGGATTGAAGGCAGAGACTTTAGCGGAGAACCGGGCCGGGGAGAAGAAAAGGGGGAGCGCTTCGGCCTCGGCTTCCGGAGCGAAGCGCTTCGAGCTGGGCAGATAGATTTTCCCGTGGCTCCACAAGGGAAGCGCTTCGGTTGGCTAAAGGGGGAAGCGCTTCGTTCCGGCGGCTCGGAGAAATCGAAGCGCTTCGGTTAGGCAAAGGGGGAAGCGCTTCCTGCCGCTGGCCCAGCCCGGGCGTTGGCTTTTGTTCAAACGGGGCTTCAGAGCGAAGCGCTTCGGTGATTTTGAACGGGCCATCGGCTCCAGCGGGCCGCTCGGAACGAAGCGCTTCGGTTTGGCAAAAGGGGAAGCGCTTCCTCCGGTCGAATCCCAACGAAGCGCTTCGGTTTGGGGAACGATGTCCCGGGCGGTTTGTCCCATTGGCAAAGCGGGCGGTTCCGGCGAAGCGCTTCGGCCCAGCCGTTCGGAGGAAAGCGCTTCGTTTTACTGGCTTGGACTGGTGGGACGAATTCAAGAAAAGGGGAAGCGCTTCGGTCTCGAGTTCCGGAGCGAAGCGCTTCAAGCCGGGCAGATGGATTTTCCAGCGCCCCACAAGGGAAGCGCTTCCCGGGGGCTGGCCACGAAGCGCTTCGGTTCGATGGTTTAGATTGGCGAGGAAGAGCGAATTCAAGAAAAAGGGAAGCGCTTCCTCCGGTCGAACCCAAACGAAGCGCTTCAAAATCTGGATAGGGGGAAGCGCTTCGTTGGCACTGGGGCGCTGCGCTTCCCCCAATCCCTACAGCTGGACTTTGCCCAGACGCAGGGCGTTGAGCACCACCGACAGCGAACTCAAGCTCATGGCCAGGCCGGCCAGCATCGGCGACAGCAGCAGACCGGTGAACGGGTAGAAGACGCCGGTGGCCACCGCCACCCCCAGCAGGTTATAGCCGAAGGCAAAGGCCAGATTCTGGCGCATATTGCGCACCGTGGCCCGGGCCAGCCGCCGCGCCCGGCCGATGGCGGCCAAATCACCGCGCAGCAGGCCGACACTGGCGCTCTGCAGGGCCACTTCGGTGCCGTCGGCCATGGCAATGCCCACCGTCGCCGCCGCCAGGGCCGGGGCATCATTGACCCCATCGCCGGCCATGGCCACCCGCCGGCCCTCGGCCCGCAGCCGTTGCACCAGCGCCAGCTTGTCCGCCGGCGTCTGGGCGCTGTAATACTCCTTCAAGCCCAGCTCGCCGGCCACCCGGGCCACGTTGGCCTCCCGGTCGCCGCTGGCCATAATCAGGCGCAGGTCGGCCAGTTCCGCCAGGGCCGCCGGCGTGGTGCTTTTGATGCGGTCGCTGATGACCAGTTCCGCCGCCAGCCGGTCATCGACAGCCAGCCACAGGCCCGGGCTGGGCGGATTGAGGCCCTGGCTCTGCAGCAGTTCGACGCTGCCGAGCAGCACCCGGTGGTTGTCCACCTGGCCGATGAGGCCGCGCGTTTTGCTGCCGTCGCCGCTGTGATAGCCCAGCGTGCCCAGGGTCAGCCCCCGGGCCGTGGCCGCCCGCCGCAGGGCGCCGGCGATGGGGTGGCTGCTGGTCTGTTCGAGGCTGGCGGCCAGGCGAAGCGCTTCGTCCTCGCTGAAGCCGGGCTGAACCTGAATGGCGATGAGGTCGGGCTGGGCCTCGGTGAGGGTGCCGGTTTTATCCACCACCAGCGTGTCCACCGTGGTCAGCGCCTCCAGGGCGGCGGCATCCTTGAAGAGCACGCCGGCGTGGGCGGCCCGGCCACTGGCCACCATCATCGACAGCGGCGTGGCCAGACCCAGGGCACAGGGACAGGCAATAATCAGCACCGCCAACCCGTTATTGATGCCGGCGGCCCACTGGCCGAGCAGGCCCCAGACCAGCAGGGTCAGCGCCGCCAGGGCGAAAATCACCAGTACGAAGCGGCCGGCGAGCCGGTCGGCCAGCTGTTGCAGGGGCGCCTTGGAGCGCTGGGCCGCCGCCACCAGGGCGATAATCTGCCAGAGCACCGTGGCCGTGCCCACCTGCTGGGCCCGCATCAGCAGACTGCCCTCGCCATTGACGGTGGCGCCGATGAGTCGGCTGCCCGGGCCCTTGTCCACCGGCAGCGCTTCGCCGGTCATCAGGGCCTCATTGACGCTGCTGTGGCCGTCGATGACAACGCCATCGGTGGGAATGCGCGCCCCGGCCCGCACGCGCAGGGTGTCGCCGGGCTGGATATGGCCGCTGGGAATTTCCTCCTCGCTACCATCGGCCCGGACGCGCACGGCGGTGGTCGGATTGAGGGCCAGCAGGGACCGAAGCGCTTCCCCCGTCCGGGCGCGGGCGCGCAGCTCCAGCAGCTGGCCGAGCAGGGTCAGGGTGATGATGGTGGTGGCGGCCTCAAAGTAGATGGCGCCGTGAAGATGGAAGAGGCTGTAGAGGAAGGCCGTGGCCGTGCCGACGCCAATCAGGCTCCACATGTTGAGGGCGCGGCGGCGGAAGGAATCGACGGCCCGGCGGAAAATGGGCAGGCCGGCCCAGCCCAGCACCGGCAGGCTGAGCAGCAGCTCCCAGTAGGGTTGGTGGAAATGGCCCATGGCCAGCACCAGCACCGCCAGGCTGAACGGCAGGGCCAGCCAGAAGCGCCGGCGAAAATCCAGAAGTTCCGGGTCGGGGCCGGCGTCCAGCGTCGGCAAAACCGGCTCCAGGGCCATGCCGCAAAGGGGGCAGAGGCCCGGTTCCTTGCTCTGCACCTCGGGGTGCATGGGGCAGGTGTAGGCGTCCCAGCCGGCCGGGGCCAGGGCGGGGCTAGATTCGTGATGAGGGTGATGATGATGACTGCAGGATTCCATAGAATTTCTCCGAAAATTGATGTCATCAGGCTAGACCCTGACCAGCGGTCAGAGTCAAGGAGGAACCATGAAAATTCACGAGGCCGCCGCCGCTGCCGGTTTGTCGGTCAAACAGATTCGCGACTATGAGAAGGCCGGCCTGCTGCCGGCCACCCAGCGCGACGGCAACAACTACCGCCACTATGACGCCGACGCGGTGGCCCGGCTCCGCTTTATCCAGCACGCCCGGGCGGTGGGCTTTTCCCTGCGCCAGATTGGCGCCCTGCTCCGGCTCCAGGACGACCCGAACCGCAGCAGCGCCGAGGTCAAGGCCCTGACCGGCCAGCACATCGCCGCGCTGGAGGCCCAGATTGCAACGCTCACGGCCATGGTGGCCCGGCTCCAGCGCTGGCATGACCACTGCAGCGGCGACGGCGCCGGCCCCTGTGCTATTCTGGACGGTCTTCGCTAGCGTTTTCCTTGACTTTCAACCACTTACGCCTATAATTCTCCCTTTTTGCATTTTTACTGAGAAAACCTATGTCAAAGAGAACCTTCCAACCGTCCAATCTGAAACGCAAACGTACCCACGGCTTCCGCGCCCGCATGGCCACCAAGAACGGCCGTAAAGTTATCAACCGCCGCCGGGCCAAGGGCCGCCATCGTCTGACCGTCTAGGCTTTCCGTGTGTAGCCCCTTCCCGCCAGCGGTACGGCTACCGGACAGCGCCGCCTATAACGGTGTATTTACCGCCCCCGAACCACGAATTAGCCGCGACCGCTATTTCACCGTTTTGGGGCGGTTAATTATTGCGGCGCCCAGCGCCCGGCTGGGTCTGATTGTGGCGAAGAAGCAGGTGCGACGGGCCCACGAGCGCAATCGGCTGAAACGGCTTATCCGCGAAAGTTTTCGCCACCGCCGCGCCACGTTGCCGCCGCTGGATATGGTGGTTCTGGCCTATCACTCGGCCCAGACGGCCAGCAATGAAGAAATTTTTCGCAGCCTGGAACGCCACTGGCGCCGGCTGGCAAGTCCCCAACCCTAGATGAAAACCCTCCTGATTGCCCTCATTCGCGCCTATCGTCTGGTGCTCAGCCCCTATCTCGGCCGCCAGTGCCGCTTTGAACCGAGCTGCTCCCACTATGGCGAGGAGGCCATCGCCCGTTTTGGTGCCCTGCGTGGGGGTTATTTGACCGTGCGCCGCATCTGCCGCTGCAATCCCTTCTGCGCCGGCGGCTATGACCCGGTGCCCCCCGCGCCCATTCCCAGCAAGGATATTTGATGAATAACCGTTTCCGCATTCCCCTTTACATGGCCGCCGCTCTGCTGGCCCTTATCCTCCACCAGCGCTGGCAGGAGGCCCAGCAGCCGCCGGCGCCGGCCCTGCCCAGCCTGAGCGCCCCCGTTGCCAGCACCACCAATCCCGACTACATCGAGGTGGAAACCGACCAGCTCAAACTGTGGATTAACCGGAAGGGCGGCGCCGTCGAGCGCGTCGATTTGCTGAACTATTCGCGCAACCTGAAGGACAAGCAGCCGCTGTCCCTGCTGAAACCGGAAAATCCCAACCGTTTCATGCTGCAACACGGCCTAATAAACCGGGCCAATCCGGCCGCCAGCGTGCCCCTGGACGCCCCCTATACCAGCGCCCAGACCCAGTACCGCCTGGGCGATGCCGCCGAACTGCCCGTTACCCTGACCTGGAAAAACGACGATTTCACCCTCGAAAAAACCTACCGCTTCAAGCGCGGTTCCTTCGCCTTCGAGCTGGAACAGAAGTTGGACAACCACAGCGCCGGCAGCTGGGAGGGCTTCGGTTTCACCCGCCTGGTCTTCGGCCAGCCGGCCGGGCGCGGCGGCATGGGCCAAATCGCCGCCTACACCGGGGGCGTCTTCTCCGGCCCGGCCGACCGCTACGAAAAAATCCCGCTGAAGGACATGAACGACAAGGCCAACCGCGCCGGCAAGGAGGAAACCAGCGGCTGGGTGGCCCTGCTGCAGCACTATTTCCTCGGCGCCATCGTTACCCCTCCGGACACCAAGCGCCTGAACTTCACCAACATCAACGCCGCCGGCGACCATGAAATCGGCGTCTCCGGTGCCCCCCAGACCGTGGCCCCCGGGGAAAGCTACCGCTTCCAGAACCAAATCTATCTAGGCCCGAAAATCCAGGACGATTTGAAGGCACTGGCGCCGGACCTGGATAAAACCGTGGACTACGGCTTCCTCTTCATGCTGGCCCAGCCCATGTTCAAAGTGCTGCAGGCTATCCACGGCCTGCTCGGCAACTGGGGCTGGTCCATTGTGCTGATGACGCTGCTCATCAAGGTGCTGTTCTTCGTGCCCAATGCCTGGGGCTACAAGTCCATGGCCAAGATGCGCAAGATTGCCCCGGAAATGCAGCGGCTGAAGGAGCGCTTCGGCGACGACCGCCAGGCCTACGCCCAGGCCATGGGCGAGCTCTTCCGCAGGGAGAAGGCCAATCCGGCCCGGGGCTGTCTGCCGATGCTGCTGCAGGTGCCCTTCTTCCTGGCCTTCTACTGGATGCTGGCCGAGACCGTCGAACTGCGCCAGGCCCCCTGGTTCGGCTGGATTCGGGACCTGTCGGCCATGGACCCCTATTTCATTTTGCCGGCCATCAATGCCTGCCTGATGTACCTCACCCAGAAGCTGAACCCGCCGCCCGCCGACCCGATGCAGGCCAAAATCATGCAGTACATGCCCTGGTTCTTCGGCTTTATGTTCATGTGGTTCCCGGCCGGTCTGGTGCTCTACTGGTCGGTCAATAACGCCTTCAACATCGTCCAGCAGTCGCTGATGAACAAGCGCTACGGCAGTAATACCCCGCCGCCGACCCTGGGCAAGCAACAGCGCGCCATTCGCGCCGCCAACGACAATGGCTAGTCCGACGGACACCATCGCCGCCCTTGCCACACCGCCCGGACTGGGCGGTGTTGCTGTTATTAGGGTCAGCGGCCCCCGGGCCCGGGCCATCGGCGAAGCCCTGAGTGGCAAAACCTTGACGCCCCGGCTGGCCACCCTGAGCGCCTTCCGCGACGCCGCCGGCCAGAGCGTCGATGCCGGCCTGCTCCTCTATTTCCCCGGCCCCCACTCCTACACCGGCGAAGACGTGGTCGAATTCCAGGGCCACGGTGGCCCGGCGGTGGCCCAGCTGCTGCTGCAGACGGTGCTGGCGGCCGGGGCCCGGCTGGCCGAGGCCGGCGAGTTCACCAAACGCGCCTTTCTCAACGACAAAATGGATTTGGCCCAGGCCGAGGCCGTGGCCGACCTGATTCACGCCCGCAGTTTCAGCGCCGTGCGCGCCGCCAATCGCTCCCTGCAGGGTGATTTTTCCCGGCGGGTCAATGGGCTGGTCGAGGGCCTCACCGGCCTGCGCCTCTATCTGGAGGCGGCCCTGGATTTCCCCGAGGAGGAAATCGACTTCCTCGGCGACGGCCAGATTGAAGCCCGGCTCCGGGACTGGCTGGCGGCCCTGGACGAACTGCTGACCCAGAGCGGCCAGGGCCAGCTGCTCAACGAGGGCATCACCCTGGTACTGGCCGGCCGGCCCAATGCGGGCAAGTCGAGCCTGCTCAATGCGCTGCTGGGCGAGGAACGGGCCATTGTCAGCCCGGTGGCCGGCACCACCCGCGACCTGATTCGCGAACAGCTGCTCATCGCCGGCATGCCGGTGCAGATTCTTGACACCGCCGGCCTGCGCGCCAGCGACGACGCCATCGAACGGGAGGGCGTGCGCCGCAGTCGGGCGGCGGTGGCGGCGGCCGATGTGGTCATCAATCTGATTGACGGCACCAGCTTCGAGGAGGAACCGGACTTGGCCGGGGCCCTGCGCGTCTATAGCAAGGCCGATTTGGTGCCGGCCGAGGTGCAGGCCGCCCACGGCGATGGCCTCTGGATTTCCGCCCCCACGGGCCGGGGTCTGGAGGAACTGCGGGCGGCGGTGGCAGCCCGGGTCGGCCGGCAGCTGGACGAGGAGGCCCCGTTCATCGGCCGCGAACGGCACCGCCAGGCCCTGCTGCGTGCCCGGCACTACGGCGAAGCGGCCCTGGCCCAGCTGCGCGGCGCCCGGCTCGGTGAGCTGGTGGCCGACGATTTGCGCAGCGCCGCCGATGCCCTCGGCGAAATCACCGGCAAAATGACGGCCGATGATTTGCTGGGGGCCATATTTTCTCGCTTCTGCATTGGCAAATAGTTCGGTGCTGGATATGGGACGCGAGCGGCGGAGCCGTCTCGCTCCAGCATGGGGAAATAGTTCGGTGCTGGCGATGGGAACGCGAGCGGCGGAGCCGTCTCGCTCCGGCATCGGCAAATAGTTCGGTGCTGGATATGGGACGCGAGCGGCGGAGCCGTTCCACCAACAACCGAAGCGCTTCCGCCGGGAAGTGCTTTTTTTTACGCCACCCCCTGAACGGGCTTCGGGGGAAGCGCTTCCTTCTCCAGCTGTTCTAGCGAAGCGCTTCGGTTTTAAAGCAGCAAATCAAGGAAGTGCTTCTTGCTGGGCCATTAGTCCGAAGCGCTTCGCCGGTTCAAAAAGGGGGAGCGCTTCGTTCTCAAACGGCTGATTTCTTGGCTATCGAAAGGAAGCGCTTCCCGCCGGGGAGGCACAAGCAGACGAAGCGCTTCTTCATTCCCGCCAAACCAGAGCGAAGCGCTTCGGCCGCCTTGAAAGCGTCATCGGAGGCTTAGCCTGTTCCAACGAAGCGCTTCCCATTGGAAGGCTGCGAATTGGAAAAGCGCTTCTTGCTGAGCCATTAGTCCGAAGCGCTTCGCCGGTTCATAAAGGGGGGGCGCTTCCTTTCCATCGGTCTGATTTCTTGGCTAGGGGAAGCGCTTCGCTCTGAAAAGCAGTGAATCAAGGAAGCGCTTCTAGCCAAGGCATTAGTCCGAAGCGCTTCGACTTGGAAAGCCAATAAAAGGGAGCGTTTCATTCCCGCCCGCCCATTCCCGACCAAGCGCTTCCCCGACCGCCGGAATAGAAAAAGCCGAAGCGCTTCGGTGGTCTTGAAAGCGTCATGGGTTCCGAGCGGAGGAAAAGCGCTTCTTGCTGGAGAACGGGGCTTTCTCTTCCCCAGCGCAACAACGGCGAAGCGCTTCCTTCGGTTGAAAGAAGGGGCGCTGGGGCCTGCATTTTTATTCGGATTGGCCCCGGCCCGAGGGGGAGCGCTTCATTCCCGCCAAGCCAGAGCGAAGCGCTTCAGGTTGAAAAAACGTTCTGAACGAAGCGCTTCAATTCACGCCCGCCCATTTCCAACCAAGCGCTACCCCGACCGCTGGAATAGAAAAAGCCGAAGCGCTTCTCTTCCGAAACTCACCAACAACGAAGCGCTTCGCTGGTTCAAAGAGAAAGAAGGGAGCACTTCAAGCCGGGCCACCCGTCCGAAGCGCTTCGGCAGCTTTGAAAGTGTCATTAGTTCCGACCGGGGGAGGGGAAGCGCTTCGGTTCTATCAGCCTAGAAGAGTGAAGAGCGCTTCAAGCCGGGCCGCTCATCTGAAGCGCTTCGGTCTAGAAAGCTGCGAATCAAGGAAATTCTTCTAGTCGGGTCTACAGTCCGAAGCGCTTCATTACCAGCAAGCCAGAGCGAAGCGCTTCGCCAGGTTTAAAGAGATTTCAGAGTGAAGCGCTTCCCTCGGTTGAAAGAGTGAGGGCTTCATTCCTCGGACGTTCTTCCAACGAAGCGCTTCTTGCTGTGGCCTTTCTCTTCCGCAATTCACCACCGGCGAAGCGCTTCCATAATTGGCGGCGGTACTTTCATTGGCTGGGGTGGCCCTGACCTAAATAGGAGGAGCGCTTCGTTTCGTTGATTCAGGGCAAAGCGCTTCGGGCGCCGGTGGATTTTTATTCAGGCTGACCTCGGCCCGACAGGAGGAAGCGCTTCGGTTCAAATTTCAAAATTTAAGGGGGGGAGCGCTTCATTCTTTAACCGTTCTTCTAACGAAGCGCTTCGGGCTGGAAGGCCACGAATCAAGGAAATTCTTCTAGTCGGGTCTACAGTCCGAAGCGCTTCATTACCAGCAAGCCAGGGCGAAGCGCTTCGGTTCAGAGAGCCCCTCCTTCCAGAAAGGGGAGCGCTTCCAGCTGGGAAGGCGCGAGCAAACGAAGCGCTTCGGTGCTATGGATTCAGGGCGAAGCGCTTCGCCAGTTCAAAGAGAAAGAGGGGAGCGCTTCAATTTTTGGCCGGCCGGGACGAAGCGCTTCCTTCAGCCGCAAAAAACCCGGCCGGAGCCGGGGGATTGGAAAGGGGGCTGGCCGAAGCGCTTAGCTATTCAACCGTTACGGATTTGGCGAGATTTCGGGGCTGGTCTATGTCCGTGCCGCGCAGCCGCGCCGTGTGGTAGGCCAGCAGCTGCAAAGCCACGGCAATGGAAATATGGGCGGTGTGTTCGTTCAGCTCGCCCAGATGAATCACCTGGCCATGCTCCTGCAGGGCCGCCAAATTCACCCGACTGTCGGCAAACAAAATAAAGCGGCCGCCGCGCGCCTGCACCTCCTGCAGATTGCTCAGGGTCTTCTGGCTGAGGGCGTCATGTTTGAGGGCGGCGATGACCAGCATCTGCTCGTCAATCAGCGCCATCGGCCCATGTTTGAGCTCGCCGGCGGCATAGGCCTCGGCGTGCATATAGGTAAGCTCCTTCAGCTTCAGCGCCCCCTCCAGGGCGATGGGATAGAGCTCGCCCCGGCCGAGGAACAGGCAACCCTGCTGGCTCTGCAGCGTGCGGGCGGCACGAACAATGGCCTCCTCCTCGGCCAGCACCGCCTGAATGGCGCTGGGCAGATGCTCGAAGCTGGTCAAATCCTGCTCGCCCCGGCCCGAGGCCGCCGCCAGCAGCGCCCAAATCAGATGGAGCACCACCAGCTGCGTGCTGAAGGCCTTGCTGGAGGCCACGCTAATTTCCCGGCCGGCCCGGGTCAGAATCACCTGGTCGGCCAGGGTGGTGATGGTGCTTTCCGGGGCGTTGCAGATGGCCAGGGTGCCCAGGTAGCCCAGGGTTTTGGCCTTCTGCAGGGCGGCGATGGTGTCGGCGGTCTCGCCGGACTGGGAGATGCAGATGAACAGGGTCTGGGGCGGCACCGCCACCGGCCGGTAGAGGTATTCGCTGGAGAATTCCACCGCCGTGGCCACGCCCAGCTCCTCGAAGAAATATTTCAGCGTAAAACCGGCGTGATAGCTGGTGCCACAGGCGACGATGTGCAGCTGGCGCACGGCCCGGAGCTGGGCCAGCAGCGCGTCGCCGAAGGCGGCCGGATTGATGCGTCCGTGCAGCACCCGGCCCTCCAGGGTGTCGCTGATGGCGTTGGGCTGCTCGAAAATCTCCTTCCGCATGTGGTGGGCATAGTCGCCCTTGCCCATGATGTCGGCGTTCTGGGCGCTCTCCAGCAGCGGCCGGTGGACGGGCTCATCGGCGCCGTCGTAAAGCTGGTAGTGGTCGCCGCTGATGACGACCAAATCGTCGTTGGCCAGGGTTAGATAGCGGCGGGTGATGGGCAGCAGGGCGAAGACGTCCGAGGCGACGAAGATGCCCTGGTCTTCGCCCAGGCCCAGCACCAGCGGCGAACCGTGGCGCACGGCCACCAGCTCCTCGGGCCGGTCGGCGGCCAGCACCGCCAGGGCATAGGCCCCCTGTAGCCGTTGGCCGGCGGCGCGCACGGCCTGGTGCAGCGAAGCGCTCTGCTGGTAGTAGTGTTGAATCAGATGGGCCACCACCTCGGTGTCGGTCTGGGAGGTGAAGACAAAGCCGGCGTCGATGAGCTCGGCGCGCAGCTGCTGGTAGTTTTCGATGATGCCGTTGTGCACCAGGGCTATGGCGCCGCTCACGTGGGGGTGGGCGTTGATTTCGCTGGGGATGCCGTGGGTGGCCCAGCGCGTGTGGGCAATGCCGGCGTTGCTGTTCAGGTCCTCGGCCAGCACCTTTTCCTCCAGCGTTCGGACCTTGCCCTGGGCGCGCACCCGCCGAATGGCCCCGCCGTCCTGCACCGCCACCCCGGCCGAATCGTAGCCGCGATATTCCAGGCGCTTCAGGCCGTCGATGAGCAGGGGAACAATATTTCCGGCCCCGACGCCGGCGACAATGCCACACATAAATGAAGTCTCCTTGCTAAAAAAGCGGCATTTTAATCGGCTATGATGCGGTTTTTCCCTTTTTTAGGAGCTTCTATGCAAAAAATTCTCTTCGGCGGCAATCTGGTCGCCCGCATCGCCCTGGGGCTGGTGCTGGGGCTGGTGATGGCCCAGTTTTTCCCGGCCCTGGCCCAGCAGCTGGGCTTCCTCGGGCAATTTTTCGTCCGGGCCCTCCGTTCCATCGCCCCCATGCTGGTATTTATGCTCGTCCTCAGCGCCATCGCCAATAAGCAGGTGGGCAGCAGCAACCAGGGCCTGAAGGAGGTGCTCGGCCTCTATCTCCTCGGCACGGTGGCGGCGGCGCTGGTGGCGGTGATTCTCAGCTTTGCCTTCCCCAGCACCATGAAATTCGTCGAACTGAAGGAGGCCATCAGCCCGCCCCAGGACGTGGGCGAGGTGCTGTGCGGCCTGATTCTCAGCGTGGTGGACAATCCCTTCAACGCGCTGATGAACGCCAATTTCATCGGCGTGCTCTTCTGGGCCGTCTGCCTCGGCCTTTCCCTGCGGGTCGCCCACCCCAGCAGTAAACAATTCATCAGCGACATGACCGATGGCGTGTCCTTTGTGGTGCGCGTGGTCATCGGCTTTGCGCCGGTGGGCGTTTTCGGGCTGGTGGCCCAAACCTTCGCCGAATACGGTCTGGAGAGCCTGAAGGACTATTTCCATCTGCTGGCGGTGCTGCTGGCGGCCATGCTGCTGGTGATGTTTGTGCTCAATCCGCTGCTGGTCTACTGGAAAATTCGCAAGAATCCGTTCCCGCTGGTCTGGCTCTGCGTGCGCGAGAGTGGCCTCACCGCATTTTTTACGCGCAGTTCGGCGGCCAATATTCCCGTCAATATGGCCCTGGCCAAGCGGCTGAAATTTGACCCGGAGCTGGTGGCCGTGAGCATTCCCCTGGGGGCCACCATCAACATGGCCGGCGCCGCCATCACCATCACCGTGCTGACCCTGGCGGCGGTGAATTCGCTGCAGATTCCGGTGGACTTCAGCACCGCCCTGCTGCTGACGCTGGTGGCCTCCATCTGCGCCTGCGGGGCCTCCGGCGTCGGCAGTGGCTCCCTGCTGCTGATTCCGCTGGCCTGCAGCCTCTTTAAAATTCCCAACGAAATCGCGGCCCAGGTGATTGGCGTCGGCTTCACCATCAACATCATTCAGGACAGCGCCGAAACCGCCCTTAACTCCTCCACCGACGTGGTCTTCACCGGCGCCGTCAGTCTGGCCCGGGGCCAGGGCGAGCTATGAGCCACCCACTCAAGGCGCGCGGCCACGGCCTGCAACGCTGGCGCCGGGCGCTGGGCTATTCCTGGGACGGGCTCAAGAGTGCCGCCGACGAGGCCGGCTTTCGCGAACTGCTGTTGTTGCACGCGGTACTGCTGCTGCTGCTGCCCTTTCTCCGTCTGGCGCTGGCGCTGAAGCTGGTGCTGCTGCTGGGTTCGCTGCTGTCGCTCATCTGTGAGCTCTTCAATACGGCCATCGAGGCCTGTGTGGATTTGATTAGTCCGGACATTCACCCGCTGGCCAAGCGGGCCAAGGACGTGGCTTCGGCGGCCCAGTATCTCAGCCTGCTGCTGCTGGCGCTGCTCTGGGCTCTGGCCCTGATTTTCGGCTAGCAAATGGCAAAGCCAGCACCGGTGCTGGCTTTTTTCTGGGCAAGAAAAAAGCGCTTCCAAAGGGAAGCGCTGGGAAAAAGGAGTGGCGGACAGGGGGGGATTCGAACCCCCGATACGCTATCAACGTATACACACTTTCCAGGCGTGCGCATTCGACCACTCTGCCACCTGTCCGTATTGTTGTTATGCGCTGGGATTCAAAGCCTCTTTGATGGACAAACGCACGCGACCCTGACGGTCAATTTCCAGAAGTTTTACTTTCACTTCCTGTCCAAGTTTCAGTTCATCTTCGACATTGCTGACGCGGTGTTCCGCAATCTGCGAGATGTGTACCAGTCCCTCCTTGCCGGGCAAGAAGGCGACGAAAGCACCGAACTCGGTTATTTTAACAACTTTTGCGTCGTAGATACGACCAATTTCAGGCTCGCTGATAATTTCTTCAATCAGGCGCCGGGCCTCCTGGCTGGCCGACTGGTCGGCGGCGGCAATTTTAATGGTGCCGTCGTCCTCGATATCGATGACCGCGCCGGTGGATTCGGTGATGCCACGAATGACCGCGCCGCCCTTGCCGATGACGTCCTTAATCTTTTCCGGATTGATGCGGAAGGAGCTAAAGCGCGGCGCAAAGGCGGACAGCTCCGGCCGGGGGGCGGCCAGGGCCTGATTCATCACGCCCAAAATGTGCAGGCGGCCTTCCCGGGCCTGATGCAGGGCCTGTTCCATGATTTCCTGGGTGATGCCGTCAATCTTGATGTCCATCTGTAGTGCGGTAACGCCCTCGGCGGTGCCGGCCACTTTGAAATCCATGTCGCCGAGGTGGTCCTCATCGCCGAGAATGTCGCTCAGCACGGTGAAGCGCTCCCCTTCCTTGACCAGGCCCATGGCAATGCCGGCCACCGGCCGCTTGGTGGGCACGCCGGCATCCATCAGGGCCAGACTGGCGCCACAGACCGAGGCCATGGAGCTGGAACCGTTGGATTCGGTGATTTCCGAAACCATGCGAATGGTATAGGGGAAATCCTCCTCCTTCGGCAGCACCGCCTCCACGCCGCGTCGGGCCAGGCGGCCGTGGCCAATTTCCCGCCGCTTCGGCGAGCCCACCCGACCCACTTCGCCAACGCTGAACGGCGGGAAGTTGTAGTGCAACATGAAGTTATCGCGGTATTCGCCGTGCAGGGCGTCGATAATCTGGGCATCGCGGCCGGTGCCGAGGGTGGTAACCACCAGCGCCTGGGTTTCGCCCCGGGTGAACAGGGCCGAACCATGTACACGTGGCAGCACGCCGGTGCGAATGGTAATGGGCCGCACGGTCTTGGTATCGCGGCCGTCGATGCGGGGTTCCTTGGCTAGAATGCGGTCGCGCACCACCCGATATTCCAGCTCGTGCACGGCATTGTTCACGGCGACTTCGTCCCAGGGGCCGTCCTCGCCCACCAGTGCCGCCACCGCGTCCTCGTGAATCTGGGCCACGGCCTCCTGGCGCTGCTGTTTATTGGCAATTTGGTAGGCCTGGTTCAGCTGGTTGGCGGTCAGTTCGCGCACGCGCAGGGCCAGCATTTCATCGGACGGCGGTGGCTGCCAGTCCCAGGCGGGTTTACCGGCCTGGCGGGCCAGCTCGTTGATGGCCTGGATGACCACCTGCTGCTGCTGGTGGCCAAACATCACCGCCCCCAGCATCACCGCCTCGCTCAGTTCCTGGGCCTGGGATTCCACCATGAGCACGGCGTTTTCCGTGCCGGCGATGACCAAATCCAGCTGGGAATCCTTCAGCTCCTTGTCCGAAGGGTTAAGCAGATACTGGCCGTTCCGGTAGCCCACCCGGGCGGCGCCGATGGGGCCGTTGAACGGCACGCCGGCCAGTTTCAGGGCCGCCGAGGCGCCTATCATGGCGGCGATGTCCGGATTGATGTCCGGATTGCTGGCCATGACGGTGGCAATAATTTGAATTTCGTTAAAAAAACCTTCGGGGAACAAAGGCCGCAGCGGCCGGTCAATGAGCCGGGCAATCAGGGTTTCGCCCTCGCTGGGGCGGCCTTCCCGTTTAAAGAAGCCACCGGGCACCCGGCCGGCGGCGTAGAATTTTTCTTGATAATCAACGGTTAGCGGGAAAAAATCCTGTCCTTCAGCCACGGTCTTTTTGGCCACGGCGGTAACCATAACCACGGTTTCCCCCATGTGCACCATAACCGCGCCATCGGCCTGACGAGCAATTTCACCGGTTTCAAGCGTTACTGAGTGTGGTCCGTAGGTGAAAGTAACGGACGATTTACCGCCGTTTGTAGAGTAGTTCACGCTAACCCCAACGATTTAGCGGCGCAGGCCGAGTTTGGCAATCAATTCGCGGTAGCCGTCAAAATCAATGCGTTTCAGGTAGGTCTGCAGGCGGCGCCGTTGGTTCACCATTTTCAGCAGACCGCGACGGGAGTGGTGGTCTTTCTTATGGGTGGCGAAATGGGCCTGCAGGTCTTCGATGCGGGCAGTCAGCAGGGCAATTTGCACCTCGGGCGAACCGGTATCGCCGGGTTTCCGTTGGTATTTTTCAACGATTTCTTTGATTACTTCTCTGTTTAACATAGTAAAACCTCAAAAATTTAAATGGCTCGTTACCGATGGCTTAGGCACGAGAAAGCGGAGAATTCTAGTGTTTTCCCCTAGTTTTTACAAGCAGTTAGGATAAGTTCCAGCGCCTCGGCCGGACCGTCGCAGAGCTGGAGCAGGGCCAGTTCGCGGGCATTGATGGTACGTTCTTCCAGCGGTGCCGTCGCCAGCCACTGGCACAGCCCGGCCCAGAAGCGCTTCCCCACCAGAATGATTGGCGCCGCCGGGGCCTTGCCGGTCTGAATCATCGTCGTAATTTCAAAGAGCTCGTCCAGGGTGCCGAAGCCGCCGGGCATCATGACATAGGCGCAGGCATTTTCCATAAACATCACCTTACGCGTGCAAAAGTGGCGAAAATGCAGCGAAATATCCTGAAAATCATTGGAACGTTGCTCGTGGGGCAGTTTGATATTCAGCCCCACCGACTGGCCACCGCCGCCGGCCTGGGCCCCGCGATTGGCCGCCTCCATCAGCCCCGGCCCGCCGCCGGAAATGACGCTGAAGCCCCGGGCCGACAGCTGCCGGGCCAGCTCCTCGGTCTGCTGGTAGTAGGGGTGCTCTGGGCCCAGCCGGGCCGAGCCGAGAATGCTCACCGCCGGCGCGATGTCGGCCAGCCGGTCATGGCCTTCGACCAGCTCGCTCATGATTTGCAACACCGACCAGCTCGGCCCCCGTGATTTTTCCATGCTCACTCCTCAAAAAAAGCGCCCAACGAAGCACAGCGAGCTTGCCGGGCCAAAATGCTAGAATTTTTCAATTTTTTATGAATAAACCGCTATTTATTGTCGTTGATGGCTCCAACTGCTACTACAGCAAGGAGCGCAACGGCTTATACAATAATCAGAACCGCCCCAGCGGGGCAATTTTCGGCCTGACCAGCTATGTGGAATTTCTCCAGCAGGAATACCAGCCGGCGGCCCTGGCCGTGGTCTTCGACGCGCGCGCCCCCACCTTCCGCCACCAGCTCTACCCGGAGTACAAGGCCCAGCGCGACCCCATGCCCCCGGCCCTGCAGGAACAGCTGCAGCCCACCAAAGACCTGCTCCGCGCCCTCGGCTTCGCCCTGGTGGAACGGGCCGGCGTCGAGGCCGACGATGTCATCGGTTCGCTCACCGCCCGGGCCCGGGCCGCCGGCTACCGCGTCCTCATCGTCTCCAACGACAAGGACATGGCCCAGCTGCTCAGCGACGACGATGTGCAAATCCGCGCCAAAACCGGCAGCAAGAAGCTGGCCAGGGAGGAGATTTTCACCGCCGCCAACATTAAATTGCGCTTCGGCGAAAACCTGAGCCCGGCCCTGATTCCCGATTTTCTCGCCCTCAAAGGCGACGCCGTCGATAACATCATCGGCCTGAGCGGCGTCAATAAAACCACCCTCATCAAACTGCTGAAAAAATACGACGGCCTGGCCGGCATACTCGCCCATAAAGATGAAATCACCGGCGTTCTCGGCGAAAAAATCCGCGCCAACGCCGACCGGCTCGCCCTCAACCGCCAGCTCACCGCCATTAAAACCGACCTGGAATTTGACTTCGGCCTGGACGCCCTCGCCCGCCAGCCCCTGGATTTGGAGACGGTGCGACGCCTCTGCGACGAGTACAACCTCAACACCCTGGCGAGCAAATATCTACCCCGGGAGCAGGCCCAATACCGGCGCATCGCCTCCCTGGCCGAGCTGGAAGCGCTTATCGGCCACTGGCGCACGCTCGACAAAATCGCCCTGGACACGGAAACCACTGGCCTGGACTATTTCAGCGACGAGCTGGTCGGCCTGAGCTTCGCCGACGGCCCCGGCAGCGCCTACTATCTGCCCCTGGCCCACCGCGACCGCTCCAGCCTGCTCGACGCCCCGGCCCCGGAAAATCTGCCCCGGGACGAAGCGCTTCGCCGGCTGCGGCCGCTGCTGGAGGATGAAAAGCTGCTGAAAATCGGCCAGAACCTGAAATTTGACCAGCATGTGCTGCGCCGCTACGGTCTGGAAATCCGGCCGCCGCTGGGCGATACCATGCTGCTGAGCTACGTGCTCAACAGCACCGCCTGCAAGCACAATCTCGACGCCCTCGCCCGCTACTATCTCAACCATTCGACCACCACCTTCGAGGAAATCGCCGGCAAGGGCGCCCAGCGGCTGCGCTTTGACCAAATCGACCTGGACGCCGCCACCCACTATGCCGCCGAGGACGCCGATATCACCCTGCGCCTCTACGAAGCGCTCTGGCCCCGGCTGGCCGAGGAACTGCGCCCGCTCTATCTGAACATGGAATTGCCGCTGGCGGCGGTGCTGGCGACGATGGAGGAACGCGGCATTCTTATCGACGAGGCCGCCCTGCGCCAGCAGAGCGCCAGCCTCGGCGCCGAGCTGGCCGAGCTGGAACAGAACGCCCACGCCCTGGTTGGCCACCCCTTCAATCTCGGCTCGCCGAAGCAGCTGCAGGAAATCCTGTTCCAACAGCTGGAACTGCCGGTGCTGAAGAAAACGCCCCAGGGCCAACCCAGCACCGACGAAAGCGTGCTGCGCGAGCTGGCCGAACGGCACGAACTGCCCCGGCTGCTGCTCGGCCATCGCCATCTGGCCAAGCTCAAATCCACCTACACCGATACCCTGCCCACCCTGGTCAATCCGGCCGACGGCCGCCTGCACACCAGCTACCAGCAGGCCGTAACCAGCACCGGCCGGCTGTCCTCGAGCAATCCCAATCTGCAGAACATTCCGATTAAATCCGAGCAGGGCCAGGAAATCCGCGCCGCCTTCATCGCCCGGCCCGGCTGGCAGCTGCTGGCGGCGGACTATTCCCAGATTGAACTGCGCGTCATGGCCCACTTCGCCCAGGACGAGGGCCTGATGCGGGCCTTCCGCGACGGCGTCGATATTCACAGCGCCACCGCCAGCGAGGTTTTCGAAGTGCCGCTGGCCGAGGTCAATCGCGAGCTGCGCCGGCGGGCGAAGAGCATCAATTTCGGCCTGATTTACGGCATGGGGGCCTTCGGCCTGGCCCGGCAGCTGAAAATCGGCCTGGACGAGGCGGAAAGCTACATCGAGCGCTATTTCCAGCGCTACCCGAAGGTGCTGGATTTCATGGAGCGCAGCAAGGCCTTCGCCCGGGAACATCAGTATGTGGAAACCCTCTGCCACCGGCGCATTCATCTGCTCGACATCAACCATAAAAACAAGAATATCCGCGCCGAATGTGAGCGCGTCGCCATCAACGCGCCCATTCAGGGCACGGCGGCCGACATCATCAAAATCGCCATGCTGCAGCTGCAGGAGCGCTTCGCCGACGAGGAGCGACTGCGACTGCTGCTGCAGGTGCATGATGAGCTGGTCTTTGAGATTGAGCCGTCGGCGCTGGATTTGGTCGCCGAGGTCAGCCGCATCATGCGCGAGGCCCTGCCCCTGACGGTGCCCCTGGAGGTGGAAACCGGCCTCGGCCCCAACTGGCTGGCCGCCCACTAGGCCTTTTTTAGGAAGCGCTTCGGTCCTAAACCCGGGGCGCTTTTTTTTGACCCCGGCGGGAAGCGCTTCCCCCTGGACTCCAGCGGAGAAAGACAAATGTCCCAGCCGGGCCCACCGACCGAAGCGCTTCCCTTGGGAAGCTGGCATGGACAGGCCCACGCCCCAGCTAGGCCCGCCGACCGAAGTGCTTCGTTCCCAGCCCCTCCTAAAGTCGAAGCGCTTCCCTCCGAGCGGCCGGGCCGGGGCTGGCGATGATTTCAAAACCCCGAAGCGCTTCGGTTTTAGCCGGTGGATTTTCCTCAAGATGGAGAAAGCCATTCCAGCCGAAGCGCTTCACCGGAAAGAAGAGTTCAAATCCAATCCGAGCCAGAGTCCAAAAAGGAAGCGCTTCATTCCCAGCCCCTCCCCAAACCGAAGCGCTTCCTTCCGAAAAGTCTTTTCCTAATGAAGCGCTCCCCCTTTGAGGCCGACACTCTGAAGCGCTTCCTTCCGAGCGGCCGGGCCGGGGCTAGCGATGATTTCAAAACCCCGAAGCGCTTCCCCCGGCCAGCTGGCGCCCCAACCCGGTGAAATTCTGATGCTGAAGACCGAAGCGCTTCACCGGAAAGAAGAGTTCAAATCCAATCCGAGCCGGTGCCCCCAAAGAAAGCGTTCCTCCCAATCCCACCGGGGCGGTGTAGCCCTGGCATAGAATCGGCGTCGCCGGAGCCATTGCGCGGCGCTGGCTGCCGCTTCCAACCCTGAGAAATACGATGAACCCTTCCTATCCACGCGGCTTCGGCCTACTTTGTTTTCTAATCTTCAGCTATCTCTTCATCAACACGGCCTGGGTGGCCGAAGATGCCTTTATTACCTTCCGCTCCGTTGACCAGCTGCTTGCTGGCAACGGGCCGGTCTGGAACCTGGGCGAGCGTGTCCAGGTTTACACCCATCCACTCTGGTATGCCCTGCTAAGCCTGGGTACGGCCCTGGGCATGGAATCCTACTGGCTGGCCCTGCTGCTCAGCTACGGCCTGCTGCTGACGGTGCTAGGGCTGCTGTTCCAGCTGGCCCGCCAGCTGGCAACGCCACCGCTGCTGCTGGGGGCGGCTCTGCTGCTGCTGAGCCTGTCCCGGGCCTTCATCGATTTTTCCAGCTCCGGCCTGGAAAATCCGCTGCAGCATGTTCTGCTGCTGGCCTATCTGCTGGTTTATCTCTCCGCCCGGCCCCGGGCCCAGCGCTTTTTCTGGACGACCTTTATCTACGGCCTGCTCTTCCTGACCCGGCCCGATGCCATCATTATGGTTACGCCGGCCAGCGCCTATCTCTGGTTCCAGCTGCTCAAGAACCGCCAGCCCTGGCTAAAACCAGCGCTATGGGTCCTGCTGCCGGTCATCGGCTGGGAGATTTTCTCACTGCTGTACTACGGCAGTCCGGTGCCCAATACGGCCCTGGCCAAGGTCAACATTGACTACCCGCCGGCGCTATTACATGACTACGCCCGTAATTTTTTCCTGGTTAATTTCCGGCTTGACCCGCTCACCCTGGGCACCATCGCCATTGCCGGGGGACTGGGCCTGCTGGGCGGTTGGCGCCGATGCCAGCGGCTGCCGGCCCTGCTGGCCCTGGGACTACTGCTCCAGCTGGCCTATCTCTTTCGCATTGGCGGCGATTACATGCTGGGCCGTTTTCTCTCGGCCCCGCTGCTGCTGGCGGTGGCGGTGCTACTGCTCAGCGCTCCGGCAAGCCTGAAGCTGAATCTCGGCCGCCGCGCCCCATATGGCCTGCTGCTACTGCCGCTGTTGCTGCTGTCGGTTAACTACCGGCCGGGCCTGAACTATCACAACAAGGAAATCATCAAAGACATTTCCGACGAACGCGGTTTCTTCTATCCCCACATCGGCCTGTTGCCGGTGCTGGTCAAACAGCAGGGGCAGTACTATACCAACAGCCTCTTCTACCAGGGCAACAGCTTTACCTCCCAATATATGATTTCCTGCCTCATTGGCATGCAGAGCTGGGCCATGGCCCCGGACCGCCAGGTCATCGACCCGCTGGGTCTAACCGAACCGTTTCTAGCGCGGCTACCGGCCCGGCTTAACTCCCGCATTGGCCACTATGAACGGGCGTTCCCGCCGGGATTTGTACAGAGTCGAGTTTCCAGCCGGCCGGAGGAAAACCTGCTGGTCGCCCCGGAGCTGGCCGCCCTCTATGACGATGTGCGCCGGGTAACCCGCAGTCCGGCGCTGCTCAGTAGGGAACGACTGGCCGCCATCTGGCGGTTGAATACGGGCCATTACCGCAATATGGGCCGCTATTTCGACCGGGAGGATGTCAATCTGCGCGAGGTCAACATTAGCGATGCCGATTTGCGGGCCATCAATGACCCCGATTCCCGGGTGGACAGAAGTTTGTGTTTTGCCAAGATTGAGATTTTTTAGCCAATCGACGCCACTCACGGAAAGAAAATGAAAAGTTTCGTGTCCGGCCGCCGCTAAAGTCGAAGCGCTTCCCCCGGCCCGGGCCCAAAAAAACCCCGCCGGGGCGGGGTTGGGATTGGGGGGCCGCCTAGTAGAGCACCCGGGCCCGGATGGTGGCGTCGATGCTGCGCAGCTGTTCCAGGGCCACTTCCTTGTCGCTCTGTTCGATATCGATGAGCAGATAGGAAACCTCGCCCTTGGACATCAGGCTCTGGGCGGTGATGTTGATGTTGTTTTCCGCAAACAGCCGGTTGATGGCCGACAGCACGCCGGGCCGGTTGGCGTGGATGTGCAGCAGCCGGTGGGTCTGGGGCCGCTTCGGCAGCACCACCTCGGGGAAATTCACCACGCCGACGGTGTCGCCCAGGGTCAGATATTTGATGATTTTTTCCGCCACCTCGCTGCCGATGTTGGCCTGGGCCTCGATGGTGGAACCGCCGATGTGCGGGGTCAAAATCACGTTGTCCAGGCCGCGCAGCGGGCTGTCCAGCGGCTCATCGTTGGCCTTGGGCTCGCGCGGGAACACGTCGATGGCACAGCCGCCGAGCTGGCCGGACTGGATAGCCTCGGCCAGGTCGGGAATGTGGACGCAGTGGCCCCGGGCGGCGTTAATCAGATAGGCGCCGGGCTTCATCAGATAGAGCTCCCGGGCGCTGATGAGATTCTTCGTCTCCGGCAGCTCGGGCACGTGCAGCGTAACCACGTCGGCCCGCTTCAGCAGCTCGTCCATGCTGGCCACCGGCTCGGCGTTGCCCAGGGGCAGTTTGGTCAGCACGTCAAAATAGAGCACGCGCATGCCCAGCGCTTCGGCCAACACCGACAGCTGCGAACCGATGTTACCGTAGCCGATGATGCCGAGGGTTTTACCCCGGGCCTCGTGGGACTGCTTGGCGTCCTTGGGCCAGGCGCCGCGATGGACGGCCTGGTTGCGGGTGGCCAGGCCGCGCAGCAGCATGATGATTTCGGCAATGACCAGTTCGGCCACGGAACGGGTGTTGGAATAGGGGGCGTTGAACACCGGCATGCCGAGCCGGGCGGCCGTGTTCAAATCCACCTGGTTGGTGCCGATGCAGAAGCAGCCGATGGCGCGCAGCTGGGGCGCCTGTTCCAGCACCTCCGCCGTCAGCCGGGTGCGCGAACGCAGACCCACCACGTCGCTGCGCTGCAGCAGCTGGACAAGCTCGGCGCCCTCCAGGGCCTTGGGAAAGAGCTCCACCTGGCGGAAGCCGGCCTGTTTCAACAGCAGCACCGCATTCTGGTGAATGCCTTCCAACAGGGAAATACGGGTATCAAAAATGCTCATGGTTAATTCAATCCTTGCTAAGGGGAAAAATAAAAGTGGCGTGCAGACCGAAGCGCTCCCGGTCGCGGCGGTAGGAATGGCAGCGCGGGTCGCTGAAGGTGTCGATGGCACAGTCGCTGACGCTGGCGACACCGGCGGCGTTCAGCTGGCGCCGGGCGATGGCGGTCAAATCGGCGAGCTGGTGGCCGGGCCGGTTTGGCGTGAAGGCCTCGGGATAATCAGGAAAATGGGCGCGGAAGGCCTCGTCCACCTCGTAGCTGGGCTGGCGGATATGGGGGCCGAGCCAGGCGTGGATTTCGGCGCCGGCGGGGAAATGGGCGACGGTGGCGGCGATGAGGTTCTGGTGCAGGCCCTTCCAGCCGGCGTGGACGGCGGCCCAGTGGTTTTCACTGGCCAGCAGCACCGGCACACAGTCGGCCGTCAGCACCACGGCCAGCCAGTCCGCTCGGTCGCAGAAAAAGGCGTCGGCATCGGGACGGCGGTCGGGGCGGTTTTCCGTTTCATACTGGGCCGGGGTCAGCACCCGGGCGCCGTGCACCTGCTGGAGCCAGCCGGCGCCCCGGGCCCGGGGGAAAAGTTGAACGAGGGCGCGCTGCTGGTCAGGCTGGCGATAGTCGGCACCGGTGGTGGTGCCGGCGAGGAAGCGCTCCCCCAGCGGCCATTGGGCAAAAATCATGACACACCTAAAAAGATTCCATTATAATGAGCGCCTTTCCGGAATGTAGCGCAGCCTGGTAGCGCACTTGCATGGGGTGCAAGGGGTCGCAAGTTCGAATCTTGTCATTCCGACCAAATTATTAAAGCCCGTCATCAAGACGGGCTTTTTTTGTGGCCGCACTAGCGGTCGCGCTGGACGGCCCGGCGGGCGATGAAGGCCAGGGCCTCCTTGTAGGCGCTGGCCGGGAAGCGCTCCAGCTCGGCGATGGCCTCGTCAATCAGCCGTTCGGCCGTGGCCCGGCTGTGTTCCAGGGCGTCGGTGCGGCGCAGCAGTTCCAGCACCTCGCCGAAGGCGCTGCGGTCGCCGTGCTCGATAATCTGGCGCAGCCGCTGGCGTTCCGGCGCCGGCAGCTGCTGCTGGGCCCGAATCAGCGCCAAGGTCGGTTTGCCCTCGGCCAAATCGTCGCCCAGGGCCTTGCCAATGGCCGCCTCGGCGCCGGTGTAATCCAGCAGGTCATCGATGATTTGGAAGGCCAGGCCGAGCTTGCGGCCGTACTGGTAGAGCGCTTCGCAGCCCTCCGGCGGCTGGCCGGCCAGCTGGGCCGCCACCTTGCAGGCCACCGAGAACAGCACCGCCGTTTTCAGTTCGATGACGCGGAAATAGCGCTCCTCGTCCACGTCCGGGTCGTGGCGGTTGCTGAGCTGCATCACCTCGCCGGCGGCGATGAGATTCACGGCGTTGGCCATGGTTTCGATGACGCCAAAATGGCCACTGCGCACCATCAGCTGAAAGGCGCGGGTGTAGAGAAAATCGCCCACCAGCACGCTGGCCGCATTGCCAAAGGCCACCTGGGCCGCCGGCTGGCCCCGGCGCAGCGGCGATTCGTCCACCACGTCATCGTGCAGCAGGGTGGCGCTGTGGATAAATTCGATGAAGGCCCCGGCCAGCACCGTGGCCTCGGCCGGCGTGCCACAGAGGCCGCCGCTGAGTATGGTCAGCAGCGGCCGGAAGCGCTTGCCGCCGTTGTCGATGGTGTAGTGCATCACCAGCTCGGCCAACGGCACTTCACTCTTCATTTCCGCCAGCATCAGCGCCTCAATCTGGGCCAGCGGGCCCCGGGTCAGCGAGTCAAGATTCATAGTTCCCCCTTTGCAAGCTAAACGTTATTGCCCTGGCCCATGGACTGGAGGATTTGCTCGTTGTCCTGCCAGTTTTCCTTGCTCTTCACGAAGGTTTTCAGCATGACCTTCCGTTCCAGTAGCTTTTCCAAATCCGCCCGGGCCCGGCTGCCAATCAGCTTCAGCATGCTGCCGCCCCGGCCAATGACGATGGCCTTCTGGCTGTCGCGTTCGACGATGATGGTGGCGTCGATGCGGATAAGCGCTTCCTCCTCCCGGTAGGCGTCGATGACCACACCCAGGCCATAGGGCACCTCCTGATGCAGATAGCGGAAGAGCTTTTCGCGCAGGGTTTCGGCGACGAGAAAGCGGGTGGCCGAGGTGGTGATTTCGTCCTCGCCATAGAACCAGGGCCGTTCCGGCAGCAGGGCGGTGAGCTGGGCGATGACCGTCGGCAGGTTGGTTCCCTTCAGCGCCGACACCGGAATCAGCGCCTGCCAGGGGGCCAGTTCCTGTAGCTGGGCCAGCTGGGGCAGAAGCGCTTCGGGGTTGGGCAGCCGGTCAATCTTATTAATCAGCGCCAGCTTCGGCTGGGGGAAGCCGGCCAGCAGCTGGATAACCTCCCGGTCGGCGTCGCTGATGCGGCCGGCCTCCAGCACCAGCAGAATCACATCGACAAAGTCGGCGCTCTGCTTGGCGGTGCGGTTCATCTGCCGATTCAGGGCCTTGGCCCGGGCCTGCGGCGCCGGCTGCAGCCCCGGCGTATCGACGAAGACCAGCTGGCAATCGCCCTCGCTGCGAATGCCGAGCAGGGCGTGGCGGGTGGTTTGCGGTTTGCGCGAGGTGATGGCGATTTTCTGGCCAATCAGATGATTGAGCAGGGTGGATTTGCCCACATTGGGGCGCCCGACGAGGGCGATATGACCGGATTTCATGGTTTGTCCTGGCTCCGGGAACTGTGGCAATAGTGGCGGTAGAGCGCTTCGGCGCACTGCTGTTCGGCAATTTTGCGGCGGTTGGCGATGGCCTGCACCACCAGATTGCCCGAGGTGGCGCGCACCTCGAAGAGGCGTTCGTGCAGGGGCCCCTCCTCGCGCACGATTTCATAGCTGGGCAGCGGCAGGCCGCGCGATTGCAGCCATTCCTGCAGCCGGGTTTTGGCATCGGTCAGGTCCACGTCGCCGCTGGGAAGCGCTTCCAGCTCCGGCCGCAGCAGTTGCAGCACCAGCGCCTGGCAGCGGTTGAAATCCCGGTCCATGTCGAGATAGAGGGCGGCAATCAGCGCCTCGACGCAGTCCTCCAGAATGCTTTCCCGGCGCTCGCCGCCGGTTTTCCGTTCGCCGGGGCCGAGCTGGAGATGGGGGCCGAGCTGGAGCCGGCGGGCCACGTCGCTCAGGGTGCTGCCCCGGACGACGCTCACCCGCAGCCGGCTGAGCTGGCCCTCGGAGAGCTGGGGCCGGTGTTCGTAGAGATAGGCGCTGACCATGGCCTGCAGCAGGGCATCGCCGAGGAATTCCAGCCGCTCATTGTGCTGGCCGTTGAAACTGCGGTGGGTCAGGGCCTGGCACAGCAGTTCCGGCCGCTGGAATTCATAGCCGAGCAGCTTCCGGCCGAGCTGGCGCCAGTCGATTTTCGGCGCGGCCATTACCGAATGACCCGGCCGATGCGGTCGCAATCGCCCTTGGCCAGTACGCAATTGCCGTTCATCCAAATCACCAGGGCCTTGCCGAGCAGATTTTCCGCCGGCACATAGCCCCAGCTGCGGCTGTCCTCGCTGCCGTCGCGGTTGTCGCCCATGGCGAAATATTTACCTTCGGGCACGGTGAAGCTCTGGCGGCCGGTCAGGCTGTGATGGGGGTAGAACTGGAGCCGGTGCTGGATGGCGCCGAGCTGTTCCGTACCGATGAGCGTTTCCAGCCGGCTATCCTTACGCGTCGAGGGCGTCAAATCGGCGACGGCCTGTTCCTCGCCGTTGATGCGCAGGTGGCCATCGACGATTTCGATTTGGTCGCCGGGCAGGCCGACAATGCGCTTGATGTAGTTCAGCTTTTTATTGAGCGGATAGCGGAAGACCACCACATCGCCGCGCTGGGGCGTGCCGACGGGGACGATGACCGTGCCCAGCACCGGCAGGCGCAGGCCGTAGCTGTATTTGCTGGTTAGAATGAAATCGCCGGCGTAGAGGTTCGGTTCCATGGAGCCGGAGGGAATGCGGAAGGGCTCGAAGAGGAAGGAGCGGATGAGCCAGATAATAAAGAGTATCCAGAAGGAGCCGCCGAAGAACTCGATGACCTTCTCCGGACCGTAGACCGGCTTGCGCAGCCAGAGCCGTTCCTCCTTATTAAGCGCTTCGCCCTTCAATAATTTCTGCTGGGCCGCGTGGAAGGCCGGCGGCAGTTTCTCCGGCTTCTGGAAGCGCTGCACCTGCTCCAGCCGGGCGGCGTAGATAAGCCGGTCCTCGCGGCTCTCCTCGCCGCGCCGGAACACCCGTTCCAGCCGCTCGCGCTCCCGGCGGTAGCCGCGTCCGTCCAGCAGATAAAAGGCAAAGCAGACGATGACGGCCAGCGTCAAAATCAGCTCGAAATTTTCCATAAAAAAGTTCATCAGAATTTCCTTGTTCGGCGGGCCGGGGCCGCGCCGTTCTAGTTGTTGTTATCGACCTTGAGCACGGCCAGGAAGGCTTCCTGGGGAATTTCCACGCTGCCCACCTGCTTCATGCGTTTTTTACCGGCCTTCTGTTTCTCCAGCAGCTTGCGCTTGCGGGTAACGTCGCCGCCGTAGCACTTGGCCAGCACGTTCTTGCGCAGGGCCTTCACCGTGGAGCGGGCGATAATCTGGCTGCCGATGGCCGCCTGAATGGCCACCTCAAACATCTGGCGTGGAATCAGGTCTTTCATGCGTTCAACCAAATCGCGGCCGCGACTCTGGGCGTGTTCCCGGTGAATGATGACCGAGAGCGAATCCACCCTGTCGCCGTTGATGAGCACGTCCACCCGCACCAGATTGGCCGGGTCAAAACGGGTCAGCTCGTAGTCAAAGGAGGCAAAGCCGCGCGACACGGACTTCAGCCGGTCGAAGAAATCCAGCACCACTTCGCTCAGCGGCATTTCAAACTGCAGCTGCACCTGGTTGCCGGCGAACTGCATATTTTTCTGCACGCCGCGCTTGTCGATGCAGAGGCCGATGACGGCGCCCAGGTAGTCCTTGGGCACGAGGATGTTGGCGGTGATGATGGGTTCGCGAATTTCGGCGATGAGATTGCTCGCCGGCAGCTTGCTCGGGTTGTCGATGTGCAGGGTTTCGCCGGCGGTGGTTTCCACCTCATAGACCACGGTGGGGGCGGTGGTAATCAAATCCAGGTCATATTCCCGCTCCAGCCGCTCCTGAATTATTTCCATGTGCAGCATGCCGAGGAAGCCGCAGCGGAAGCCGAAGCCTAGGGCCTGGGAGGTTTCCGGCTCGTAGAACAGGGAGGCGTCGTTGAGGCTCAGCTTGGCCAGCGCCTCGCGCAGCTCCTCGTAGTCGTCGCTTTCCACCGGGAAGAGGCCGGCGAAGACGCGCGGCTGCACCTTCTGGAAGCCCTGCAGCGGCTCGGCGGTGGGATTGCTGGCCTCGGTGAGGGTATCGCCCACCGGTGCCCCGTGAATGTCCTTAATGCCGGCGATGACAAAGCCCACCTCGCCGGCGCTGAGTTCCTGGCGCTCCTGGGGCTTCGGCGTGAAGATGCCCAGCTTGGTAATCAAATGCTCGTCGCCGCTGCTCATCACCTTCATTTTCTGGCGCACTTTCAGCGTACCGTCGAAGACCCGCACCAGCGAGACCACGCCCACGTAGCTGTCGAACCAGGAGTCGATGATGAGGGCCTTCACCGGCCCGTCCGGGTCGCCCTGGGGTGGGGGGATTTTCTCAATAATCTGTTCCAGCAGCTCCTCGATGCCGACGCCGGTTTTCGCCGACACTTTCAGGGTTTCGCTGGTGTCCAGGCCGATGATTTCTTCAATTTCCTGCATGACCCGCTCGGGCTCGGCGCTGGGCAGGTCGATTTTGTTCAGCACCGGCAGCACCTCCAAATCCTGCTCGATGGCGGTGTAGCAGTTGGCCACCGACTGGGCCTCCACGCCCTGGGCCGCGTCCACCACCAGCAGGGCGCCCTCGCAGGCGTAGAGGGAGCGGGACACTTCGTAGGAGAAGTCCACGTGGCCGGGGGTGTCGATGAAGTTCAGCTGGTAGGTTTGGCCGTCCTTTTTCGAGGTGAAATTCAGGGAAACGGACTGGGCCTTGATGGTAATGCCCCGCTCCTTCTCCAAATCCATGGAATCCAGCACCTGGCTCTGCATCTCCCGCTCGGAGAGGCCGCCGCAGATTTGAATGAAGCGGTCGGACAGGGTGGATTTGCCGTGGTCGATGTGGGCAATGATGGAAAAATTTCGGATTTTGTTCAGCATAAATGCGCGTTTCTTGGCTAAAAGCGCTGATTATACGGGCATTAGCGCCGGGCCCGGGCCACGCTGATAAAACCCACCAGCGGCCGCAGGTGCCAGTCGTCGTGGCGGCCGGCCACGTACCAGCTGGACAGGGAACCGTCCAGATAGAGGGCCTGGCGGCAGCCGAGGGAGGCCAGGGCAGCGCTGAACTGGTAGAGGTTGGGATAGCGGGTCCGGGCGCCGATGGTCATAACAAAATAGAGCCGACCCTGGGCGTCGGTGCAGACGCCATTGCGCCGGTAGGCACTGCCACCCTGGGCCCGGAAGCGCCGGTTGATTTTACCGTCGCTGAGCAGCAGCGGCCCGGACTGCACCGCCCAGAGCGCTTCCTGGCCCGGGCGCCAACGTTCGCTAGGAACGATGCGGGCCCGGCCCCGGCGGTCGATGAAGAAAACGCCGTTGGGTTGGATATGGAAATTGCCCCGGCCCCGCTGGCGGTTCAGCGGCCGCAGCTCCCGGCCGTTCTCAATCCAGAGGCCGGCGGGCCGGTGCTGTTTGTCGAAGATGCCGGCATTCATCAGCATTTCGATGTCCCAGTCCGGTTCCAGCGCCCGGCGCAGCTGGCCAAGCGTGCGGTAGGGCTGGCCCCGGCCGTCCTGCCAGTGTAGGCGCACCGTGGCCGGCGCCGCGCTGACCACGCCATAGCGCACGCCGTCCTGTTCAAAGACGAAATATTCCGCCCGGGCGCCAGCGACCAGGCCGAAAAATAAATAAAATAATCGCCACATTGTTCAGAGGAAAATTAATTGTGAAAGAAATCATTGTACCGAGGCTGCGTTCGCCCTGGGTTCTGCTCCTGCTGGTGTCGCTGCTGCTCCATTTCTGGCGCCTGTCCTTTCCGGCGGCCATTGCTTTCGATGAAAGTCTGGTCGGCCACTTCGCCAGCTACTACTATCGCGGCGAGTACTACTTCGACATCCACCCCCCCCATCTCAAACTGATTTATGCCGGCCTCGGCTGGCTGGCCGGCGTTCCGGCCGACTTCACCTTCCAGCCCTACAACGACCCCTATCCGGGCAATTTCTACCTGCTGATGCGCTGCTTCCCGGCCCTCTGTGGCAGCGTGCTGCCGCTGCTGCTGGTACGGCTGGCCCTGGATTTCGGCGTCGAACGGCGCTGGGCCTTCAGCCTGGGCTGGCTGATGATGCTGGACACGGCCCTGCTGGTGGAATCGCGCTTTATCCTCAACGACATTCCGCTGCTGACCTTCGGCCTGGGCGGCTGGGTCGGCCTGAGCCGCTGGTGGCAGCACGGGCGCTGGCGCTGGCTGTTCCTCGGCAGCCTCGGCGTCGCCCTGGCCGGCACGGTGAAATGGACCGGCCTGGGCATCGCCATTCCCGCCTTCGCCGGCCTGCTGCTGGGCCGAAAAATTGACTGGCCCAAACGGTGGCGCGGCCTGCTGGTGCTGGCGACGATGATTTTCACCGTCCAGGTCAGCGGCTTTGTGCTCCACATGGCCCTGCTGCCGAAGCCCGGCCCCGGCGATGCCTTCATGACCCAGCCCATGCAGGAAAAGCTGAAGGAACAGCGGGTCAATCCGGAAAGCAACCTGCTCTTCATGCCCCGGGCCGTCTATGAAATCAACTATTCCATGGCCTTCCACGCCTCACGGGTGGCTGACCACCCCTATTCCAGCCCCTGGTACGATTGGCCCCTGGGCCGGCGCGGCATCTACGTCTGGATGAACGGCGACACGCCCCCGGCCCGCATCTACCTGCTGCCGAACGTGGCCATCTGGTGGCCGCTGGCCTTCGCCGCTGTCTACTACTTCTTCTCCCTGCTCCAGGCCATCTTGCGCCTGCCCCCGAGCGGCGAGGCCGAGGCGGAGGCCCCGCCGCCGAGCTCGTTCACCCGCCGGGATTTGCTGCTGCTGGTGGCCTATCTCGGCAATTTCCTGCCGTTCATGTTCATCGGCCGGGCCATGTTCATCTATCACTATTTCCCGGCGCTGGCGGTGAGCTATGTCATCGCCGGCCGGCTGCTGACCCAGGAGCACATCGACCCGCGCTGGCGCTGGCTCTGGCTGGGGGCGGCGGCGCTGATGTTCCTGTGGCTGCTGCCGCTGGTCTACGGCTATCCCGTCGAACAGAGCACCTTTGAGGTGCTGATGCTGCTGAAGAGTTGGATTTGATATGCCCACGCCCCAGGCACGTACCGCCATCCTGATTG
This sequence comes from uncultured Cardiobacteriaceae bacterium, assembly GCA_963532425.1. GTDB lineage: Bacteria > Pseudomonadota > Gammaproteobacteria > Cardiobacteriales > Cardiobacteriaceae > CAUSKK01. The sequence continues at coordinate 283,085 of CAUSKK010000001.1, forward strand.
GCGAGCCCGGTGTGGCTATGCTCCGGAGTAAAACCGTACTGGTGGCCGGTCTCGGCGGCGTCGGCGGCTACTGTGCCGAGGCGCTGGCCCGGGCCGGGGTGGGAACCATGATTCTCCTCGACCATGACGTGGTGAGCCCCTCCAACCTCAATCGCCAGCTGCTGGCCCTGCACAGCAGCCTCGGCCAGGAGAAAACGGCGCTGATGGCGGCCCGCATCCGCGACATCAATCCGGACTGCCGGGTCATCATCGAACAGCGCTTTTTGCGTCCCGAGGCGGCCGGCGAGCTGCTGGCGACCTATCCCGAGCTGCAGCAGGTCTTCGATTGCATCGATTCCATTGCCTGCAAGGCGGCGCTGGTGCAGGCCTGCCAGCGGGCCGGGGTGCCGGTGATTTCGGCCATGGGCGCCGGCAACTGCCTCGACCCGCTGCCCATTCGCGTCAAAATCCTGAACCAGACCAGCCATTGCCCGCTGGCCCGGGAACTGCGCAAGGCCCTGCGCGAGCGCGGCGCCGACGTGCACTATCCGGTGGTTTACAGCCCCCAGGAGCGCCGCCAGCCGCTGCCCCACCAGCCCATCGCCGGGGCGGTGCCGGGCCGCTCCCGGGCCGTGAACGGCACCATTTCCTATCTGCCCGCCCTCTTCGGCCTGACCATGGCCGGCTATGTGCTCCAGCAATGGATACTGGCCGCCGAGGCCGAAGCGCTTCCCCCCGGGCCGGAGCAATCCAGCCCCAACCTAGGAAAACCACGGCGCCAGCCGTGGTTTTTCTTTGGAAAGCGGGGTTC
>CAUSKK010000002.1:0-222829 GCA_963532425.1 uncultured Cardiobacteriaceae bacterium
TAGACGTTGGCCGTGGCCGATTCCACCGTGTTCGGCAGGTTGAAAATCACCTCCTGCTCCGGCCCCGGCTGCCAGATGGCCGCCACCGCCTCGCAGACCTCGACGGCAAAATCCGGCTCCGTCTGGGAGAAGCTCTCCGGTGAATACTCGAAAATCCAGCGGCTGCCGGGGTGCTGGGCGGCGCGCTCCTTCAGCAGCTCGGCGCCGAAGCAGGCGATGGCGATGATTTCGGCCCGGGATTTCTCGTAGACCTTCTCGCGCTGTACCCGGGAGGTGGGGTTGTAGAGGTGAACCACGGCCTGCTTCACGCCCTGGAGCGCTTCGAAGGTGCGGTCGATGAGATGCTGGCGCGATTGCACCAGCACCTGCACGGTTACATCGTCGGGAATCAGCTTCTCCTCGATGAGCCGGCGGGTGAAGTCAAATTCAATCTGCGAGGCGCTGGGGAAGCCAATTTCGATTTCCTTGAAGCCCATATCCACCAGCAGTTTGAAGAAGCGCAGCTTCTGGTCGATGGTCATGGGGTCGATGAGGGCCTGGTTGCCGTCGCGCAAATCGACGCTGACCCAGCGCGGCGCCCGGGTCAGGGTTTTATCGGGCCAAGTGCGTTGGAAATCGCGCGGCGACTGGGGTGCGAAGGCAAAGGGGCGGTATTTACGGTAATCAAAGGCCATGGTTCCTCCTAGAAGTCGATGCAACGGCCGTTGCGTTCCCAGTCGCCGAAGCGGGTGGGTTCCGGGCCCTGGGGGCCGCCGATTTCGGTGGGAATGTCCTCCAGCTGTTTCAGCTTGCGGGCCAGCACCTCCGGGGCCACGGGCAGGGAATTATCTTGGGGTTTATCGCTCATGTGATTTCTCCGTTGTCGGAATTAGAAAGGGGTGGGGCAGACCAGCCGCAGCTGCTGGCCGTCGCGGCGGGGCAAATCCAGCTGGTGGGCGTGCAGCAGCAGGCGCGGGCCGGGGTGGGTTTCGTTATAGAACTCGTCGCCGATGATGGGGTAGCCCCGGGTGGCCAGATGGACGCGCAGCTGATGGCTGCGGCCGGTGTGGGGATAGAGGGCCAGGCGACTGCGGCCGTTTTCATAGCCGAGCAGCTCGTAGTGGGTGAGCGCGGCCTTGCCGGTTTCATAGCACACCTTCTGGCGCGGCCGGCGCTCCCAATCGACGATAAGCGGATAGTCCATCAGGCCCCGGGCCGGCTGAATTTCGCCCGCCACCAGGGCGTGGTAGACCTTGGCCACCCGGCGCTGTTCAAACAGGCCCTTGTAGTAGCGTTCGGCCTCCTTGTGCTTGGCAATCAGCAGCAGGCCGCTGGTGGCCATGTCCAGCCGGTGCACGGCCATGGCGCCGACACAAACTTCCTGGCAGTAGCTCTGGGCGCTGGCGAATTTCTCCGCCCCCTTGCCCGGCACCGACAGCAGGCCGGCCGGCTTATTGACGGCGAACAGGTCGGCGTCCTCGTAGACCAGCTCCAATTTCACTGGTTCTCCGCCTTCACCGCCCGGGCCAGCAGACTTTGCAGCGTCCGTTGCAAATCCCACTGGCCGGTGAGCAGCCGGTGCAGGTGCTCGGTGATGGGCATGTGGACGCCGTAGTGCTGGGCCATGGTCCAGGTTTCGTGGGTGGTGTGTTCGCCCTCCACCACCTGATTAATCAGGGCCTTGGCGGCGGAAGCGCTTCCCCCCAGGCCGAGCTGGTAGCCGAAGCGGCGGTTGCGCGACTGCTCGTCGGTGCAGGTCAGCACCAAATCGCCGAGGCCGGCCAGGCCCATCAGCGTTTCCTCCTGGCCGCCCAGCACCTGATTGAGCCGACGGATTTCGCGCAGGCCCCGGGTAATCAGGGCCGCCCGGGTGTTGGCGCCGAGGCCAAGGCCGTCGGCAATGCCGGTGGCAATGGCGATGACGTTTTTCACGGCACCGCCAATCTGAACGCCGATGAGGTCGGTGGTGGTATAGCAGAGGAAATTCTGGCCATGCAGCCGTTCGGCAAAGGTTCGGGCCAGGTCCTCATCGGCGCTGGCCACGGTGATGGCCGTCGGCCGGCCCAGGGCCACCTCCTTGGCAAAGCTGGGGCCGGCGATGACGCCGAAGCCGTTGTGGGGCAGGCGTTCGCGGAAGCTGTGGCTCAACGGCTGGCCGTTGAAGAAGCCCTTGATGGCCCAGAAAATCGGCTGGGCCACGTTGAGGGCACGCAGCCGTTCCAGGGTCTCGACGAAAACATGGCTGGGCACCACCAATAAAATAAAAGCGCTTCCGGTCAAAGCGCTTTGCAGGTCCACCACGGGTTCCAGGTTGGGGGGAAAGGGAATGCCACCGAGATAGCGCCTGTTTTCGCCGTCGGCGCGGAGCTGGGCCATGTGTTCGGCCCGGTGGCCCCAGAGTTTCACCCGTTGGCCGGCCCGGGCCAGTTGCAGCGCCAGCGCTGTTCCCCAGCTGCCGGCACCGAGCACCGCGACCTGGCTCATGATTGCTGCTGGGCTTCCTGTTCGGCCACCTGCTCCTGCATACGCTCCTGATAGAGGGCATCAAAGTTCACCGGCATCAGATAAAGGGCGGGGAAGCCGGCCCGCACCACGGCGTTGGAAACCACCTCGCGGGCATAGGGGAAGAGCAGGCTCGGACAGTAGGCGTTGAGGGCGTGATGCAGCTGGGCTTCGGTCAGGCCCTGAATCTCGAAAACGCCGCCCTGGGAAACCTGTACCAGATAGATGGTGCGTTCGCCGTCCTTGGCGGTAACGGTCAGTTTCAATTTAACGGCGTAGTAGTTGGCTTCGGGCAGTTTCTGCACCTCGTGAACCAGATTCATGCCCACTTCCGGGCGCTGCTGCTCCTCTTGGAAAATCTGGGGGGCGTGGGGAACTTCAACGGATAAATCGTCGATGTACATCTTGCGAATATCAACGAAAACTTCAGGAACGGTCTGTTCTTCACTCATGGGAAACACTCCTTAGGGGGTAAAGGCTTTATTGTAGTATATGCAAGTTATGGAAAATCTAACTTTATATATCCGCCGGGGCTGCCATCTCTGCGACCAGGCCCGGCGTTTATTGGGCGCCGAGCAACTGTCGGTCCGGCTGGTGGACATCGACCAGCAGGCCGAGCTCAAAGCCCGCTATGACTGGCTGGTGCCGGTGCTTTATCGTGCCGACCACGACCGGGAACTGTGCTATCCCTTCGACCGGGAAGCGCTTCTTCACTTTCTCCAACCCTAAAAACCTATGGCCCGTTATTTCCAGCGGGATTTGATTCAAAAATACAGTCAAAACGCCCCGCGCTACACCTCCTATCCCACCGCCGTGGAGTTCAGCGGCGACCACTACGGCATCGCCGAGCACCGCGCCGCCCTGCAACGAAGCGCTTCGGCGGCCCTGTCGGTCTATATCCACATTCCCTTCTGTGAGCACGTTTGTTACTACTGCGGCTGCAACAAAATCATCACCCGCAACCACGAGCAGGCCCAGCAGTATCTGGACTATCTGGAAAAGGAAATCCGCCTCCAGTGCCAGGACATCAACACCGCCCGGCCGCTGGTGCAGCTGCATTTCGGCGGCGGCACGCCCACCTTCCTGCGCCGCAGCGAGATGGAGCGGCTCTTCGCCATTCTCCACCGCCATTTTCAGTTCGCCGACGATGCCCAGGGCGAATTTTCCATTGAAATCGACCCGCGCACGGTAACGCCGGCCGATTTGAAATATCTGCGCGCGCTCGGCTTTAACCGGGTCAGCTTCGGCGTACAGGACTTCAACGAGGAGGTGCAGCGGGCGGTTAATCGTATCCAGCCCTTCAGCGACGTGGAAAAAACCATGGCGGCGGCCCGGGCCGAGGGCTTCCACAGCATCAGCGCCGATTTGATTTATGGGCTGCCGAAGCAGACCGTGGCCAGCTTTGCCGAGAGTATCCGCCAGATGCTCAGCCTCGGCCCCGACCGGCTGGCCGTCTTCCACTATGCCCATATGCCACAGCTTTTCGGGGCCCAGCGCCAGATTCGCGACGGCGACCTGCCCGACGCCGAGGCCAAGCTGGCCATGCTGGAACACACCATCGACGCCCTGACCGGCAACGGCTACGAATTCATCGGCCTCGACCACTTCGCCAAGAGTAGCGACAGCCTGGTGCAGCACCAGCGCGCCGGCACGCTCTACCGCAATTTTCAGGGCTATTCCACCTTCGGCGACTGTGATTTGTTCGGCTTCGGCATCAGCTCCATTTCCATGGTCGGCGACAGCTACAGCCAGAACGAGAAGGCGCGCAGCCGCTACTACCAGCGCCTGGACGAGGACAGGCTGCCAATTCTGCGCGGCCGTCGTCTCAACGACGACGACCAGGTGCGGCGCTGGGTCATCAGCCAAATCATGTGCAATCTGCGCCTGAATCTGGCCGAGGTGGGGGAGCGCTTCGGCCTCGACGGTCGCCGCTACTTTGCCGAGGAGTGGCAGCGACTCCAGCCGCTGGCCGAGGACGGTCTGATTCACCTCGACGGCGACCGGCTGACGGTGCTGCCGCCGGGCCGCTTGCTGATTCGTAATGTGGCCATGATTTTCGATGTCTACCTGCAGCGGCACAACGCCGGCCAGCGCTTCAGCAAAACCCTCTAGGGTTGGTTTTTGGGCCCGGCCCGGTGCTGGCGTGCTTATTGCATAAGCCCCTTAACTCATTATTCCTGGAAAATAAAATGAAATTAAATCGACGCAGCAAACAGAAAGGCATGTCCCTTTTGGAAGTGGTGGTTGCCATGTTGGTCATCGGCATCGCCCTGGCCGGCAGCATTGCCATGATTCAATCGTCCAACCGCTATGGCCTCAGTGCGGCCTTCACCTCCATAGCCCAGCAGCAGGCCCAGACCATCATCAACCAGATGCGCGCCAACAACGTGGCCCGGGACACTTATCTGGTCTACGGCGCCACCAACAAGGCCGCCAACAACGAGCCGCAATATAACTTTGAGACGCTCTACGACAACAACCTGATTGCGCAGAACACCAGCAATTTTAAGAGCAAGAAGGGCGCGGCCTGTCCGGCACCCTGCGACGTGAAGCAGGCGGCCAAGCAAATGGCCATCAATGAAATGGCCACCTGGCTCACCAGCCTGGAACAGGAATTGCCCCAGGGCATCGGCTATGTGCAAAAAACCCCGAACGAAAACTATATGGTCTATGTGATGTGGAAGGCCAGCGAAGCCAAATCCGACGAAGAGGTTAAGCTCAAAACCTACGGCATTGCCGTGCCCTTCTCCATCTGATTCATGAGAACTTAAGATGAAAAAATTTACGAAGAAACAAAAGGGTGTTTCCCTGCTGGAGATGCTGATTGCCATGGGCATCGGCCTGCTGCTGATTATGGCCCTGGCCATTCTGATGACCACCTCCAACAAATCCTCGGCCGAACGCACGCTCACGGAAATGATGGACGAAAGCGCCCGCCAGGTGTTCGCCAAGATTGGCTATGACATCACCATGGCCGGCTATGTGGACACCTTCGTCGATAAGGAGCGGGTGGAAAACTCGCTGCTGGGCGAGGATAAAATTGTGGCCCGCTTCGGCAAATTCTCCGATGAGAAGCTGTCGGAGCTGAGCATCAGCGGCGCCAACTGGGAAAACGCCAACCGCTACAGCCTGCTCGGCTACCTGTCCAATAACAAGGTGATTCCGGTCTTCGGCTGTGGCACCAAGCTCAACGATGACGGCACCTGCCCCAATCCCAACCCCACCACCCAGCAGAGCATCCGTCTGAGCCATGAGGTGATTCGGCCGGAGATTGGCGGCGCCACCCCACCCCCCTTCCCGTCCCTGTCCAGCCTGAAACAGGAGAAGGACAGTCGCTCCGATGCAGCCGGCAGCTGCAACGGCGAAGCGCTTCTTGACAACACCTCGGCCTCGACCTACTCGGTCATCGCCAACACCTATTTCCTGAAGAAACCCACCACCGAGAAGGACACCGGCCTGTCCTGCTACAGCGCCCGCTGGCAACTGAAAAAGCCCACCGAGGACGCCGTACCCGAGAAGGCCCCCAATCTGGCGGCCAACCAGAACGCCCCGGCGGTGAGCAACATCGACCAGATGGTTTTCCGCTATCTGGTTACCAGCGCCAACGGCGAGAACAAGATAGAAATCAAGAATGAAACCGGCGCCGCCCGTAACACCAAATCCTATCTGCAGCCCAATAGCGTCCAGGACGCCAACAAAAACCCGCTGGGTTGGAGTGCGGTAACCGGCGTGGAAGTGTGTCTGGTGGTGGCCATGGAACAGACCAGCGATGCGGCCAAGAGTTCAAAAATCATCGACGACCTGGCTCAGGTGCAACCCATTATTCCCAGCTGTCTACGTAAGAACAACGGCGAAGAATCCTACAGCGAGTTCCAGGACGGCACGGCCCGCAGCAGCGGCGATAACAAGTTCTACCGTCGCTATGTGCGCACCTTTAGCATTAGTAATAACCTGAATCTGCCCATGTTGAACATGGAGAAGATTAAATTGCCCTGAGGATTTATCCATGTTGCAACCGATGAGAAAAAGAAAAAACGAGCAAGGCATTGTGCTGCTCACCTGTCTGGTCTTCCTGATGGTGCTGCTGGCCATGCTGCGCTTTGCCCTGATGAGCGCCAAGGTGGAAGAGGATAAGGCTGGCATTGACCTGGATTTGATGACCGCCCACGAGGCGGCCCAGATGGGTCTGGACCAGGCCGAAACCGAGGTTTTCCGCATGGCGAAGAAATACTGCCAGGACAAGGGCGGCACCAACTGCACCGAGGAAAAGGATTTGATTTCCTATCTGTCCGACCTCTTCCAGGGTGAGGACTACCGCACCCTGGCCTATACCCAGCCCTACAGCCGGGGCAGCAGCGTGGCCGGTAGCTACCAGCTGGCCTATGGCAAGGGCATCTATGACGCCCAGTACTACAACAGCCACGGCCTGAGCAGCTGTAAACCCACCTGGATTTGCATGAAGTGGATGGACAGCGCCAAGGCGGTGCTGGACGCGGCCCAGGAACAGCGCGGTTCCACCGGTGCCAGCGCCAATAATCTGGAGGTGCTGCCCATGCTGGTCAATGCCAACGACCGGCCGCCCTACCAGTTTGTGATTGAGCGCTTCACCGCCGACGAACTCACCGGCGGCAGTGGTGGCAGCAGCGACGCCGTCATGCGCATTACCGCCGTTGGCGTCGGTCGCGGCGAATCGGGCAGCCATCTGACGTCCAAGATGCTGCAATCCACCTACATTCTGCCCTAGGAGATGCCGATGAAACGAAGCCAACAACAGGGCTACACCATGATGGAGCTGCTGATTACGGTGCTGGTGCTGGCGGTGCTGATTGCCATTGCCGCACCGGCCTACCAGCAGATGCTGGAACGGCAGCGGGTGCGCGATGCGGTCAATGAGTGGCAGAACTCCTTCTACCTGGCCCAGCGTGAGGCCATGCGCCTGAAGGACAACGTCTATCTCTGCGGCAGCAAGGACGGCCAGACCTGCGACCTGAGCGGCCGCGAGATGGACTTTAGCAACGGCTGGATTGTGGCCGTCAAGGAGCCCACCGGCCCGAACAATTTCCGCGTGCTGCAGGACGTGCCCTTCCGCGAGAAGGGCATCAAGCTGGTGCTGCGCAGTGGCAACAAGCCGCTGATTTTTGCCAGCAACGGCCGGGTTAATCTCCAGAGCAGTCTGGCCATTTGTCTGGAATCGCGTATGACCCGGGCCGACTGCGACGCCAGCCAGTCCTACGATGGCAAGGTCTTTTCCATCCAGAACAGCCGGCTCATGATGAAAAAACCCTAATTAGCGAGAATTTATCGATGAAATATCAAAAAAATAACAACCGAGGCTTTACCCTGATTGAACTGCTCATTGTGGTGATTATTCTGGGCGTGCTGTCGATGCTGGCCATTCCGGCCTATCAGGACTATGTGGCCCGGGGCAAACGGGTGTCGGTGCGCAACCAAATCGCCGACCTGCAGCAGCGGCTGGAACAGAACTACACCCTCTTCCGCACCTGGGAAATCCAGAAGGTGGACCAGAGCAACGGCAATAAAACGGCCATGACCGAGGACGACGCCCTGACCAAGTTTTACAGCGGTCTGGTAAAAACCGGCGACGGCGGTCGGAAATTTGTTTTCCTACCCGAGGGCAAGGACCGCACTACTGCCGATTTCGCCGTGCGCTTTGACTATGTTAAGGACAATGGCAAGGTGGTCGGCACCGTCATTCGCGGCATCGCCATCAACCGCCAGGCCAAGGCCGATAACAAGTGCATCACCTATATTCAGCAGAGCAACGGTGCCAAGATTGCCAGCCGTTCCACCTACTGGACCGAAACCACCTTCGGTGCCGACAACAGCCGCACCCCGGCCTCCCAGGAGTGTTGGAAACGCTAATTTCCCCCTCCGCCACAGCCTCCGCCCGGAGGCTTTTTTTATGGGCGAAATTGGGGCGGTTGCTATTGACTCCGTTTGAATAGTCGGAAGCGCTTCGGCGCCGCGCTCCCCTTTGCAGCTTGGAACGAAGCCTTCCTCCCGTTCAGAGTGGCGAGCCAGTCCGGAAGGGGAAGCGCTTCCCCACTCCGGCCCGTTGGAAGTGGGCCACTGAAAGCCCGGTGGGTCGAAGCGCTTTGCCCCGCAAGGATTCTTTCCAGCCGACTGAGGTTTTCATTCTCCAGAAGGAAGCGCTTCGGTTCGCGCCGGCCAGTCTTTTTTTAAGCGCTTTGTTATTGGAACGAGGGGAAAGCGCTTCAATTTCGCCCCGGCCCGGTTTAGGGCTTGTTGCGGGGGAAGCGCTTCGGATTTCCGACCCAGCGGAAAACATAGGATTTTAGAATGAAGCGCTGCCCCTATCTGGGCAGAACCCCCGAAGCGCTTTGGCTGGCGGGTTCAGAGGAAAGCGCTTTAAGTAACTGTAACTGACAAAGAAGCTATAACCCGTAGAACATCGATGGAATGAACCGTCTTCCCAGGGCAAAGCGCTTCGCTCCAGAACCATATTGGGCCGAGGCTGAAGCGCTTCCTCCCTTTTCTCACCGGACAATCTGGGCCAAGAATTTCCTAATTCATCAGCTCGAAGCGCTTCGCTATCCCGGCAGGGGGAGCGCTTCAGTCTGAGCAAATAGATTTGCCTAGAACAAAGCGCTTCGCCCCGCAAGGATTCTTTTCCAGCCAACTGAGGTTTTCGTTCTCCGGAAGAAAGGGTTTCACGGCCCAATTCACCACCGAAGCGCTTTACCCTTCCAACAAGGGAGAGCGCTTCGATGGGTGGGACTAGAAATAGAAAAGAGAGGGTGCGCTTTAAAAGCAGGAAGCGCTTCCCCTGGGAATAATTTTGGAGCCAGGGCGGAAAATCTATTTACCGAGAACGAAGCGCTTCCCTGCCCCTCACCGGCCGGGCCCCGATGCCTTCCTAGATTCAAGGCCTTAGGCCAACTCTTTCAGCCTTTCACCCCGGCCCGGATTGCTCTCCCCTGCTAAATCAAAGGTCGCCGAGAACGAAGCGCTTCGACTCCAGCTTCTGGGGTTAAGAAAAGGGAAGCGCTTCCTTCTATCTGGGCGGAACCACCGAAGTGCTTTCTCTGGTAGGTTCAGGGGGAAGCGCTTCCTTTCGGGCAACAGGCAAAAAGGCTATGACTCGGAGAACATCGGGCGAAGCGCTTCCCCCTTTTTGAGTCAGAACGAAGCGCTTCATTCATTCCGGCTTTCCGAATTCCCCAGCTGCCGGGTTGGCTTGGCCGCAGCGCTTCCCTCGGCCCCGGCGCTATACTAGCTTCTTCCTCTGCAACCCCCTGAATATGGACGGCATTCAAAATCTCGGTGTGTATAGCCTTGGGGCGGTGGGCATTAGCCGGCGCCCCGGCCCCAACTCCCTCTACGGTCTCAGCGGGGCCAGCCACCCCGGCCCCCGGCTGTCGGCCCGGCTGCGCGATTACCGCCACGCCGGCACCCTGAGCATGGCGCCGGTGGCCCTACTCTTTCTCTATTTTTCCCTGCAACTTTTTGGAGCAACCCTATGAAGCAACTATCCGAACACTTCCAAACCCTGGCCCGGCAACCGCTGGCCGACCGGGTGGCCGCCCCCGAGCAGCTGGCCCAGTGGACGCTGACGGTGGGCGATATTTACGCCGACCTGAGCAAAAACTTCGTCGATGGCCAGACCAAGGCGCTCTGGGCGCGCTGGTGGCAGGACTGCGATTTGCGCGGCCATCTCCAGGCCCTGCGCCGGGGCGACAAGGTCAATGGCAGCGAACAGCGGCCGGTGCTGCATCAGCTGCTGCGCGAACCCCAGCCCCATCTCTTTGGCGCCGAAATCACGGCCATGCGTGAACAGCTGAAGGCGGTGGCCGAACGGCTCCAGGCCCAAAACATCAGCGACGTGGTGCACATCGGCATCGGCGGCTCCGAGCTCGGCATGAAACTGCTCTGCCAGGCCCTGGCCAAATATAAGAACGGCCGGGTCAAAATCCATTTCCTCGCCGGCACCGACGGCGAACATCTGGCCGAGCTGCAGCGGCTCAATCCCAAAAGCACGGCGCTGATTATCGCCAGCAAGACCTTCACCACCGAAGAAACCATGCTCAACGGCCGCTATATGCGCGATTGGCTGCTGGCCGGCGACCCCAACGGCGCCAGCCGCATCGTCGCCATCTCCGCCAACGTGCCGGCGGCCTCGGCCTTCGGCCTCGACCCGCAGAACGTGCTGCCCATGTGGGATTGGGTCGGCGGGCGCTTCTCCCTGTCCTCGGCCCTGGCCCTGCCGCTGATTCTGCAGAATTCCTATGCCGACTACGAAGCGCTGCTGGCCGGCCTCCATCTCATGGACGAGCATTTCTACAACGCCGATTTCAGCGTGAACCTGCCGGTGCTGCTGGCCAGCCTTGACGCCAGCTATAACCGCTTCCTCCAGTACAATTCGCGCGCCGTCATCACCTACAACCGGCCGTTGCGGGCCTTCCCCTTCTATCTGCAGCAGCTGAGCATGGAGAGCCTCGGTAAAAACTGTGACGCCGAGGGCCGGCCGCTGCAGGAACGCACCGGCATGATTATCTGGGGCGGCAGCGGCACCGAAACCCAGCACAGCTTCTTCCAGCTGCTGCACCAGGGCAACCATGTGGTGCCGTTGGATTTACTCACGGTCAAAAACGGCAATCCGGCCTTTGCCGAGGCCAACACGGTCATGCACGCCCACTGCATCGCCCAGGCCGAAGCACTGATGCTGGGTCGCAAAACCGACCGCAACGAGCAGTTCTCGCCGGGCAATCGGCCGAGCAACGTGTTGATTTTGAATGAATTGACACCGCAGAGCCTCGGCCAGCTGATTGCCCTCTACGAGAACAAAACCAGCGTCGAGGCGCGGCTCTATGGCATTAACGCCTATGACCAGTGGGGGGTTGAGTACGGCAAGATTCTGGCGAAAAGCAGTCGAGCGGCGCTGGAAGGTAAGACCGAGACCCAGTCCGACGCGTCCACCCGCGCCCTGCTGGCCCATTTGAAGGGCTAAAACCCACCCACCCACCCACGGAAAAACCAATTAATACCCGGTGCTACACGGTAAGTGTTCAGTCATAAGCCATACCCGATACAGGGCCGAAGCGGTCATAGTCCCTCGAGGACGTGCGGGTTCGCCCTGAACCCAATAAACCCATGAAGGTCATGGTTGGTGGAAGCGACTTGCTGTTTTAAGCGACAGCTTGCTGGGTATTCACCTTGGTTTGCCGTAATTTTGCGGGGCCTGCCAGGCCCCCTGTTTCTGGAAGCGCTTCCTTGGGGGAGCGCTTCGTTTATTTAAAATTCTTCGTTCCTGTTGAATGCGCCATGCGTTAGCCCAACAGGCCTCTATAAATCTTAGTTCCAATTGGCCTGTTGAATGCGCAGCCCAACAGGCCTCTACAAATCTTCGTTCCAATTGGCCTGTTGAATGGCCACATCCAGCTCCCGGAAGCGCTTCGCCAGCTCATTGGCCTGGGCGCGCAGTTCGCTGACATTCACCGCCGCCAGCAGCCGAATTTCACTGCGGGAATAGCGGGTGCCAGTGCCACTGGCACTGTCGGCCAGGGTCTGCAACATGCGGTGCTCCTGGCGCAGGCTGTCGCGCTGGGCCAGGGCCGCCACCAGGGCCGTGCCATCGGCCAGCTGGACGCGATTGTTGGCCAGATTGATACGCACAATCAGCGCCGTCAAGGCCTTCTGGGTCTGGCGGTAGTCGGCCAGCAGGGCAGCGCAATCCTCCTGGGGCGGTTCGCCCTCCTGGTGGACGGCGTTCTTTTGTAGGCGCTGGCTCAGTTCCGCCAGCCGGGTTTGCAAATCGGCGCGCTGCAGCAGCGCTTCGGCAAGTTTCATCGGGACTCCTTGGACTCGTTTACGGCGGAGAGGTCAATCTCCAGAAAATCGCGGGCCAGGGTGGTGGCCGGGAACAGGGGAAGCGCTTCGGCCAGCAGCGGGGCCTCGCTGCCAAAGCGGGCGCTGATGTGATTGAGCAGCAGCCGCTTTACCCCGGCGTCCCGGGCCAGTCGGCAGGCCTGGGCCACGGTGCTGTGGTAGAACTGGCGTGCCTGGCTGGCCTGTTCCTCTAGAAAGGTGGCCTCGTGCACCAGCCAGTCGGCCCCGGCCGCCAGCGTTAGGGTAGCCGCACAGGGTCGGCTGTCGCCGCAGAGGGTGATGATTTTACCGGGCCGGGGCGCCCGGATGAAGTCGGCACCGTTGAGGTGGCGGCCGTCGGCCAGGGTGATGGTCTCGCCGCGTTTAAGCCGACCGAGCAGGGCCCCCTCGGGCACGCCGAGGGCGCGCAGGGCGTCGATGTCGAGCTGGCCGGGCCGGGGCTTTTCCTCCAGCCGGTAGCCGTAGCTGGCAATGCGGTGTTCCAACAACCGGGCGGTGATGGTGAAGCGCTCGCTGTCAAACTGGGCGACCGGGCCATCCAGTTCGATGAAGGTCAGCGGATAGCTGAGGACGGTTTCCGACAGTTCCAGGGCCGTGGCCACAAAACGGCGCAGGCCCACCGGGCCGTAGAGGGTCAGGGGCGCGGCGCCGCCGCCGAGAAAGGAACGGCTGCTGAGCAGGCCGGGCAAACCAAAAAGGTGGTCGCCGTGGAGATGGCTGATGAAAATGCGGCTGATGCGGCCCGGACGAATATTGGTGCGCAGAATCTGCTGCTGGGTGCCCTCGCCACAGTCAAATAGCCAAATTTCGGCATCAAACTTGAAGGCCAGCGCACTGACATTGCGAAAACGGGACGGCGAACCGGCGCCGGTGCCGAGGAATTGAAGATACATAGAAAAGGATGAAGTGGGCTGTGAAGGATTCGAACCTTCGACCAATTGGTTAAAAGCCAACTGCTCTACCACTGAGCTAACAGCCCGAAAGGAGATAAAGATATGGAAACAGTGGTGGGCTGTGAAGGATTCGAACCTTCGACCAATTGGTTAAAAGCCAACTGCTCTACCACTGAGCTAACAGCCCAAACGAAGCGCCCTATTATAGCGGGGCCAATATTTTTTGCAAGCAAAAAATAGCGGCGGGCGCCCCGTTGCTAGTCCAACAGCAAAATATCGTCGTTGATGGCCTCGCCGCGCTGCTGCTCAAAGAGGCGCAGCAGGTCGGAAATCTGCGCCTTTTCCCGCTCTTCGCCGCTGATATCAAAGGCAATTTTGCCCTGGTGCAGCATGATGGTGCGCGTGCCGTAGTCCAGGGCCTGGCGCATGCTGTGGGTAATCATCAGCGTGGTTAATTGCTGCTCGGCGACGATTTCCTCGGTCAGCTTCAGCACGAAGGCCGCCGTTTTCGGGTCGAGGGCGGCGGTGTGTTCGTCCAGCAGCAGCACCGCCGACGGCGTCAGGCTGGCCATCAGCAGGCTCACCGCCTGGCGCTGGCCGCCGGAGAGCAGGCCGATGCGGTCATCGAGCCGGTCTTCCAGCTGCAAATCCAGATGGGCGAGCACGTCGCGGAAGCGCTTCAGATAATCGCCACGCACGGCCAGACCGAGGGAGCGGCGCTGGCCCCGCTTCAGAGCCAGGGCCAGATTTTCGGCAATGCTGAGATTGGCGCAGGTGCCGGCCAGCGGATTTTGAAAAACCCGGGCCACCAGTGCCGCGCGCCGGTGCGGCGGCAGCTGGCTAACGTCCCGGTGGTCGATGATGACCCGGCCCCGGTCGGGGAAAATCTCGCCGGCGATGGTATTGAGCAGCGTCGATTTGCCGGCGCCGTTGGAACCGATGACCGTAACGAACTCGCCGGCGGCCAGCTTCAGGCTGAGGCCGCGCAGCACGTAATTTTCCAGCACCGTATGCGGGTTGAAGGTTTTATGGATATTGTCCAGCTCAATCATGTTTGCGCTTCCATTGCAGACGCCGGTCGGAAAGGACGATGGCCAGGGTTACGATGAGCGCCGTCATCAGGTTGAAATCCTGGGTTTTCAGGCCGAGGAATTTGGTGTTCATGGCCAGGGCGATGGCGAGGCGGTACATAATCGCCCCGAGCAGGCAGCCGATGAGGGCGCGAACGATGTTCTTCGGACTGAGCAGCGCCTCCCCGCCAATCAGGGCCGCCAGCCCCACCACGATGGTGCCCAGGCCCATTTGCACATCGGCATAGCCCTGGCTCTGGGCCATGAGGGCGCCGGCCAGCCCGACCAGGCCGTTGGCCAGCGCAATGCCGAGCATAATCATGGCGCCGGTGCGAATGCCCTGGGCCCGGGCCATGCTGGGATTGGCGCCGGTGGCGCGCACGGCCAGGCCGATTTCCGTCTTCAGAAAACGCCAGAGCAGCAGGCCCACGGCCCCGGCCACCAGGGCAAACACCACCACCTTCACATAGAGCAGCGGGTAATCGCCCCAGGCGCTCAAAATGGTGCTTTTGCCGTGAATGGAGACGTTGGGCGTGCCCATGACGCGCAGGTTGATGGAATAGAGCGCCGTCATCACCAGAATGGAGGCGAGCAGATTCATGATTTTCAGGCCCACGTGCAGAAAGGCGGTCAGGGCCCCGGCCAGCATGCCGGCGACGAAGCCGCCGAGGCAGGCCAGCCAGGGATTGAGGTCGGCGTTAATCATCACCGCCGCCACCGCCGCCCCGAGCGGATAGGAGCCGTCCACGGTCAAATCGGGGAAATCGAGGACGCGAAAGGACAGATAAATGGAGAAGGCCACCAGCGCATAGATAGCGCCGGAGGACAGGGCCCCGTAGAACTGAAAGCTATTGAGCATCACGGCACCAGCTGGGCCCGGGCCCGAAGCGCTTCGGGCAGGCGAACCCCCATTTTCGCCGCCGCCTCGCTGTTCAGCAGCAGCTCCTCCCGTTCCGGCGTCTGCACCGGCAGTTCACTGACCTGCTTGCCCTTTAGAATGGCGGCCACCTGGCGGCCGGCCGTGCGGCCCACCTGATAGTAGTCGAAGCTGACGGCGCCCACGGCCCCCTGTTTCACCAGCGCCGTATCGGCGGTGAAGACGGGAATTTTCGCCGTTTCGCCCACCTCCAGCACCGAGGCCAGGGCGCTGACGGCGGTGTTGTCCTGCACCAGATAGAGGGCCTGCACCCGGTCCACCAGCGTGGCGGCGGCCTCCTGCACCTCGGAGGTCTTCGTGGCCGGCGCCTCCACCAGCTCAATGTTCTTGGCCCGAAGCGCTTCCTTCAGGGCGGCCACCGAGGCCACCGAATTGGCTTCGCCCGGGTTGTAGAGGGTGCCGAGGCTCTTCAGCTGCGGCACCACCTCCAGCATCAGCTCCACATTCTTGGCCACCGGCACGGCGTCGCTGGTGCCGGTGATGTTGCCGTCGGTTTTGTCCCAGGCGCTGACCAGCTTGGCTGCCACCGGGTCGGTTACGGCGGCGAAGACCAGCGGAATGCTGCCCTGGACGCTGTTACTGACCGCCTGGGCCGCCGGCGTGCCGATGGCGACGATGACATCGGGCTTGAGGCCGGCGAATTTCTCCGCAATCTGCTGGGCGATGGCAATGTTGCCCTGGGCGTTCTCCAGCTCGTATTTGACCGAACCCACCGCCTGCAGCTCGTCCTGCAGGCCGCGCCGCACCTCGTTCAGGGCCGGATGGTCGATGATTTGGCTGATGGCGACGCTGTGGGCCCCGGCCCGGCCGGCCAGGGCCAGGCCCAGGGCCAGCAACAAAGATTTTTTCATGGGATAAGCTCCTGCGCCTGGGAACGAAGCGCTTCGGGTATGGCAACGCCCATTTTCTGGGCCGCCGCCGGATTAAGAATGAGCCGACTCTGGGCCGGGCTGCGCACGGGAATGTCCTTGACCGGCTGGCCCTTGAGAATGGCGGCCAGCTGCTGACCGGCGCTGCGGCCCACCTCGCGGTAGTCGAAGCTGCGACTGCCGATGGCCCCGGCCCGCACCGAGCCGGCGTCGGCGGCGAAGACCGGCAGTTTATTTTCCTCGCCGGTCTGCACCACGGCCTTGATGGCGCTGATGACCACGTTGTCCTGCACCAGATAGATGACGTCCACCTGACCCAGCAGCGAGGCGGCGGCCTCCTGCACCTCGGAGGTCTTGGTGGCCGGCGCCTCCACCAGCTCCAGCTGCCGGGAACGAAGCGCTTCCTTCAGGGCGGCCACGGCGGCCACCGAATTGGCCTCGCCGGCGTTGTAGATGGTGCCGATGCGCTTGGCCGTGGGCAGCAGCTCCTGAATCAAATCCAGATTCAGCGCCACCGGCACGGCATCGCTGGTGCCGGTGATATTGCCGTCGGTTTTGTCCCAGGCGCTGACCAGCTTGGCCGCCACCGGGTCGGTTACGGCCACGAACACCAGCGGCACACTGCCATTCAACGTATTGGCCAGGGCCTGGGCCGCCGGCGTGCCGATGGCCACCACCGCCCTGGGGCCGTTGCCGGCGAATTTCTCCGCAATCTGCAGGGCCGTGGCGCTGTTGCCCTGGGCGTTCTCATAGTCATAGCGCACCTGCAGGCCCTCCTGTTCCAGGGCCTCGCGCAGGCCGGCGTAGCTGTCGTTCAGGGCCGGATGGTCGATGATTTGGCTCACGGCCACCGTTGGCAGCTCCTCGGCCCGGGCCAGGCCCAGTCCCAGCAGGGCGGCCAGCCACCAATGCTTGCTCATGGCTTGTTCTCCTCAATCACTTCCGCCGCCTTTTGAATCAGCGCCGGCGGCAGCTCCAGACCGAAGCGCTTCGCCGCCGCCGGGTTCACCACCAGCCGGAATTTTTCCACCGTCTGCACGGGAATGGCCTCGGGGGCCGTGCCCCGGAGGATTTTCACCACCTGGGCGCCGGTGCTGCGGCCGACGTCGTAGTAGTCGAAGCCCAGGGACAGCACCGTGCCGCGCTTGACCGAATCCACGTCGGCGCTGAAGACCGGCAATTTCTGCTCCTCGGCCGCCTGCAGCAGCGCTTCCAGCGCCGAGACGGCGGTGTTATCCAGCACCAGGAAAATAGCATCGGCCCGGCCGGCCAGGGCGGCGGTGGCCTCGGCCACTTCGCTGGACTTGGTCGCCGGCGCCTCCACCAGCTCGATGTTTGCGCCGGCGGCGACGGTCTTCAGCTTGGCCACCGAGGCGGCGGCGTTGGCATCGCCGGGGTTGTAGACCGTGCCCAGCCGTTTCAGGCCGGGAAGCGCTTCCCGCAGCACGGCCAGCTGTTCGGCCAGGGGAATGCTGTCGGTGGTGCCGGTGAGATTTTTCACCGGCGTGTGCAAATCCGGCACCAGCTTGGCCGCCACCGGGTCGGTGATGGAACCGAACACCAGCGGAATCTTGCCCTCGGCCACATTGGCCGCCGCCTGGGCCGACGGCGTGGCGATGGCGACGATGACCGCCGGCTTCAGGCCGACGAATTTTTCCGCAATCTGCTGGGCAATGGCCGGCTGGCCCTGGGCACTTTCCACCTCATAGCGCACCGCCAGCCCGGCGGCCTTAATTTCGTCCTGGACGCCCTGGCGAATGGCGTTGAGCGAAGGGTGGTCGACGATTTGGGTGATGGCCACCAGGGGCAGCGCTTCCCCGCTGGGGCTGGGACTCTGGGCGCCCCCGGCCGTCGCGACGCCCCAGAGCGTCGCCAGAAGAATTTTTTTCATGGTTTACCTTTGGTCTTGGCCCCGGCCAGCGGGGTTAATCGTTTGAAAAATAATAAATAATCGCCACCGACAGCCGGCGGGCCTCGGCGGGAAAAATAAAGGGTTGAATTATAAAGGAACGGGCCGGGGATTTTTCGCCATCGCCGGGCCGCCGGGGGTAAAATCGCGCTTTTTTGCGAGGCCCTTTCCATGCGGAGCGAACGCGTTTGGTTCAGCTTTTTTATCATCGTCGCCCTCACCCTGAATTTCGGTTTTGTCTACGGCGACATCGACAATCCCGCCCACCACGACAAAATCGAACTGTTTCTGGCCTTCATCGTCAGCATCATCTGTACCATTCTGAAATTCGGCGACCGCTCCCAGCTCGGCGCCCTGCTGCTGGCCACCAGCCTGGTGGCCGATGTGCAGCTGTTCTTCGCCATTCTGGTCTGGACGTTCAACGTCGGCCTCCTCGACAGCAGCACCATGGCCACCATCGTGTCGCTGTCGGTGGGGGCGCTGGTGGCCAACGTGGTTTCCACCCTGATTGTCATCATTGAATCGGTCAGCTTCTGGCGCTGACCTGCGGCCGTGCAAGAGATTATCTATCTGATTCTGCGGCAAATTCGGCGGCCGGCCCTGATACTGCTGGCCGCCTATGCCGTCGCCATGCTCGGCATGGTGCTGATTCCCAGCCTGGACGAGAACAACGAGCTCTCCTACCTCACCTTCTTCCAGGCCTTCTACTGGGTCAGCTACACCGCCACCACCATCGGCTATGGCGAAGTGCCCCATGCCTTCTCCGAGTGGCAGCGCTTCTGGGTGGCGGTCAGCATTTACTACACCGTGCCGGCCTGGTTCTATGCCATCGGGAAAATCATCTCCCTGCTCCAGGACGCCAACTTCCAATATGCCCTGGCGGTGAGCCGCTTCCAGCGCAGCGTTGCCGGCCTCACGGAAAAGTTCTGCATCATCTGTGGCTTCGGCGAAGCCGGCCTACGCCTGACCCAGACCCTGCAGGCCGAGGGCTTCCGCTGTGTCGTCATCGAGAAGGACCCGGTGCGCCTGCGCAAGCTGGCCCTGAACTCGGACCTCTCCCACGTGCTCGCCATCGAGGCCGACGCCGACAACGTGGAATTTCTGGAGAAGGCCGGCATCCGTTCGCCGCTCTGTCGCGGCGTCATTGCCATCACCGACAACGAGGCCGTCAATCTGAAGGTGGCCCTGGCGGCCCGGCTGCTGTCCTCGGAGCACCGCTATTTCAAAATCGTCTGCCGCACCTATTCCCGCAGCGGCAGCAACCAGGCCAAGGCCCTGACCGTGGACATCATCATCAACACCAACCGCATCTTCACCGAACAGCTGCTCACCGCCCTGCGCCGGCCGGCCATTGCCGAGCTGCTCGCCCGCTTCAACGGCGTCGGCGGGGAGCGCTTCGAGATGCCGCCGGCGCCGCCCTTCGGCCGCTGGCTGATTTGCGGCAACAACGCCCTGGGCCTGGCCCTGAAGCGCTTCCTGGACTACGAGGGCATCGACTGCATCACCCTGGACCCGTCCCTGCCCAACGGCCCGGACAGCATCTGTGGCCTCGGCAACGAGGCCGTTACCCTGCGGGCGGCGCGCATCGACCGGGCCCAGGCCATCGTTACGGCGCGCAACTCCGACGCCGAGAACCTGTCCATCGCCCTGACCGCCAAGAGCATGCACCCGGCCATCTTCGTGGTCGGCAAGCAGAATAAGAGCCTGCACAAAAGCCTGTTCGCCGTGGCCGGCTTCGACCGGCTCATGGAGGAGGCCGATTTAATCGTCAGCCAAACCTTCTCCCAGCTGGCCCGGCCGCTGCTGAGCCGCTTTCTCAAACTGCTGAGCCACCAGGACGAGCAGTGGGGCCAGCAGCTGCTAAAACGCATCAACCAGTGGACGCCGGACCGGAACCCCTATCACCGCATGGTGCGCATCGACGCCGCCAACGCCCCGGCGGTGGTGGAACAGCTGGCCTCCGGCCGGCTGCTGCGGCTGCAAACCCTCTGGGCCCCGGCCAACCAGCCGGAGAGCGTGAACGAAGCGCTTCCCCTGCTGCTGGTGCGCAAGGACCAGGACATTCTGCTGCCGGAGCCGGCCACCAGCCTGCAGCTGGGCGATAAAATCCTGCTGGCCTATGCCCAGCGCAAAATTGAAAAGCGGCTGCGCATCAACCTGTTCGACGAGGCGCAGCTTTACTACAGCATCCACGGCAAGGAGAAGGTGAAATCGCCGGTCTTTGCCTACCTTTTGAAAAAATGGGAGTGAACCATGCTCTATTACCAGGAATTTGGCGCCGCCGACGCCCCGGCCCTGGTGCTGCTGCACAGCGGCGGCCTGGCCGGGGTGGAGTGGCAGCCGCAGATTGCCGCCCTGTCGAGCCGCTACCGGCTGATTATCCCCGACCTGCCCGGCCACGGGGCCAGCCCGCTGGACGTCCCGACCCTGACCCTGGAACACATCGTCGCCTCGGTGCTGGCCCTGCTCGACCGGCTGCACATCAGTAGCTTCTATCTCTGCGGCTCGTCCCTGGGCGGGGCCAGTGCCCTGGCCCTGGCGCTGCAGGTGCCGGAGCGGGTGAAACGGCTGGTGGTCTACCGCATCAGCTACCGGAAGAACGCCGCCACCTACGCCCAGACCCGGCAGATGGCGACGCCGGCCTACTGGGCCCAGTTCGGCCTGGCCGGCTGGCTGTCCCAGCTGCACGAGCCCCAGGGCGGCCCCGAGGCCTGGAAGACGGTCATCGGCCGGGTGAGCGAGGCCCTGAATCCGGCCCTGGGCGGCCACAATCACAGCCTGGAGGATTTGCGCCGGCTAAATATGCCGGTGCTGCTCATCGCCGGCGACCGCGACCCGGTGGCCCCGCTGGCCGACATCCTCGCCATGTACGAGGCCCTGCCGGCCCCGGCCCTGTGGATTATGCCGGCGGCCAGCCACATCACCGCCAGCAACACCTGGCGCGCCGCCGCCTTCGCCGAGGAGCTGAAGCGCTTCTTTTCCCTGCCCCAACTACCCCCCAAACTGGAGAACGAATAATGAAAGAGTACAAAGCCGTGGTTTATCAGGAGGGCATGATTTCCTCCATCATCTTTGGCTCGGCCAAGGTGGACCCGGAAAATCTGAGCCGCTTTCTCAACGACAACGCCCGCGACGGCTGGCGCGTGGTCACTATGGAAAAGGACGAGCGCCGCACCCTGCTGTTCTGGAAGCGGGAGGCCTACGTCATTCTGCTGGAACGCGACCGATGAAGCTGCTGCGTCCGCTGCTGGTCTACGGCGGCCTGGCCCTGTTCCTCGGCTGGGTCGGCCTGCTGCTGGCCGGCCTCTGGGGCCTGGCCATTGACCCGCTCCAGTTCGGCCGCCTGACCCTGTCCCTGCCGCTGCTGCTGCTGGCCCTGGGGGCGGTCATCTACGTGGTCGGCCACGAGCGCCGCCTGACCCTGCGGGCGGTGGCCATCTACTGCTGTCTGCTGCTGTTCCTGGCCTGGCTCGGCCTGCTGCTGGCCGGCCTCTGGGAGCTGGTCGCCATTGACCCGGCCCAGTTCGGCCGCCTGACCCTGTCCCTGCCGCTGCTGGCCCTGATACCCGGCGCCATCGTCTTCGTCGTCGAACACGAGCGCACCGACCGGCGCCAGAAAGAGCAGAACTATCTGCGCTGATGCTGCTACGAGAACGGCCGTTGCGCCTCGACCCGGCCCGGCTGCCGCTGGAACCGTTCTGGGCCGAGCTGCTGGCCCGGCGCCTCGACCGGCCCGAGGAGCTGTCCCAGCGCTGGCAGGATTTGCTGCCGCCCCGGCTCAAAGATATGGACGCGGCGGTGCAACGCATTGCCGACGCCGTCGCCCGCCGGGAACTTATCCTGATTTACGGCGACTACGACGTGGACGGCACCTGTGCCACGGCCCTGCTCTACCGGGTGCTGCAACACTGCGGCGCCCGGGTGGCCTATTTCATTCCCCACCGCCGCCGCCACGGCTACGGCCTCAATCTGCGCGGTCTGGCCGAGGTGTTGGCCGGCCCCCGGCCCGACCTGATTATCACCGTCGATAACGGCACCGCCGCCCACCGGGGCGCCGAACAGCTGCGCCAGCTCGGCATCGACCTCATCATCACCGACCACCACCTGGGCGACGGCCCGCTGCCGCCGGCGGTGGCCGTGCTCAATCCAAACCGGCCCGACGAGGATTTCCCCAGCAAAAATCTGGCCGGCGTCGGCGTCGCCTTCTACCTGGCCTGGGCCCTGCGCGACCATTTCGGCTTTGCCGCCAAGGTCAGCGACCTGCTCGACTGGGTGGCCCTGGGCACGGTGGCCGACATCGTGCCGCTGGATTGGAACAACCGCATCCTCCTGCACCACGGCCTGCGGCGGCTGCGCCGGGGCGCCAATATCGGCCTGCGCGCCCTGGCGGCGGTGGCCGGGGTAGATTTGGCCCGGGCCAGCTGTGCGGACATCGGCTTCGCCCTGGCCCCGCGTCTCAACGCCGGCGGCCGGCTCGGCGACATGGGCGACAGCCTGCGCCTGCTGCTCAGCGCCGACGAGGACGAAGCGCTTCGGCTCGCCCGGCAGCTGGACGCGACCAACCGCCGGCGCAAGGAGCTGGAGCAGGAGCAGCTGGCCCGCATCGAACCCGGGCCGGAGCCGCTGCTGGCGGTCTACCAGCCCGACGGCCACGAGGGCCTGAGCGGCATCGTCGCCGCCCGCTTGAAAACGACCTACCGGCGGCCGGCGCTGGTGGCCACCGACGGCGAAGCGGGCTGGATTAAGGGTTCACTGCGGGCGCCGGCGGCGCTGTCGGTGAAAGAACTGCTCGACGCCGGGGCGGCGGCCCTGAATCTGCCCCCGGATAGCCTCATCTACGGCGGCCACCGGGGCGCCGGCGGTTTCAGCATCCGCGCCGAATACTACGAGGCCTTCCGGGCTGCCCTGAGCGCCGCCGTGCCCCCGGCGGTGGAAGAGGTCTGGGAACACGACGGGCCCCTGCCGCCGGCGGCCTTCAATCTCGCCACGGCCGAGGCCCTGGCGTTGCAACCCTGGGGCGAGGGCTTTCCGGCGCCGCTCTGGGCCAACCGCTGCCGCCTCAGCGACCCTCGCCCCCTGGGCGGCGGCCACTGCCGGTTCACCGCCCAGCTGCCGACCGGGGAGCGCTTCCCGGCGGTCTATTTCAACCAGGCCCCGGCCAGTCTGCCCAGCGAAGCGCTGCTGCTCTTCCAGCTGGACATCAACCGCTACCAGGGCCGGGCCAGCCTACAACTGCTGGTGCGGGGCCTGGGCTAGGCCGCCGCCGGTCAGCCAGCGCCCTTTCTATCCGCCGGTTTTTCTCCGGCGCACCGCTTTTTTCACCAGCCCCCGCCGACCTTTTTATCCCCGTTCCCCGGCCGGCCCTCACCCTCGGCGCAGCGCTCCCCGGCTCAGGAACGAAGCGCTCCCCGCCACCCTTAGACGTCGCCACCACTGGCCACAGCGCAGCGCTTGCCTTCATAGGCAAACGCCGCCACCGCTGACCGTCGCCGAAACCATTCCCCCGAAGCGCTTCCTTTCTCTTAGCCCAGCGGCTGGAGTCGCAGCCAGTCGAAGCGCTGCGCCTCTCCCGGCCCGGCCCTCTAGCCACCATTTCCCTAACCGACGGCCCCCGGCGCAGCGCTTCCCCGGTTCAGGAACGAAGCGCTTCTGGTTTTATCGCCTCCTAGATTAAAGCGCTCCCCCGTAAGGAGCTCTAAACCGGCCCGGGGCCAGGCGCTCCATAATCAAACGGCGCCAAAACCCTTGCCCCGAAGCGCTTCGGTCTTTTCTTCCCTCCGAGAACGAAGCGCTTCCCCTCTCCCCATCACCGCCCCGCCAACGAGCCTTCAACCGACCGGTGGCGCAGCGCTTCCCTCGCAACGAGCTTTAGACCGGGCCGGGGCGAAGCGCTTCCCTCCCATCGTTCCCGATTAAAGCGCTTCGGCCCCCAGCCTCTTGCAGGGGCTGAAGCGCTTCGTTCCCAACCACCACTTCAACCGGAAGCGCTTCCCCCGTAAGAGGCTTTAAACCGGGCCGGAGAAAATCTCCACTGCCCCCAACGAAGCGCTCCCAGCTTTGGAACCTTTTTCTCTTTTCCTAGTCCTGCCTACCGAAGCGCTTCGCTCTAGGGAAATCCATCTGGATAGGCCGAAGCGCTTCCAGTTTTGTGCTTTCCAGATTGGAGCGCTTCCCCTCCCGCTGGGCCGTTCAAACAAAGCGCTTCGGTTTTGGCGCTCTTTAGGAGGGCAGCGCTTCGCTCTAGAAAGATGACCCAAACGGATTAAAGCGCTTCCTCCGTTGTCGTCCCGCTGCGAAAGAAAGCCGGGCTGGGGCAAAAGCGAAGCGCTTCCCTCCACCCGTTTGGGCGGCGAAGCGCTTCGGCCTTTGCTTCCCTCCGAGAAGGACGCTATGCCCCGCCAGCTCATCTTTAGCCGACTGGGGGCGAAGCGCTTCGTTGGGAAGAGCCTTTCACCGGGGATGAGCCTCCCTTGCCTTGACAGCTGGAGGACGGCCGAAGCGCTCCCCCTCCTGCTGTTCAGCGTCATAGGGCAGTGCCTTTGCCTCTTCTGGCCCCCGAGAGCGAAGCGCTTCCCTCGGCGCCTGAATCCGGGCCGGAGAAAACCTCCACCGCTCCCCGTGGCTCTCTGGGAAGGAAGCGCTTCATTGGCTAATAAAAAGCCGGCCGGCGGGGCCATTGGCGAAGCGCTTGGGTTCTGGTGATTGCTGGAATTAAAACCTCCCTTTTCCCGTCCTTCCGAGTGAAGCGCTTCAGTTCTAGTGCCTTTCAGAAAAGAAGCTCTCCCCCTCATTTAAACCCGCCAAGCAAAGCGCTTCCCCCGATGAAGCGCTTCAATATGAATGGCCCGGGTACTGGGCAAGGGCGAAGCGCTTCGGTCTAAGCAGCTGGCCCGGCTGGGGTTGAAGCGCTTCGCTTTGAAATTAGGTCGAGGCCGAAGCGCTTCCTGCTGGGGAACGAAAACATCAGCTAGCGGGAAAAATCCTTGCGGACTGAAGCGCTTCGGTTTGGGCGGTCTTTAGAAGGGAAGCGCTTTCTGCTGGAACAAGTTTTAAAGCGGGCCGGGACAAAATCGAAGCGCTCCCCTTTTAGCCGGGGAGGGCAATCCGGGCCGGGGCTGAAAATCTCTTTGGCGATGGTGAAGCGCTTCCCCCTTCCTAAGGCTCAGGAGGGAAGCGCTTCCTTGGGGAAAGATGGCCCGGCTGGGATTGAAGCGCTTCGCTTTGAAATTAGGCGGGAACCGAAGCGCTTCGCCCTGGGAAGACGGTTCAACGGGAAGCGCTTCCGCTTGGCCGTTCCAGAGGGAAGCGCTTCGTTCTGAAGTCAAATTTTGTTGCGGGCCGGTGGCTATGAGCGCAGCGCTTCGGTTGAATTGGCCGATGAAGAGCCGGCCAGCAGTGAAGCGCTGCCCGCGCGCCGGCCCGGAATTTGCCCCGGCCCCGGCGTTATAATCACGCGCCGTTTCCACTTTGCCCGTTGCCATGCCCCTGCTCAGCCCCGAATTTGCCCTGTTTTTTCTGCTGCTCCTGCCCCTGCACTGGGCCCTGGCCCGCTGGCCGCGCGGGCAGAATTTGCTATTGCTGGCCGTGTCCCTGGGGCTGCTGGCCAGCCTGAGCCGCTATTTTCTGGCCGTGGTGCTCGGCTACAGCTTCCTCATCTACGGCCTCGACCGGCTCCTTGAGGCCCGCCGAGCGCTCTGGCGCGACCTGGGCCTGAGCCTCGGCATCGCCGCCAGCCTGCTGCTGCTGCTGATTTTCAAGTATTACGACTACTACCGCGCCGCCCTGGCCCCCTTCGGCCTCGGCACGGCCGATTTAGTCCTGCCCCTGGGCCTGTCCTACTACATCTTTCAGGGCATCAGCTACCTGCTCACCCGCTACCGCCGTCAGGCCCCGGCCCTGCGGCTGGAGGAGGTGCTGCTGGTGTTCAGCTGCTTTCTGACCATCACCGCCGGGCCCATCTGGCGGGCCTCGTCCTGGCGCGGCCCCGACGGCGACCAGCCCGGCTTCCTCGACCAGCTGCGCGAGCCCAAGGAGGTGGAGGAGCCGGCGGCGGCGCTGCTGCACATTGTGGCCGGCGTGCTGCAGAAATGGTGTCTGGCCGGCCTGCTGGAGGAGGCGCTGGTGCGGCCGGTGTTTGATAATCCGCTGGGGGCCTCGGGGCCGGCGGTGCTGGCGGCCATCTACGGCTATAGCCTGCAGCTCTATTTCGATTTCGCCGGCTACAGCGCTCTGGTGCTCGGCCTCGGCCGGCTGCTCGGCTACCGGCTGCCGCTGAATTTCGCCCTGCCCCTGAACGCGGTGAATCTGCGCGATTTCTGGAACCGCTGGCACATCAGCCTGTCCAGCTGGATTCGCGACTATATTTATATCCCCCTCGGCGGCAGTCGCCGGAGCTGGGCCCGCACCCAGCTGAATCTGCTGCTGGCCTTTATCCTCTCCGGACTCTGGCACGGCACCGGCTGGAACTTTTTCTACTGGGGCCTGCTGCACGGCCTCGGGCTGGTGGCGCTGAATCTCTGGCAGCGCTGGCGGCCGCCGCCGGACGACTGGGGCCGGGAGGAAATCTTCTTCGACCGGCTGCCGGCCCGTTTTCTCACCTTTAATTTTGTCGCCCTGGCCTTTGTCATCTTCGCCACCGCCACCCCGAGCGAAGCGCTGCTGGTGCTGCGCGGCCTCGGCGGGGCCTGGGGGACGGCCCCGGCCCGGGACTATCTGCTGCTCGGCCTGCTGCTGCTCGGCTGGCTGCTGCTGCCGCTGGGTCTGGCTTTGCAGAACGCCAGCGTCCGCCTGCTGGAGGCGCTGCCGCCGCTGTGGTGGTGGCTGCCGCTGACCCTGGCCTTCACCGTCATCATTCTGCTGGCCCCGGCGGGCCTGCCCGGATTTATCTATGCCAATTTTTAGAATCCTGCTGCTCAGCCTGGCCCTGCTGCTGACGCCGGCCCGGGCCGGGGATAATCCGCCCCGGCGGCCGGACCCGGCCCCGCTGCGCCTCAGCCCCGGCGCTCGGGTTTTCTTCGTCGGCGATTCGCTGATGGTGGGCATCGCCCCCTATCTGCGCGACTATTTCCAGCGCTATGACATCGTCAGCATCGACCGCAGCCGCGAGAGCAGCGGTCTGGTCAACGAACAGCGGTTCGACTGGCCGCGCACCGTGGCCGAAACCTTCGCCACCACGCCGGACATCAGTCTGATGCTGGTGCTCATCGGCGCCAACGACCCCAAGGACATGGGCGCGCTCAAATACCGCAGCCCGGCCTGGGAGGCCGAGTATCGCCGCCGGCTGCAGAGTCTGGTGGACACGGCCCGGCGCCACCACGCCCAAATCCTCTGGCTGGAGATTCCGCCGATGCGGGCCCCGGCCTTCAACGCCGACATGACCTATCTCAATGGCCTGCTGCGCCGCTTCACCGCCGACAACCAGATTCCGCTGGTGGCCACGGCCCAACTGCTCGGCGCCGACGGCCTTTATCACGAGCAGCTCAACGATGAGCAGCTGGGCAGCATCGCCCTTCGCGCCCCGGACGGTATCCATTTCACCAAGGCCGGCTACTGGTATCTGGCCGAACGGCTCTGGCGCCGCTATCTGCCGGTGGGGCCGCTGTGAACGGGCTGGCCTTGGCCCGGGCCTATGGGGCCCTGCTGCTCAGCCTGCTGCTGCTGCTCTGGCTGCATCAGGATTCCCTCAATGGCTACTGGCAGAACAGCTACCACCAGCCCAGCCCGCTGGAGGCCCTGGACGAACTGCCCGGCTGGCGTCAGGGGGCCGAGCTGCGCGCCCGGCTGGAAGAAACCCTGGCCGAGCTGCCGAAGCGCTTCCAGCCACCGCCCCGGCCCCGGCCGGTGCGGCGTTCGACCCCGACGCCAAGTCCGACGGTGGAACCGCTGGCCGCCCTGGCCGCCGAACTGCGTCTAACCGCCGACCGGCGCACCGGCATCGTCCGCCACAGCAGCAGCCTGCTGCAGGAGCTCCAGGACGAAATCACCGCCGCCGCCCTGGCCGTCCGGCCCAGTCCGGAGCAACAGCGCTGGCAGGAGGCCTTGCTAGAACCGCCGACGCCCACGCCCACGCCCCCGCCGGTGCTGGTGCAAAGGGAGGCAGAGCCGCCGGCGGCAGCGCTTCCCCCCGGGGGAGAATGGGCCCTGCGCCCCGACCGCAGCGTGCAGGTGCTGTTCATCGGCGATTCCTTCATGCAGGGCATCGGCCCGCCGGCCCAGCAGCTGCTCCAGCAGCGGGCCATCGGTTCGCTCAATCTCAGCAAACAGAGCACCGGCCTGGTCAATAACAAGGCCTTCAACTGGGCCGAACGGCTGCAGGCGGCCCTGGAGCAGCACGCCGATTTGCGCCTGCTGGTGGTTTTCCTCGGCCCCAATGACCCCTGGGACATCTACGGCGGCCGCCAGCGCTACCGCTTCGCCAGTCCGGAATGGGGCGAGGAGTACCGGCGGCGCATGAGGGAACTCATTGATTTGGCAACGGATTACGGCCTGCGCGTCTTCTGGGTGGAAATTCCGGCCATGCGCGACGGCCGCTACAATGCCAAGATGAATTATCTCAATGGCTTGATTTATGCTGAGGCCCAGGCATCGGGCTTTGTGGTTATCCCGAGCCGACGCCTGCTCAGCGGCGACCAGTATCAGGAGGTTCTTCAGCGCGGCAATCAGACGCTGCGTATCCGCGCCAAGGACGGCATCCATCTGAGCGCCGCCGGCTATAAAATTATTGCCCAGGAAATTTTGCGGCAGCTAAGCCCGCCCCCCCACTGATAAATCTGCACATGGAAAACAAAAAAGAGATATTGGCCGAAGCCCTGGGCACCATTGCCCGCACCTTCACGGAAATCTATTCCTCCCGCGTCCGCTATATCTGCGATGACCCCGACAACCGCAGCAATATCGCCATTGCCCTCAGCGACGACGGCATCTATTACCGCAACGAGGAGGAGGGCGTTTACATCAAATATCTCTATCTGGACGAATTTCTATGGGGCATCTACGAAAACCAGCTGGCGGACAGCCTGAAACTGATGGCCCTGTTCATCTTCTGCCAGCGCTTCGACTACATCAACCACCGGGAGCAGTTCAAAATCACCCAGGGCGAATTCTTCAAATATGACCTGTTCAACCATGAGAAATTCCAGCCCTTCTACAGACAGGCCCAGGCGGTTTATGTGTCGCTGATGCTGCAGAAAATTTCCTCGGACGCCCTGAAACTGCTGCCCATCAATCCGGACTTCCACTATGTCAGCGACAACGGCCTGAAGGAGGCCCTGCTCCAGCTGCGCGAGGAAAAGTTCATCACCGCCCACGACAACTACCGCCGCCACCTGCTCCATTTCGAGCTGATTGAGCTGGAGGAAAAGAGCCTGGGCCAGGAGCTGAAGAAGCGCTTCGGTCGCTTTTTCGGCCGGGGCGACGAGGACGAGGACGACTAGGCGGCGCCGTTTCTCCGCAAAACTCCGCCCCGGCGGGATTTTTTTTTGCGGGGCGGGTGCGTACCCTTGGGGGCGCTCGGCGCGCTTCAATTTAAAACGGCGGGGGCGGTCGGGCCGGGGGACGGCTTTATTCAGGGCGGAGTGGCGGCCGCGTTATCATGGCGGCTTTACTTATTAATAAAGGAATCCCGTTTTGACGACCTGGCAAACCTTTCTTGACCATCTGCAGAAGCGCTTCAGCCGCAGCACCCCCCGGCTCCACTGGCAGAAAATCAAATCCGACCAGAAAAAAATCCGGCCGCTGTTCCGCAGTGCCGTGCCCGGGGGCTGGCTGCTGAGCAATGAGTTCGGCGCCCTGACCTTCCTTCCTGACCCTAACCACCGCTGGGACGGCCACTCGGTGCCGCCCTTCTTCCTGGACCCCCAGCCGGCGCCCACCACGACGCCCGGTCTCCCCTTTGACTAAAAATTGATGAGGTTTTCTATGAACTACTACTCCACCCGGGGCGCCGCCCTAGGTCGTTTCTGTGATGTGCTGCTGCAGGGGCTGGCCCCCGATGGCGGTCTGGCCCTGCCGGAACAGCTGAAGCGCTTCAGCCGCGAGGAAATTTTGAGCTGGCGCCATCTGCCCTATGCCCATCTGGCCTACCAAATCATCGCCCCCTATGCCGATGACATTCCCGCCGATGACCTGCTCACCCTGCTGGAAAACACCTACCGGCCGGAGATTTTCCACAGCGAGGCCATCACGCCGCTGCTGCGTTTGAACGACGATTTGGCCCTGCTGCAGCTGTCCAACGGCCCGAGCCTGGCCTTCAAGGACATGGCCCTGCAGCTGCTCGGCAACCTCTTCGCCTATGTGCTGCAACGGCGCGGCGAAACCCTGAATATCCTCGGCGCCACCTCCGGCGACACCGGCTCGGCGGCCGAATATGCGGTGCTGGGCAAGGCCAATCTGAATATTTTCATGCTCTCGCCCCACGGCCGCATGAGCCCGTTCCAGCAGGCGCAGATGTACAGCCTCGACGCCCCCAACGTCTTCAACATCGCCATTCGCGGCGTCTTCGATGACTGTCAGGATTTGGTCAAGGCCCTGAACAACGACGCCGCCTTCAAGGCCGAATATCACCTGGGCGCGGTCAATTCCATCAACTGGGCCCGTATCCTGGCCCAGACGGTCTACTACTTCAAAGCCTATCTGCAGCAGCCCCGGGAGGAAATCAGCGTCATCGTGCCCTCGGGCAATTTCGGCAATATTCTGTCCGGCTATCTGGCCAAGCTGATGGGCCTGCCCATTCGCCGGCTGCTGGTGGCCACCAACGAAAACGACGTGCTCGCCGAATTTTTCCGCAGCGGCATCTACCGGCCCCGGCCCGGCGCCGAGGTGCTGGAGACGTCGAGCCCGTCCATGGACATCGGCAAGGCCAGCAACTTTGAACGCTATCTCTATCTGCTCTCCGGCGGCGACAGCGACAAAATTAACCAGCTCTGGGGCCAGCTGGAGCGTCAGGGCTATTTCGATTTGAGCGACGACCCGCTGTGGGCGGCGGTGCAGGATTCCGGCTTCAGCGCCTACCGTTCCAACCACCGGGAGCGGCTGGCGGAAATCCGCGCGGCCAAGGCCGAATGGGGCCGGGTCATCGACCCCCACACCGCCGACGGCGTCAGTGCCTGGCGTAATCAGCTCGACCAGCACGGCTGGATAGTGCTGGAAACGGCCCTGCCGGCCAAATTTGCCAAGACGGTGCAGGAGGCGCTGGGGGTGGAACCGGGCCGGCCGGAGCGCTTCCGGGGACTGGAGGCGCTGCCGCGCAAGGTTACGGTTCTCGACAATGACGCCGACCAGCTGAAGGCCTTCATTCGCACGGCCCTGCAGGACAAGGTCTAGAAACCGGGCCCTAAAAAACACGAAGCGCTTCCTTGGGGAAGCGCTTCTTTTTTGGGACGGCGGAGCTGGATTTAGAGACACAATTTTTCAGAGTCGCACAATATTTCTATCTTCGGTAGATATTCATTTATAAAAGTTATTGGTAGCATGGCCAACGCACCATTTTTATTTAACAACGGAGAAATCCCATGAGTTATAACTTGACCGATGCCATTAGACAGGTCGTTCTTAACGCAATAGAGCGCACCTACCAGGGCTTTAGCGACATCACCTATGAACGCAATATTGGCCATATTGATGAGGAGGTAGTGGGTTACTTTTGTAAGGAGGTGTTGGAGAAACTGGCCGGGAGCACCCGCACCTTTCTAACGGTAACCTACCCCCATGTCTATGCGCCTTTCAGCGAAGACAAATGGCTGAATATTTTCCAGAATCACTGGGAAGAGTTCACAAAATGGCGTAAACATTTGGACCACTGGTCGTTTAAGAAGGAGCTGACCACCATCATTCGCGGCAGTATCAGCGAAATGGTCAATAGAATGAATGAAGCGGCCGGCGCATGGTAAATCTGACTTCCATTGCATCTTTTAATAAGCCCCTCTCCCGGAGGGGCTTTAAGTCAGGCCATTAAAATGAAAAGCATAGTTCCATTTCTGCTAGCTGCCCTGCTACTCGGCGGCTGTAAGGAACAAAATCCCCGCTATAAAACCATTGGCAGCGCCCGCCTCTACGCGGCCAAGGATACCGATGAAGACAGAATTCTTCAGGAGGCCAATTTAATCTGTCCTTCCGATTACCCCACCCCCTGCCAGGTGCTTGTCTTTAAACCCGGAACCAAGCCGCCCGATGCCTTTCCATTGAGTCCCCAGGATATTGATAATTTGTTGTTCTATTGGTCCGTCGATAGCAAAATGGAAAAATACAAATATGTAGTCGCTATTCGTGAAGACTGTCTGACCTATCCCACTCCTCCGGATTTAATTAAATTCGAGGATATGAGAGACCTCTGTATCCGGAAAAAAGAAATGAATAAGCTGCTACGGCTTTATCACGATTTCTAAAGCCATTGCTTGCTAGGGTTCGCGCAGCTGCCAGCCCGTTGGGCCCGATTGGAGCTGCCAGCCCTCGGCGTCGGCATAGCCGCCCTTGACAGCGGTCATCAGGCGTTCCCGGCCCCGGTGCTGCACCCGGGCGCTCTGACGGTCGGGGCTGAAGGCCACGGCCACGGCGCTGCCATCGGCCCGCTGGAAATGGAGCGCTGGCGGCGGGCTGCAGGCGGCCAGCAGCCATAGCAAGAGTAAACGGTGCAAATTTCCTCCCAAAATCATCAGCAAATGAAGCGCTTATTTTAAAATGGCCCTTTTACGCGAGGAATTTATGAGCAGCTGGCGCGACCACGTCATCGACATCCACGACTACCCCAAACCGGGCATTGTCTTCAAGGACATTACGCCGCTTCTGGCCAACGGCCCGGCCTTTGGCGCCGCCATCAGGGAAATGGCCGCCTTCTGCCGCAACAGTGGTTTGCACCCGGACGTGCTGGCCTGTCCCGAGGCCCGGGGCTTTATTTTTGCCGCCGCCCTGGCCAATGAAATGGGCATCGGTTTTATCCCGCTGCGCAAGCCGAACAAGCTACCCCGGCCCACCGCCCGCCTGCATTTTCAGCTAGAATACGGCGAGGACGTTCTGGAGGTTCATCGCGACGATGTCAAGCCCGGCATGAAAATTCTCATGGTCGATGATGTCCTGGCCACCGGCGGCACCATGGCGGCCTGTGTCCAGCTGCTGGAGGAACTCGGCGCCCAGGTCATCGGAGCCGTTTTCCTGCTGGAAATCGCCCGACTCGGCGGTCGCGGACGCCTGCCGAACTTCCCGGTGGGGGCTTTAATTCAGCAATAGCCACCCCCATAAATTTTCCCATCGCTTTTACTAAAACATTAAGGAGTTAGCCATGAGTTTATCTCTGCAACGCAATTTCAACGTTACCCTGGACCGGGAAACGCTGCTGCAACGCCATAAGGTGTTGCGCCAAACCTACCAACTGCTGAGCGCCAACCTGCTGTTCAGCGCCCTGTGCGCCTATGTGGGCGTGCTGATGAACCTGGGCCCCATTCACCCGCTGCTTCATCTGATTGTCTTCTTCGGCCTGGCCATGGGCGTGAATGCCACCCGCAACAGCGCCATGGGCATCGTCCTGCTCTTCGCCCTGACCGGCTTCCTCGGCCTGGCCCTGTCCAACATACTGGACTTCCTGGTCAGCGCCAACGCCGGCGATGCGGTGATAAAAGCCCTTATCGGCACCGCCATCATCTTCGCCAGCCTGTCCTTCTACGTGCTGAAAACCGGCACCAACTTTAAATTCCTCGGCGGCTGGCTCTTCTGCGCTGGCATCATCGGCGTTCTGGCCCTGGTGGCGTCGGTCTTCTTCGGCATGGGCATGCTCTATGTGGCGACCTGCGCCTTCATGCTGCTGGTCTTCTCCGGCTATGTGCTCTATCACACCAGCGCCATCATTCACGGCGATATGGACAACTACATCATCGCCACCATGAGCCTGTTCCTGGACATCTACAACATCTTCCTGTACCTGCTCCAGCTGATTCTGGCTTCCCGGGACTAAGTCGCCCGCCGCTTCACGCCCAGCTCCGGCTGGGCGTTTTTTATCCATGCTTGAAAAAGATTTAATTGCCTGCCCGGCCTGCGACGCCCTCTATGCCAAGGAAGCGCTCGGCAAAAATGAAATTATCCTCTGCGACCGCTGCGGTTCGCTGGTGGACGACGGCTGGGCCGATTTTCGCGCCGCCTTTGCCTACGCCCTGACCGCCCTGATTCTTTTCATCGTCGCCAATGCCTTCCCCTTCATCACCCTGAACCTCAAGGGCGAGAGCAACACCATTTCCATCGTGTCCAGCATTCAGGCCCTCTGGCAGAACGATTTAAAACTGCTGGCCCTGTTCATCAGCCTGCTGATTGGGGTGGTGCCGCTCTGGTTTCTGCTCGGCGCCCTCTGGTCCATTCTGAGCTTCCACTACCGCTGGCGCAGCGAGATGACGCGCCGCTTCCTACACCTGATGGCCCGCATGGGCCAGTGGAATATGCTGGAGGTCTATCTGGTCGGCGTGCTGGTTACGCTGGTCAAAATCATGCAAATGGCCGTGGTCCATTTCAAAACCGGTTTCTGGGCCTTCTGCGTCCTGATTTTCTTTTCCCTGCTGCTGAGCCACAGCTACGACCTGGGCGATGCCATATTTCTTCTGAACGACGATGACGACAGCCACCGCGCGGAACCAACGCAAGATTTTCTGCCGTGAATGCCGGGCGGTGATGGGCGAGCCCTGGCCCAAGCGCTGCCTCCACTGCCATGCGCCGCTGCATTCGCGCCTGCCGGACAGCCGCCGCCGCACCTGGGCCTATCTGCTCACGGCCATCATTCTGTTTTTCCCGGCCAATCTGCTGCCCATTTCCCTGACCAGCACCCTGGGCCGTACGCCCCAGGGCGACACCATTTTCACCAGCATTGTGCTGCTCTGGCACCACGGCTCCTATATCATCGCGCTGATTATTTTTCTGGCCAGCATCGCCACGCCCTTCTTCAAAATCATGGCCCTGCTCTATCTGCTGCTGCACATGCACCCCCGGCGGCCGCCGGTGTGGGAAACCAAGCTTTACCACTGGGTGCATCTGGTCGGGCGCTGGTCGATGATTGATGTCTTCGTGGTGGCCCTGCTCAGCGCCCTGATTAACGGCAACCTCGCCCAAATCAACGCCGGCGCCGGCATCTTTGCCTTTGCGGCGGTGGTCTTTTTCACCATGCTGGCCACGGAGAGCTTCGACACCCGCATTCTCTGGGATAACTACTACCACTATGAAAAAGAAAAAGAAATTTAGCTTTGTCTGGCTGTTTCCGACGCTGGCGCTGCTGGTGGGCTTCTATCTGGCCTATGACAAATACGCCCAGTACGGCGCCACCATTGAAATCCGCTTCCCTAACGCCGAGGGCCTGGAGGTGGGCAAAACCAAAATTCGCTATAAAAACCTGGACATCGGCACCGTTACCAATGTGCAGCTGGCGGCGGGCCTGGACGCGGTCATCGTTACCGCCCAGATGGACAAGCTCGCCAACAACCTGCTCCGTGCCGACAGTGAATTCTGGATTGTGAAGCCGCAGATTTCCGCCAAGGGCGTGGTCGGCCTTTCGACCCTGCTGTCCGGCAGCTATATTGCCGTGGCCGCCGGCCGGTCGTCGGAGCCGAGCCGCCATTTCACCGCCCTGGCCGAAATCCCGCTGGTGGAACGCGGCGAACCGGGCCTGCGCCTGCGCCTGGCCACGGAAAAGCTCGGCGGCCTCAACGTCGGCTCCCCCATCTACTACCAGGGCATGACCGTCGGCCAGGTGGAGAGAATCAACTTCGACGATAACTTCGAGCACATCATCATCAGCGCCTTTATCCGCGCCCCCTACGACCGGCTGGTCAATGGCAATAGCCGCTTCTGGAACGTCAGCGGTTTCAAGGCCAGCCTCGGCAGCACCGGCGCCAAATTTGAAATGGAATCGGTGGAAAGCCTGATGATGGGCGGCATCACCTTCCAGACGCCCACCGGCCTTAGCAGCGCCACGCCGACGCCACCGGCCCCGGACCAGCTCTTCACCCTCTACAAAAACGAGAACGACAGCCGCAGCAACAGCCAGCAGCGCAAGGAATACTATGTGGCCTATTTTCCCAACAGCGTGCGCGGCCTGAAGGTGGGGGCGCCGGTGAATTTCATGGGCATCGACATCGGCGAGGTGGCCGAAATTCGCCTGCTCTACGACCGCCAACAGAAGGAGGCCCGGGTGCCGGTGCTGCTGACCCTCGAGCCGGACCGCATCGGCAGTGCCGCCGTCGCCGGCGACACCCTGCCGGATTTGATTCGCTTCGGCCTCGGCGCCTCGCTGGAAACCGGCAACCTGCTCACCGGCGAGAAATACGTCAAGCTGGCCATGGGCAGCAAGCTCCAGCCGCTGCGCCAGGACGAGCACAGCGCCTACAACCTCATGCCCACCCGCGACACGGAAATCAGCCAGCTCACCGACGACCTGAGCGAAATCGTGCGCACGGTGAAGCAGCTGCCGCTGAAGGAGATTGGCGCCAACGTGGCCACCATCACCCGCGACCTGAAGGGGGTCAGCGCCAACCTGAACCGGGAGCTGCAAAGCACGCTGAAGCAGGTGAACGGCCTGGTGAAAACCCTGGAACAGACCGTGGCCAGCGGCGACCGCAGTTTGCAGACAACCGTGGAGGCCCTGAACCGCACCATTGCCCAGCTGGAGAAGGTGCTGGCCGGCCTGACGCCGAGCTCGTCGCTCTACTTTAGTTTGGAAAAAACCCTACGGACGCTGGAACAGACCGGCCGCCAGATTGAGGCGCTGGTGCGCAAGGTCAATGCCAAGCCCAATAGCCTGATTTTTGGAGAATAGCCATGAAAAAATTCTGCCTGCTGCTGGCCGGCCTACTGCTGGGCTGTGGCCGTTCGCCCCTCAACTACCACCTGCTGGCGCCGCCGCCGCCGACCCCCAGCGCTTCGGCCCGGGCCGGGGTCTATGCCCTGCGCCAAATCCAGCTGCCCGAGTATCTGCGCGAGGAAGCGCTTATCGCTCGGGGCGGCGGCAGCGCCATCGTTAAATTCCCCCAGGAACGTTGGCTGGAAACCCTGGACACGGCCCTGCCCGCCGTCCTTCAACGCCAGCTGGAGGGGGCGGCCCGGCCGGCCACGGTCTACCGCTATCCGCTGGCCCCCAACGTGAAGCCCGAGGCCGTCCTCGACGTGGACCTGGAGGAATTCATCGCCGACCTGCCCGCCGGTGTCGTCCATCTGCGCGCCAGCTGGGCCCTGGGCCGGGGCGAGGAAACCAATCCACCGCGCCGCCACTTCCAGCGCGATTTCCCCCTGGCCGACCGCCAGCCGGCCAGCCTGATTGCCGCCCAGGGCGAAGCGCTTCGGGCGCTGGCCGCCGCCATCGTCGCCACTTTCTAGGAGTTTTCTATGAGCATTATTTTTGGCCTGTCCGGCCCCCACCTCACCACGGTGGAACGGCGCTGGCTGCGCAGTCCCAACGCCGCCGGGGTCATTCTCTTCGGCCGCAACTACCAGGACAGACAGCAGCTGGCGGCCCTCTGCGGCGATATCCACGCCCTGGCCCCCAAGGTGTTTATCAGCGTCGATTGGGAGGGCGGCCGGGTGCAGCGCTTCCGCGAGGGCTTTACGCCGCTGCCGTCCATGCGCGCCGTCGGTGAAACCTACGCCGTCCACCAGGAGCGCGGCCACCGGTTGGCCCACGCCCTGGGCCTTATCATCGCCAGCGAACTATCCTGCCTGGATTTGAGCTATACGCCGGTGCTGGATTTGTACAACCCCATTTCCCAGGTCATCGGCGACCGGGCCTTCAGCGCCAATCCGGCCGAGGTCTTCATTCTCAGCCAGGCCCTGCGCCAGGGCTTGGCCGCCGGCGGCATGGCGGCGGTGGGCAAACACTATCCCGGCCACGGTTCCATCGCCCCGGACAGCCACCACGACGTTTGCCGCGACGAGCGGCCCGAGAGCCAGCGCCAGCAGGACGAACTGCCCTTCCAGCTGAGCATCGGCGACGGCATCGAGGCGCTGATGACCGCCCACATCATCACCCCGGACAGCGACGGCCTGCCGGCCAGCTTCTCACCGACCCTGCTCGGCCGCCTGCGCCAAAGCTTTGGGGGCGCCCTCATCAGCGATGATTTGGACATGGCCGGGGCCCTGACCGGCGCTTCCTATCCGGCCAAGGTGCAGCAGGCCCTGGACGCCGGCGCCGACGCCTGTTTGATTTGCAACAATTTCGCCGCCATCGACGAGGCCCTGAGCGCCAGCTATCGGGTCGATGAGCGTAGCGCCAGCCGGCTGCAGAATCTGCGCCGGCGCCACGCCCCCGACCCGGAACGTTACGAAGCAGCCCTAGGAGTGCTCGCCGCATGGCAAACAAACTCGTCATCATCATTCTGAACAGCAACCCGGAGAACGGCAGCGAGATTCTCGAGCCCATCTACCACGCCACCATCGCCGCCTCCATGGACTACGGCGCCGAAATCATCTTCGCCGGCCGGGCCGGGGAGCTGGCCATTCGCGGCGTGGCCGAGAAAATTCCCTCCATGCGCAAGCCCGACGAGACCGTCTACGACCTCATCAAGGACGCCTATCAAACCGGCGTGGTCATCAAAGCGAGCAAATTTGTGGTGCAGCGCTGGGGCGACAACCTCATCGCCGAGGTCAGCGAGGTGGTCAGCGGCAGCTATGTGGTCGGCGAAATCATGAACGGCAACGTAACCACCCTTTCCTACTAGACGGAGGCAATGAATGAACCTGAGCAATGAGGAGCTGCAGCGGGTGCTGGCCAACAGCGACTGCCTGATTAGCAGCCAGGAAATCGAATTCACCTACAACCGGCTGGCCGAACAGCTGAATTTGCACTATGCCGGCCTGAATCCGCTGATTCTGGTGGTGCTCAATGGTGGCCTGATTCCGGCCGGCCAGCTGCTCACCCGGCTGAACTTTTTCCACCGGGTCGGCTATCTCCACGCCACCCGCTACCGCAACAACAGCGGCGGCGGGCTGGAATGGCGGGCGCCGCCGAGTGTGCCGGTGCGCGATGAGCACGTGCTGCTCATTGACGACATCTTCGACGAGGGCATCACCATTCGCGCCGTGGCCCAGGAGCTGGAGAAACAGCACCCGGCCAGCCTGAAAACGGCGGTGCTGCTGAACAAGCTGCACGACCGCAAGGTGCGCGATTTCTGCCCGGATTTCATCGGCCGGGAGGTGGTGGACCGCTATATCTACGGCTGCGGCATGGACTATCACGGTTATTTTCGCCATCTGGCCGGCATTTACGCCCTCAAGGAATAATGAATTGGGTCGCTGCTAAGGAAAGCGGCGGGGCGGCGGGGAACGCCATCTCGCCGGCATCTACGCCCTGAAGGAATGATGAGCTTAGTCGCTGCTAAGGAAAGCGGCGGAGCGGCGGGAATGGCACCCAGCCGGCCCTAAACCATCAAAACGAAGCGCTCCCCCGGGGCGCTTTTTTTATGGCCGGCTGGGGGGAAGCGCTTCGGCCCTGGAACCCCCGGCTGGCTCTAAACCGAAGCGCTTCGGCAGGA
Source organism: uncultured Cardiobacteriaceae bacterium (assembly GCA_963532425.1). Classification (GTDB taxonomy): domain Bacteria; phylum Pseudomonadota; class Gammaproteobacteria; order Cardiobacteriales; family Cardiobacteriaceae; genus CAUSKK01. Next base: position 39,512 of record CAUSKK010000002.1, read on the forward strand.
GGCAGCGACTGGGAATAATCCCGCGCCGGCGTAAAAAGGGGAGCGCTTCGACCCCGGAAGGCTGTTTAGAGGGGGAGCGCTTCAACTCCGGCCCGCTGCTGTTTCTAACGAAGTGCTTCGGTTTGACCCTCACCCGGAGGGGGAAGCGCTTCGGCTGGGAATAATCGTGGCAGCGTTGAACAAGAGCTAAGCGCTTCGCCTCGGGAAGTCCTAGTTCAGAACGAAGCGCTTCGGTTTTGGCCCAGCTGGGGAAATGCCTCAGGGGGATAGTCGGAAAAGCTGTTCCAGAGGGAAGCGCTTCTCGCTGGGCCGTCAGACCGAAGCGCTTCGTTTCCGGAAATGGCAGAACACCGAAGCGCTTCAGGCTTACCCAGGCCGGAGGGAGCGCTTCGGTAGCCGCTGGGCGTGGTCGATTCTGCCGGCCTGATTGCTTGGCGGCGGGAAACGAAGCGCTCGGCGGGCTTGTCTAGAAAAGAAAACGTTTCGGCCCGGCGATTCGGCTTCCAAAGGGAAGCGCTTCGGTCTGGAACCCTAAAAGGGGAGCGCTTCGTTTGCAGAAGGCTAGAGAGAGCGAAGCGCTTCGGTAGAGAAAGCAGCGGCTGGGAATAATCGTGGCAGCGTTGAAAAAGAGGTAAGCGCTTCCGGCTGGGAAGTCCTAGTTCAGAACGAAGCGCTTCGGCCTCGGCAATCGGATTTTTCACCTCGTCCATTGGGCGGTTACCAGAGCGAAGCGCTTCGGTTGGGAATAATCCCGGCGGCGGCAAAAAGGGAAGCGCTTCGGCTTGGCGATTTGTTTTGTTTGGGGGGAGCGCTTCGCTTGGCCGGGCCGGTCGGTTGGCAGCGGCGGCTTTATGCCAGGGCGAAGCGCTTCCGGCTCGGCCGCCCGGTTTAGTCGCCGGTGCCCAGCCGGGCCCTTTCCGCCACCAGCAGCCTTTCAATTTCTGCTTTGAGGCGGGCCCGGAGGGCCGGGTCGAGGCGGACATTCTTTAAATCGGCGTCGAGCAGCTGGCCACAGTCGCGGTCGGGGAAGGCCAGGGCCAGCCAAAAGCGGCCCACCGGCCAGGGTTGCAGCTGGCGCTGGGGCAGATAGAAATCCACCCAATCGCCGTTGGTGATTTGTAGGGGATAGTCATAGTGGCGCGGGCGCTGCTCCGACCCCCGGGGCACCAGCACCAGCTGCAGCTGCGGCGCACTGTTCAGGCAGCAGTGGAGGAAAATCGGGCGCAGATAGTGGCCGCGCATCACACGGACGGCCAGATAGAGGGACGTGGCCGAGGTTTTGGATTTGCCGTCCAGCCCAGCAAAAAAAGCGTCCATTAGCAGGCAGAGGCCGACGCCCAACAGCAGCTCCCCCAGGGCCTGCCACCAGTGGCCGGGCGGCACCTGGAGCCTGACGGCGGCGAACAGCGGCAGGCGGCGGTAGCTTTTCACGGGGTCAGAGCCGTTCATGGTTGCGGCGCCGCCAGCAGCCGGTCGATGTCGGCCCGGAGCCGGGCCTTGGCCTCGGGGTCGAGACGGACATTGGCCAAATCGGCCGCCAGCGGATAGGCACAATCCCGCTCGGGGAAGGCCACCGCCAGCCAGCGGTCGCCGACGCGCCAGGGTTGGATTTGGGCGGGGTTCAGCTGGAAATCCTGCCAGCGGCCGGCACAGTCCTGGAGCGGATAGTGATAGTCGCCGTCGGGCTCGGTCGCACCCGGCACCAGCACCAGCTGCAACAGCGGCGCGCTGCTCAGGCAGCGGTGCAGAAAGAGGGCGCGCAGCCGGGCGGGACTGTTGAAATACAGAACCAGCACCATCACCGTGGCCAGATTGCCGCCGGCCGTTTTTTTCACCTGGCTGAAATAGTGGTCAAACAGCAGGGCGACGGCCAGGGCCCCCAGCAGTGGCGCCAAAATTTTCAGCCAGTGGCGGCGCGGGGCGCTGAGCCGGAGGGCACAGAACAGCGGCAGGCGCTGGTAGTTGGGCGCGGTGTTCATGCCTTTCTCCGGTTTGGGGCCGATTCTGCCGCCAGCAGCCCTTCGATGTCGGCCCGGAGCCGGGTCTTAGCCTCGGGGTCGAGCTGGACATTACTCAAATCGGCCGCCAGCAAATAGCCACAGTCGCGGTCGGGAAAGGCCACCGCCAGCCAGCGCCGGCCGACGTACCAGGGCTGTAGGGCGCCGGCGGGCACGCTGAATTCGGCCCACTGGCCGTTGGTGGTTTGCAGCGGGTAGTGGTGGCTACCGTCGTGCCGCTCCCGGCGGGGCACCAGCACCAGCTGCAGCAGCGGCGCGCTGTTCAGGCAGCAGTGGAGGAAAAGGGGGCGCAGCGTGGCGGGATTGGCGAACTGGCTGGAGAACAGCAGCAGCAGCGCGAAGGGCATAAAGTCCCGGCCGGGGGTCAGGCGGTAGAGCCCATAGTCCAGGGCCAGGGCCAGGGACGACAGGGCCAGCCCGGCCAGCAGCGGCCGCCACCAGTGGCCGGGCGGGGCCCGGAGTTTGAGTTCCACCAGCAGCGGCAGCCGGCGGTAGCTTTTCGAGTACATGGGTTTTCTCCGAAGGGTTTCGGCTCGGTTTAGCGGTTTTCGCGCCAGGGGGAAGCGCTTCGGCCGGAGGCAGCGACTGGGAATAATCCCGCACCGGCCTAAAAAGGGGGGAAGCGCTTCGGACTGGGGAATTGAGGTCGAATTTATCTGCGGTTCGTTGCCAGAACCGAGGAAAGGGGGCAGGGCCTACTCGTTGTCGTCCCAGCCCTCCGGAGTCTGGCGGGTTTTGCGCCGGCAGATGGCCAGGCCGATGGCCGTTCCGCCGATGAGCAGCAGGTAGACATAGGGTTTTTCCCAGTTGAGAAAAATCCTCTGGACGAAGTAATTCTTCTCGCAGAGCCGCCTGCGCAGCACAATGCGCAGCACAATTTTCTTATCCCGGCGTTGGACGCAGTTTTCATAGTCCTGCTTCAGGCTGGCGCTGGTGCCGGACAGCATCAGAAAGGCAAAGAGCACAAAGCCAAAAACCAGATACCAGGGGTTACGGCGCAGCCAGCGGAAGGGCGCACCAATCAGGGGAAGGCTGCCGAGCAGGCTAAGCAGGCCGAAGAGCAGTTCCAGCACTAGAAATCTGAAAAAACCTTTGGAGTCGTCGTTCATGTTTTACCTCGAAAAAAGCCGACCGGCCCATTCTAAAATGATTGAAATCTTCACCCGAGGAGAAAACATGGACCACGAACCCAGAGCCTTCATTAAATTCATCGCCCTGACCCTCTACGAAACGGTTTTCGGCCTGCTCGGCAAAATCCCGCTGCTGGGGGCGCCCTGCCGCTGGCTGGCGCGTAATCCCTGGTTTTTTATCTTTGCCTTCTTTTGGGTTCTCTGTTTCCGGGCCTCCGGCACCGAAGCCGAGCTACGGCAGGGCCTGGAGGACTGTCGGGAGCACCAGCGCACCCATAAAACTTCCACCACCCCGAGTGGGTACTGTGAGGATTTCTACGCCACTGCCCGCATCTTTTTGAACTGGGATAGACCCTATTTCTACCTGCTGCTCGGCGGCAGTCTCGTCGGGGTGGTGCTAATAATTCGGCATAAAAACCGGCAGCGCCCCGAGGGCTGGGGCGACGACGACTAGGCCGAAGCGCTTCCCTAGTCGTCGTCAGGGAATTGCAGAAATTCCGGCGCCACCCGCTCCACCAGCCAAACGCCGTTGTCGGCGCGGTAGAAGGGCTGGTTCATCTTGCTGGTATCCAGCACCAGCACCACCGGCGCGCCGTGGCGGGCGCCCACCTTCGTGGCCGTGGCGACGTCGCCGGACAGATGCACCCAGTGGCGGCCCCGGGGCAGCAGGCCCTCGGCGCGGATGCTGGGCAGGAAGCGCTTCGCCGTGCCGTGGTAGAGCAGCGGCGGCGGCTCGGCGCGCTCGTGTTCGATGGCCACCTGGGCGCTGGAATGGCCCTGGGCGGCGCGAATCTGGGTGCCGTCCGGGGACAGGGTGAAGCGCCGTTTCTCACAGTTGGCCACCACCGTGAGCAGGGCCTCGCGGGTGAGGTCCGGGTGGCGCCGGGCCACGGCCCGCAGCAGTGTGTCGATGGCCACCCAGCCGTTTTTATCCAAAGTTAGGCCGATTTCCTCGGGATGATGGCGCAGCACATAGGACAGAAATTTGCTGTGGCGCTGGCGTTGCTGGTCATTCATAAAATGTCCCTGTCGTAGATAGTGGAGAGTTGCCGCCGCCACCGCCGCGCTGAAGAGCAGGCCGGTGTGATTGCCGGCCAGCACCAGCCGGTCGCTGCACGGATGGGCGGTTTCAAAATAATCGACGGTGCCATCGTTGAGGGCGCTCAGCGGCACCAGCAGCCGGCCCAGACCCAGCGGCGCCAGGCCGACGATTTGACCGAAGCGCTTCGGCAGCGGCGGCAGCTGGCCGTCCAGGCCGTGGTGCCAGGCCCGGCCCACCAGCCGGCGCGCCGCCCGGGCCACGGCACTGCCCCGGTGGGGAGTGGCGATGGTCAGCACCGGCCCGGCCTCGGCCCCGGCGGCCAGATAGGCGCGCAGCACCAGCCCGCCGAGGCTGTGGCCCACCAGGGCCGGCCGTTCCAGCTGCCGTTCGGCGATGAAGCGCTTCAGCTGCTCGGCCTGGTCGGCCACCGACGCCCGGGTGCTGGCATAGTCGAAATAGTGGACGGCGAAGCCGGCGGCACCGAGGCGGCGGCCCAGCGGTCGCATAATCCAGCTATTCATAAAGAGGCCGTGCAGCAGCACCAGCGGCGGGGGCGTCATGGCCGGCCTAGTCCCGGTTGATGTGCTCGGACACCCACAGATTCAGGTCGCGCTTTTCCAGGGCGGCGGCCATCAGCGCCGGGAATTTGTCCGGCGTGCAGGCAAAGGCCGGCACCCCCAGCGTTGCCAGAAACTTGGCGTTGTCCTGGTCATAGGAGGGTTTGCCGTCGTCGTTGAGGGCCAGCAGCATCACAAACTGCACGCCGGAGGCCACCAGCTCGCTCATGCGCTGGCGCATGGACCGTTCGTTGCCGCCCTCGTAGAGGTCGCTGACCAGCACCAGAATCGTATCGTTGGGCCGGCCGATGTGCTGCTGGCAGTATTTTAGGGCCCGGTCAATGTCGGTGCCGCCGCCGAGCTGGACGCCGAAGAGCAAATCCACCGGGTCCTGCATCTCGTCGGTCAAATCGGCCACCTCCGTATCGAAGACCACCATGCGCGTTTTCACGCTGGGTAGGCTGGCCAGCACCGAACCGAAGATGCCGGAATAAATCACCGACGTGCCCATGGAACCGCTCTGGTCCAGGCACAGAATGATGTCCTTGACCGCCTGGCGCTTGCGGCCGAAGCCAATGCGCACCTCGGGAATAACGGTGCGGTAGTCGGGCTGGTAGTTCTTCATGTTCTTCTGAATGGTGCGGTGCCAGTCGATTTCCCTGAGGCGCGGATTGCGCCGGCGGGTGGAACGGTTCAGGGCGCCGGTTACGGCCTGCTGCAGCGGATTGCTCAGCCGTTTCAGCAGCTCATCGACCACCTGGCGCACCACCTGCCGGGCCAGCTCCTTATTCTTCTCGGGAATGGAGCGGCTCAGGCTCATCAGCGTGGCGACCAGATGCACATCGGGCACCACCGTTTCCAGCATTTCCTTTTCCGTGAGCAGCTGGGTGAGGTTGAGGCGCTCGACGGCGTCCTTCTGCATCACCTGCACCACCGACTGGGGGAAAAACTCGCGGATGTCGCCCAGCCACTTGCTCACCTTCGGCGCCGAGGCCCCGAGGCCGCCCTTGCGGCGGTTGCCGTCGTTGTCGTAGAGGGCCGACAGGGCCTTGTCCATGCGCTCCTCGCTGGCGCTGAGGCAGATGCCGGCGTCGGGGTTGCAGTCGCCGAGAATCAGGCGCCAGCGTTTGTTCATGTCGATCATGGGCGTACTCCTAGCAGGGTCAGAATGGTTTCCCGGGCGGCGGCGGCCGGGGCCTCGTCCAGCGCGGCGGGGGCAGCGGTGGCGCCGGGCCGGACGGCGACCCCCTCGGCGTCGAGCTGGCTGGCCCGTTCGCCGATGCGGCGCCGTTCGGCATTCTCAAAGGAACCGAAGGTGCGGCGCAGCAGCGGCAGCAGTTCGGTGAAGCTGGCCTCGTCCAACGTGGCGAGCCAGTCGTGAATCATCGGCAGCAGGGTGGGGTGAATGATGAGCACCGTCCCGGACTGGTGGAGGAAGCCCTCCAGCCAGCTGGCGCTATCGCCGGGGTGATTGGCCCGGGAGAGGAATTGATAGAGCGCTTCGGCGGTGGCCTCGTCGTCGAGGCGCTGGCGGTCGAAGAGCAGCCGGGTGGCCAGGCCCTGGAGCAGCGGATTGACGGCACCGTGGCCGCGCAGGCTGGCGATGAACTGCAGCCAGAGCTGCTGCGCCTCCGGCAGGCTGTCGCCGAGCACGTTCAGCGGGCCATCGGCGGCGCGGATATTAGTGGCCAGCAGGGCGGCGGCCTCCGGGTCGATGGCGATGCAGCCCTGCACCCCGCCCACGGCCAGCCGGGTGAGCAGGGTCAGCAGCAGCGTTTCCAGGGCGGCGGTGTTCTGCTGGCGCACCGAGCCATAGCGCAGCACGCCGGCCAGCGGCGGCAGGGTGGCGAGCAGGTCGTGGACATCGCTCTGGCCGGCGGACAGATTTTCCAGCGCTTCGGCCAGGGCCGCCACCAGCGGCGGCAGGTCGGCCGGCATCACCGCGTCCAGCAGCGTGGCCAGCTCGGCCAGATGCTGGGCCCGCTCCAGCTTGCTGCGCACAAAGGCCGTGGCCGCCGCCGCCAGGGTGTTGCCGTAGACGGCCTTTTCCAGCAGCTGGATTTGCTGTTCCGGTTCATAGTGGGTGGCCCAGATTTCCTTGAAGGTGCCGGCGCCGCTGCTGCCCTGGCCCGGTTCGGCCCAGTGAATGTCGAGCAGCCGCAGCCGGTGGATAAAGACACTGCGGCCCAAATCCAGCGGTTTGCGCAGGTCCAGGGTCAGGGTTTTATCGGCGGCCTCCAGCGGCAGGCGCAGGCTTTTGCGCTGCTTTTCGACGTCGCCGATGAGCGGTAGCTGGGGCGTGGCCGGCGGCACCGTGCCGATGACGTCGCCCACCAGCAGGGCGTCGGCAATCTGTTGCAGGGCGCTGTCGTCGCCCATGCTGATGACGGTGTTGATGGCGGCCAGATAGTCATCGAGGCCGGGCCGGGGTTCATTGCGCAGGCTGGCCAGGGCCCGGCTCAGGCGCAGGGTTTCGATGATGTGGGCGGCGGCCACGTCAAATTTCTGCGCCCGCAGCAGCTTGGCGGCGGCCGACAGCCACAGAACGCCGTCGTCGTCCGGGTGCTGCCAGAGGTGGTTGTACCAGTTGGGGGCATTGATACCGGCGCCGTAGCCGCTGGCCAGGGTAAGCCGGCGGTTGGTCCAGGGAATCAGCGTGCATTCCACCTTCACCTTGGCCAGGCCCTTGAGCAGGGCGGCATCGTCCCTGGCGCTGTGCGGTTCCTGCAGGGCCGGCACGTGCCAGGCGCCGCAGACCACGGCGATGTTCTGATACTGTTTGGCGGCGGCCCGCACCCGCTGGCGCATCTGGGCCTCGCGCAGCAAATCGCGGGGCCGGCTGTGCTGGGGATAGGCCGCGCGCAGGGCGGCGACGGCCTCGTGCACCGCGCTGAAAATTTCCGCACAGTTCTGGCTCCGTTCCACCTGCGCCTCCCACCAGGCCTCGCCGTCGCGGTGGCCGGCCAGTTCGGCGAGCCGGTCGAAGGGGTCGCCGCTGAAATCAGCCTCGGAATTTTCCTCGGCCGCCGCCTCGGGGGTTTCCTCGGCCGTCGCCTCGGGGGTTTCCTCGGTCGCCGCCTCGGGCTTTTCCTCGGCCTCGGCCCCGGGGACAGCGCTTCCCTCGGGGGCCCTAATTTTTGCGGCCAGCGCCTCCTCCTCGGCGGCGTCAAGGGCGAAGGACTGGGCCAGGGGCAAATCGAAGAACTGGCAGGGAATGCCGTGGGCCTGGGCGAATTTAATGGCCTGCCATTCCGGCGAAAACTCGGTGAGCGGGTAGTAGACCGCCCGGGCCGGCTGGTCGGGCTGATAGGCCAGCAGGGCCACCGGGGGCCGGGTGGCGGGGTCGGCCACCAGCGCCAGCAGCCCTTCGCCCTCGGGCGGGGCCTCCAGCAGCAGGCAATCGGGCCGAAGCGCTTCCAGCTCGGCGAGCAGATGACGCGCCGAACCGAAGCCGTGGTGGCGAATACCAAAATAATGAATGCTCATGGGCGTTCCTTAGGTGCGTTGGGCCAGAATCATCTGGCGGGTGGGCAACGGCAATCCCTCCCGGGTGGCCGTCGCGCTGGGATTGAGAAAATCGGCGAGGCTGTGGCTGTCGAGCCAGGCCGTGCGCCGCTGCTCCGCCGGCGTGGTAAGCACCGCCGGGCCGAAGCGCTTCGGGGTGAAACCGGCCGCCGCCAGCCACTGGCAGAGCCGGGCCGTGGTCGGCAGGCTGTAGATATTGCGCATGCCGGCGTAGCCCTGGGGAAGCGCTTCCTCATGGTCGGCGCCGCCGGGCCAAATCAGCGTTTCCAGCAGCAGTTCGCCGCCCGGTTTTAGGGTGGCGTGGAGCTGGCGCAGATGTTCCAGCGGCTCGCGCCGGTGGTAGAGCACGCCCATGGACAGGGTCAAATCGAAGCCGGTGATGCCGCCGGCGTCCAGGGTCAGTGGCAGATAGGCACTGCGCGGCGGCCGGGCGCCGAAGAGCCAGTGGGGCACGGTGAAGAGCTTGCGGAGCAGAAGATACTGGGCCAGATAGGGCCAGGAGGGGTCGAGGCCGATGACGCTGCGGGCGCCGTCGGCGAGCAGGCGGAAGAGATAGTAGCCGTTGCCACAGCCCACATCGAGGATACGCCGGCCACGAATGGCCACGCCCAGATTCAGCAGGCGCTGGTATTTCCATTCGCTACGCCATTCGCCGTCCAAATCCTCGCCGAAGAGGTGGAAATGGCCCTTGCGCCAGGGTTTGAGCTGGAGCAGCAGGGCGCGCAGGGCCTCCCGGTCCACCGAGCCCTGCACCGCCGGAATGTCGCCCCACTGGCAGCGCCGGGGGGCCACCGCCAGGGCGTCGATGGCGGCCAGCCAGTGGGCAAAATGGCCGTGGGGATGATGATTCAACAGGGCGGGCACCAGCACTTCCAGCCGTAGCTGCGGCTGCAGCTCCCGGGCCCGGCGCAGTTCCCGTAGGGCCCGGCGCCAACCGGGCTGGCGCTGGCATTTTTCATATAAATCTCGCGAAATTTCTCTAAACCACGGCATTTTTCTAAACCACACCAAACGGACTCTCTATTTTTTTAAACGCCGCTATTTTAAAGGGCGGCGCCGCTGCATAATGGAATTTTTGCCTGGAGAACAACATGGAATTACTCCTGAATCCGGTGGTGCTGGCCGTGCTGCTGATGCTGCTGCTGGCCCTGCTGCGCGTCCACGTGGTCTTTAGCCTCATCGTCAGCGCCCTGGCGGGCGGTCTGGTGGCCAAGATTCCGGCCGACCAAATCCGCGCCGGCCTCAAACTGGCCGACGATGCGCCCCTGGACGGCCTCAGCCAGCTGAAATACACCATCCACGTCTTTGAAGAGGGCATCACCGCCGGCACCACCACGGCCCTGTCCTATGCGGTGCTGGGCGCCTTTGCCGTCGCCATTTCCTATTCGGGCCTGTCCCAGCTGCTGGCCAATGCCATCATTCGCCGCGTCCAGTCCGGCGCCCGGGGCACGGTGAAAGTGCTGCTGCTCGGCGCCCTGCTGCTGGCCGGCGTGCTGAGCCAGAACCTGATTCCGGTGCACATTGCCTTTATCCCCATTCTGCTGCCGCCGCTGTTCACGGTGATGAACCGGCTCCAGCTCGACCGCCGCGCCGTGGCCTGCGTGCTGACCTTCGGCCTGGTCTGCACCTATATGTTCATTCCCTACGGCTTCGGCGACATCTTCATTCGCCAGATTCTCCTCGGCAACATCGAGCGCTTCGGCATGGACGTGGCGGCGGTGAACACCTATAAGGCGCTGGCCCTGCCGGCCCTGGGCATGGCCGTCGGTCTGGCCGTGGCTCTGTTTTACAGCTACCGCCGGCCCCGGGTCTACGCCGACCGGCCGGTGGAGGGGGCCGAGCAGCAGCTGACGGTGGAGAAGGGCAAGGTCTGGGTGGCGGCGCTGGCGGTGCTGCTGGCCTTTCTGGCGCAGAAATACACCGGCTCCCTTATCTTCGCCGGCCTGGTGGGCTTTGCCATTTTCATGGCCGGCCGGGTTATCCGCTGGCAGCAGGCCGACACCGTCTTCAACAACGGCATCCGCATGATGAGCATGGTCGGCTTCATTCTGATTAGTGCCAACGGCTTTGCCGCCGTCATGCACGCCAGCCACGGCATCGAACCGCTGGTGCAACAGACCCTGACCACCTTCGGCGCCAGCAAAAGCATTCTGGCCCTGGCCATGCTGCTGCTCGGCCTGCTGATTACCATGGGCATCGGCAGTTCCTTTTCCACCCTGCCGATTATCGCCGCCGTCTACGTGCCGCTCTGCGCCCAGATTGGCTTCTCGCCGACGGCCACCGTCGCCCTCATCGGCACCGCCGGCGTCCTCGGCGATGCCGGCTCGCCCACCTCGGACAGCGCCCTGGGCCCAACCATGGGCCTGAACGCCGACGGCCAGCACGACCATATCCGCGACACCGTCATTCCCACCTTTCTCCATTACAACCTGCCGCTGGTGCTTTTTGGCTGGCTGGCGGCCCTGATTCTCTAGGAGTTTTCCATGACCACCATTCACTTTCCCCCCTCGGCCCAACTGCACAACGGCGACGGCATACCCCGGGCCAAATTCCTCCTCGGCCTGCTGCTGATGCTGGGCTTCCTCGCCGGCCTCGGCCTCTGGGCCAGCACGCTGACCCGCGGCCTGCTGGTGGACAGCCAGATTAAAAAGCCGCTGCTCTATCCGGCCGCCGACCTGGACGACAAGCTCAGCAGCTGTTCCAGCCAGTTTCTCTTCTTCAGCTCCTGCCACATCGTCATTCATTCGCCCCGGGGCGACGTCGAGAAGACCATTGTTTTCCTCAACGATTACAAGGACTACCGGACCGCCCCGGTCTACGACGCCGACCACCCGGAACGCATCAGCGACAGCCTGTCCCAGGAGAAAATCTACCAGCGCGGCGGCGTGGTTCTGGCCCTCTGGGGCTTCCTCGGCTGCTGCTGCTATTTCATCGGCCGGGCCTACCGCCACCGGCAACGGCTGGCGCGGCTGGTTCGGCACCTCAACGAGCACCGCGACCATTGGCAACTGGGCTGGCAGCCGCTGCCCAATCCCAACGGCGACGCCCAGAAATTTGCGCTGGAACTGGACGGCCAATCGCTGGAACTGCACCAGTCCCTGCGCCAGCAGCGGCCGCTGGGCCGGGACGGCCGGGTGCTGACCCTGGGCACCGACCCGGATTGCTATGTGGTGCTCAATCAGGAGCTTAGCCACTTCGGCGGCAGCCTCGACGACTACGAGCGCGTCGAACTGCGCAGCGCCCTGGAAAACTGGATGGACGAAAATCCCGACGCCTAGCCCCCGCCCCTCCGGGGGCGTTTTTTATGGCCGGCCGAAGCGCTTCCCCCGGGAAGCCAAGCCGCCGGGGCAAAGCGCTTCGTTCTGCCGGCCCAGTGGAATGAAGCGCTTCCCTTTTTAAACGGCTGGCGAAGACGAAGCGCTCCCCTTGTCGTGCTGGTGTTGGAAACGAAGTGCTCCATTCTGGAACAACAGGTCGAAGCGCTTCCCCGGATTCATTGAAATCCAATTGGCCCCGCCGAAGCGCTTCCCTCGGGCCGGGGTTTTTTCTGACTTGCCAGTCCGAAGCGCTTCCTCTTGAATCGTCGCCAAAGTTGCGGCGCTTTCTTAGTCTGCTACGCCGTTCTCTGTTCTTTGAGGCCGAAGCGCTTCGTTCAGAGGAAATTACTCGGGCCGGGTTTTTTTCTAGCTCGCCAGTCCGAAGCGCTTCACCCGGCGGCCGCCAACAAATTAGGCCCGTGGGATAGAAGCGCTTCCTTTAGCGTGCCGGAGCTGGAAACGAAGCGCTTCGGTCTGGAATAACAGGTCGAAGCGCTTCCCTTTGGTAGCCAAGCCGCTGGGGTGAAGCGCTTCGTTGTGCTGGCCCAGCTGAATGAAGCGCTTCCTCCCTAGGGCTAGTTAGGCCGAGGCTGAGATTTTTATGAATGCCGTCGCGCCGGCTCGTTGGAAACGAAGCGCTTCGGTGTTGGCGAGTTTCTGAGTGGAAGCGCTTCCCTTATTCCAACAGGCCGAAGCGCTTCCTCCGAGACTGGTCGCCAAAGTCGAAGCGCTTCGTCGGGTTTGTTGAAATCCAATTGGTCAAACCGAAGCGCTTCCCTCGGTGGCCGTTTGGATTATTTCCGGTCGTTCCATTCCGGCCGAAGCGCTTCCTCCGGAACTGTCGCTAAAGTCGAAGCGCTCCCCTCCCAGCAGCCAGGGAATCAGATTGGCAGAACCGTAGCGCTTCGTTCTGCCGGCCCAGTGGAATGAAGCGCTTCCCTTTTTAAACGGCTGGCGAAGACGAAGCGCTTCCTTCTTTCCAGTCCTCTACAAACGAAGCGCTTCCCCGGAGGCCGCTAGAAAATCAGGCTGGCGGAATTAAAGCGTTTTAGTGTTCTGCCTTTCCCGAGAACGAAGCGCTTCGGTCTGGAACGACGTTTGGGCTGGGGTGGTTAGAGTTGGCGACAGCTGAAGCGCTTCCTCATGAACCGTCGCCAAAGTCGAAGTGTTCCCTTTCGCTGGCCCAGCTGAATGAAGCGCTTCCTCCTCCGGGCCGTAGTGAAACCGAAGCGCTCCGGCACTGAAGGGCGGCTGGGACGAAGCGCTTCCCCGGGCGCCGCCCATAAAAAAGCGCCTCCCTCGGGAAGCGCTTCGGTGGTGGGGCTAAACAGGATTTTTAAATCATGTTGAGTTCACGCCGGCAGGTGGGGCTAAATCATATTTAGCTCACGCCGCTAGGCGGAACGAGACATGATTGTCAAATCATGTTGAGTTCACGCCTTTGGCGGGACTGAACAGGATTTTTAAATCATGTTGAGTTCAATCTTCGCCCGCAGCGTCATCATCTCCATGCGCCAGGGCGGGTCCCATTCCATGTGGACGGTGCAGCTCTCCACGCCGTCCACGCGTTCCACGCCCTCCTTCACCCAGTCGGGCATGACGCCGGCCACCGGGCAGCCCGGTGAAGTCAGGGTCATATGCACGTCCACATGGCCATTTTCCTTGTGGTAGATGACGTCATAAATCAAACCCAGCTCGTAGATGTCCACCGGGATTTCCGGGTCATAGATGGTCTTCAGCTCCAAAATAATGTCGCGTTCCACCGGCGTTAGGGTCGGGTCGTCCTCTTCCCGGTAGTAGGGTACGTTGTCCAAATCAAATTCCGGCATGGTTTCCTCACTCGGTCTGGCTGTGCAAATTGCCCCGAAGCGCTTCGTTCAGCGTGTGCCAGGCCAGGGTGGCACATTTCACCCGGGCTGGATACTCGCGCACGCCGGTGAGCACCTCAATTTTGCCCAGGTCGTCGGGAATGGCGTCCTGGCTGGTTACGGTGTGGTGGAAGCGATGGTAGAGGGCGTCGAATTCGGCCCGGGTCATGCCCCGGGCGACGTCGGTCATCAGCGAGGCACTGGCCCGGGAGATGGCGCAGCCGTCGCCGACGAAGCTCACCTCCTTGATGGTGTCGCCGTCGAGGCGGGCGTAGATGACCAGCCTGTCGCCGCAGAGGTGATTATGGCCCACGGCCTTGCAGTCGCAGGGGTCCAGCACCTCAAAATGGCGCGGATTGCGGTTGTGGTCGATGATGATTTCTTGGTATAGCTCTTTGAGAATGCTCATAAAATTTCAGCTCCTAGCGGCCAAAAATCTTCTGGGTTTCGGCCACGGCCTGGAGCAGGCTGTGGACATCGTCGCGGTCGTTGTAGGCCGCAAAGCTGGCGCGGATGGTGGCCGGCACGCCGAAGCGCTGCATCACCGGCTCGGCGCAGTGGTGGCCGACGCGCACGGCGACGCCGAGGGAATCGAAGACGGTGCCGGCGTCGTGGGGGTGAATGCCGTCCAGCACAAAGGAAATCACCGCCGCCTTGGCCGGGCTGGTGCCGATAATCCGCACGCCGGGCCGGGCCGCCAGCTCGGCCTCGGCCTCCAACCGAAGCGCTTCCTCGTGGCGATGCAGATTGTCCAGGCCCTGCTGGCGCAGCCAGTCGATGGCCACGCCAAGGCCGATGACCTCGACGATGGGCGGCGTGCCGGCCTCGAATTTCAGCGGCACCGGCGCAAAGGTGGTCTCGGCAAAGGACACGGACAGAATCATATCGCCGCCGCTCTGGTAGACCGGCATTTGCTCCAGCAGGGCCTTGCGACCCCAGAGCACGCCGACGGCGGTGGGCCCGTAGAGCTTGTGGCCGGAGAAGGCGAGGAAATCGCAGCCCAGGGCCTGGACGTCGGTGGGCAGATGGGCCACGGCCTGGGCGGCGTCGATGATGCTGTGGGCGCCCACCCGGCGGGCGGCGGCCACCAGCCGGGCCACGTCGTTGAGGGTGCCCAGGGCGTTGGAGACCCAGCCCAGGGACAGGATTTTCACGCCGGCGAAGAGGCTGTCCAAGTCGTCCAGGATTAGCGTGCCGGTGTCATCGACGGGAATCACCCGCAGCGTCGCCCCGGCCCGGCGGCAGGCGATTTGCCAGGGCACGATGTTGGCGTGGTGTTCCAGGGCGCCAATCAGTACCACATCGCCCGGGCGCAGGGCCCATTCGCCCAGGGACGCCGCCAGCAGGTTAAGCGCTTCGGTGGTGCCCTTGGTGAAGATGATTTCGTCGGCGCTGGGGGCGTTGATGAAGGCCGCCACCGTCGTGCGCACGGCCTCATAGCGGGCGCTGAGCTGCTGGGAAAGGAAATGAACGCCGCGATGGACGTTGCTGTATTCGTGGCGATAGACCGCGTCCATGGCCTCGATGACCACCGCCGGCTTCTGGGTGCTGGCGGCGCTGTCCAGATAGCTCAGCGGGGCGCCGCGAATGGTGCGGCCGAAGATGGGAAAATCCCGGCGCCAGCTAGTCATCGTCGCCCTCGGTGCCGAGCCAGCTGCGGTTGATGGCGTCGGTCAGATTGGCATGAAGCGCTTCCTGCTCCACCACCACGCCCTCGTGGAGGAAGCTCAGCAGCAGCATTTTCTGGGCCGTCGGCCGGTCGATGCCGCGACTCTGCAGGTAGAACAGCGCCTCGCTGTCCAGATAGCCGGCGGTGGAACCGTGGGCGCACTGGACGTCGTCGGCGTAGATTTCCAGCCGGGGCACGCTCTGGGACTTGGCCGTATCCGAGAGCAGAATGTAGCGACCGCCCTGCTGGGCCGCCGTCTTCTGGGCACCGGGGGCCACGTAAATCATGCCGTCGAACTGGCCGAAGCCCCGGCCGTCGATGACGCCGCGCACCTGCTGTTCGCTGGTGCCGTCCCGGTTGAGATGGCGCACGTTGGCGTGAATGTCCACCAGCTCCTCGCCGCTGGCCCACTGGACGCCGCCGAGCTTGAATTCCACGGCCCGGCCCGGGGCGTTGTGGTAGAGGTCGAAGCGCTTCAGGGCACCGGAGCCCAGCTGGGCCACGTTCAGCCGCGCCGTGCTACCGTCGGCCTGCTCCACGTAGACATAGACGCTCTGGGCGCTGGCCTCGGCGCCGTCGAGCCAGAAGACCGCCTCCAGCTCGGCTTCGGGGGCCAGGCGCAGCACCACCACCGGCAGAGCCGTGCTGGCCGGGGCGGCGGTGAACTGGAACCAGAAGGCCGAGCGCGAACGGGCGCCCACGTCCACATAGATGCGGCCGAGCTGGCAGTGTTCCGCCGCCGCGCTGAGCTGCAAAATATTGACCTCGTCGCTGGCGAAATCCTCGGGCACCTGGATTTGCAGGGCCGGGGCCAGTTCGGCCAGATTCAGGCGCAGCAGCGGCGCTTCGGGCAGCTGGGCCAGCAGCGCTTCCAGCTCAGGCCGGGGGCCGAAGTCGTCGCCGATGCCGTCGGCCAGGGAAAATTCATAGTCGGCCAGCTGCCGGGGCCGCTGCAGCTGCAGGGCCGCGCTTGGCGTCCAGCGCCAGTTTTCCCGGCGCTGGAAATCATAGTCGGAGAAGCCGGGAATGGCCGCCGCTGGTGTGCTCATCATTCCCCCCGGGCGAAGCCGGCTTCGGCGCCGCGATAGTTTTCATAGCCGTTCCGTTCCAGCTCCAGGGCCAGTTCCTTGCCGCCGCTGTCGGCGATGCGGCCATTGACCAGCACGTGCACGAAGTCCGGCACGATGTAATCCAGTAGGCGCTGGTAGTGGGTAATCAGCAGGAAGGCGCGCTCCGGACTGCGCAGGGCATTGACACCATCGGCCACCACGCGCAGGGCGTCGATGTCCAGACCCGAATCGGTTTCGTCCAGCACGGCCAGCTGGGGCTGGAGCACGGCCATTTGCATGATTTCATTGCGCTTTTTCTCGCCGCCGGAGAAGCCGGCGTTCACCGGCCGTTCCAAAAAGGACTTGGGCATTTTCACCAGCTTCATCTTCTCCTGAACCAGCTGGTAGAAATCCAGCGCGTCCATGGCCGGCAGGCCGCGTTTTTTGCGCTGGGCATTAAGCGCTTCCTTGAGGAAACGCATGTTGGAGATGCCGGGGATTTCCACCGGGTATTGAAAGGCCAGGAACAGGCCGGCACAGGCCCGGTCCTCCGGGTCGAGGGCGAGCAGGTCTTCACCGTTGTAGAGCACCTGGCCCTCGCTGACCACATAGCCGTCGCGGCCGGCGAGCACGTGGGCCAGGGTGGATTTGCCCGAGCCGTTGGGGCCCATGATGGCGTGGATTTCGCCGCCCTTCAGGCTTAAATCGACGCCGAGGAGGATTTTTTTGCCCTCTTCCGTCTCTACATGCAAGTTCTTAATTTCTAACATCTTTAATTCCTTAATTCCTTGTTTTAGCCAACGCTGCCTTCCAGCTTCAATTCAATTAAACGGCGCGCCTCTACGGTGAATTCCGTCGGCAATTTGCTGTAGACGTCATCGCAGAAGCCGTGGACGATGAGGTTCACCGCCTCGGCCTCGCCGATGCCGCGCTGCAGGCAGTAGAAAATCTGGTCTTCGCCAATCTTCGAGGTGGTGGCTTCGTGCTCCACCTGGGCGCTGGGGTTCTGCACCTGCAAATAGGGGAAGGTGTGGGCGCCGCATTTATCGCCAATCAGCAGCGAATCGCACTGGGAAAAATTGCGGGCGTTGGCGGCCCCAGGCGTAATTTTCACCAGACCCCGGTAGGCGTTCTGGGCCTGGCCCAGGGAAATGCCCTTGGAAATGATGGTGGACTTGGTGTTCTTGCCCAGGTGAATCATCTTCGAGCCGGTGTCCGCCTGCTGGAAATCCCGGGCCAGGGCCACCGAGTAGAATTCACCCACCGAATCGTCGCCGAGCAGCACCACGCTGGGATATTTCCAGGTTACCGCTGACCCGGTTTCCACCTGGGTCCAGGAGATTTTCGAGCGCTTGCCCTTGCAGAGGCCGCGCTTGGTTACCAGGTTGTAGACGCCGCCGGTGCCGTCCTTATTGCCGGGAAACCAGTTCTGCACGGTGGAATATTTAATTTCCGCGTCGTCGTAAACGATGATTTCCACCACCGCCGCGTGCAGCTGGCTCTCGTTGCGCTTCGGCGCCGTGCAGCCCTCCAGATAGGAGGCGTAGCCGCCCTCGTCGGCGATGATGAGCGTCCGTTCAAACTGGCCGGTGTTGGCGGCATTGATGCGGAAGTAGGTGGACAGCTCCATGGGGCAGCGCACGCCCTTGGGGATATAGCAGAAGGAACCGTCGGTGAAGACGGCCGAATTCAGCGCGGCGAAGAAATTATCGTCCGGCCGCACCACCGAACCCAGGTACTTGCGCACCAGCTCTGGGTGCTCCTGCACCGCTTCGGAAAAGGAACAGAAAATGATGCCGTCTTTGGCCAGCCGGTCTTTGAAGCTGGTGCCCACGGACACGGAATCGAAGACCGCGTCCACCGCCACATTGCTGCCCGTGGGCATGTTCATGCCGCCGTGGCCGTCCATGTCGGCCTCGCGCACGCCGGCGAGAATTTCGCGCTCTTCCAGGGGAATACCGAGCTTTTCGTAGGTTTTGAGAATTTCCGGGTCGACCTCGTCCAGGGATTTGGGCTTGTTCTGCTGGAAGCTGGCCGGGGCCGAATAGTAGGAAATGGCCTGATAGTCGATGGGCTGCAGGCGCAGATGGCCCCAGTCGGGCTGTTCCATGGTCAGCCAGGCCCGGTAGGCATTGAGACGGAATTCCAGCAGCCAGGCGGGCTCGTTCTTCAGGGTGGAAATCCGCGTAATCACGTTTTCATCTAATCCACAGTCGAGGGTGAAGCTCTCCACCTCGGTAACGAAGCCGAATTGATATTCGCTGCTGGCGATTTCCACCAGCTCCCGGTTTTGTTCCGCACGGCTCGCTTCGCCGGGCGAAGCGCCTGTTTGAGGTTGTTCCATTGTCTAATTGCCTTTTGAAGTGAATTTATGGTGTTCCGCCCGCTGCATGTCGGCCAGGCTGTGGCCGCGCAGCAGCGTGCAGATTTCTTCGTTGAGTTGGAGCCAAAACGGCGAAATATTGCAGATTTCCGCCAGCACACAGCGGACATCGGCCTTGACGCAGGCCACCAGCTCTGGTGCCCCCTCCAGGGCCGCCACCACGTCCAGCGCGCTGATGTCTTCGGGCCGGCGGCTGAGTTGGTAGCCGCCATAGGCCCCCCGGGAAGAACGCAAAATATTGTTCTTCACGAGCTTTTTCAGCACCTTACCGGCCATGGGCGCGGCAATGCCGGTGCTCTGGGCCAGGCTGATGGCACTTTGGGGGATGTCGGTTTCGCGCAGCAGAGCGCTGAGCAGCAAAAAAGCGTATTCGCTTTCTTTGGTGATTCGCAGCATGGAAAGGTATAAATAGGACGGACTGGGTACTATAGGCACTTCCCCGCCCGCCTGCAAGGCGAGCCGTTCCTGACCCATAAAAAAACCGCCCCCGGAGGGGCGGCGGCGGCCGGGTCGGACTAGGCTTTTTTATCCTCGTCCTTCTCCGGGAAGATGAAGGAGGCGACGATGCCCAGGGTCAGCACCACCAGCACCACCAGCAGCGAGGCATTGGCGGAAATGTGGTAAACCCCCAGGGCCGACAGCAGCAGCTTCAGGGCGATGAAGTAGAGCAGGACGATAACCGCCTTCTCCAGATGCACCAGCATGCCCTTGAGCGCTTCGAGGACGAAGTACATGGTCCGCAGGCCGAGAATGGCGAACATCATGGCGCTGTAAACAATCAGCGGCTCCTTGGAAACCACCAGAATGGCCGGCACGCTGTCAAAGGCGAACATGACGTCGGTCAGCTCAATCACCGCCAGGCACAGGAACAGCGGCGTGGCCACCCAGGCACCGCGTTTATAGGCGCGGGCGTGGCTCTGTTCCGGATGTTTAACGTCCTCGCCGGCCAGCTCCAGTTTGACCTCGGGATTTTCCTGCTGGGCCTTTTCCAGCTCCTGGGCATTCAGGAAGAAATCATGGCCGTAGAGCCGGGGCCAGACCGGGAAAATCTTGTGGGTCCAGCGGTAGGCCAGGTGCTCGGAATAGTCCTCCTCCTCGTCGTCCTTGTCGTCGTCCTTCATCATCATGTAGGCCGTCCAGGCGATGATGCCGGCGAAGAGGAATTCCACCGGCCGGCCCAGGGCCATCAGGCCGGAGCCGATGACGACAAAAATCAGCCGGAAGACAATGGCACCGATGATGCCCCAGTAGAGGACGCGGTGGCGGTAGGCCTCGGGCACCTTGAACCAGGAAAAAATGGCCATCATCACGAAGAGGTTATCCACCGACAGGATTTTTTCCAGGGCGTAGCCGGCGAAGAAGAGTTTGGCGTAGTCGGCGCCGTGGGTTTTCCAAACGTAGCCGCCGAAGGCCAGGGAAATCAGCACCCAGAAAATCGACCAGAGGGTGGCGCTTTTCAGGCTCATGGCCTCGTCTTTTTTGTGGGCGTAGAGGTCAATAAAGATGGCCCCCAGCGACATAACAATAAAGCCGATGAGCAAATCGGCCGGGAACCCCAACGGGGGCAGAGCTTGTCCTTCCATTAAATTCTCCAAATTAAAAGATAAAAAAGAGCGCGCATTATAAAAGAATTATTTGCAAAAAATTCCGGCCGCTCGTTTAGAATTCAGCCTCCCTATTTGCAAATACTTCTTATAAAGGCTTTATCTATGTTTGAAAAATTGCTGACGCCGGAATTCTGGCAACACAACGTCGATTACGTCATTTTTGGCATTCTCGGTTTCATGAGTTTTCTCATGCTGTGGAAGGTGCTGGAACGCTATTTCTTCTATCGCCGCATGAATCTCTATGCCTATAGCAACATTCATGAACTCAATATTGCCCTGGAAGAAAATCTCACCGCCATCTATACGGTCGGCTCCAACGCCCCCTATGTGGGCCTGCTCGGCACGGTCATCGGCATTCTGCTGACCTTCTACGAAATGGGCGCCGCCGGTGGCAATGTCGATGCGGCCAAAATCATGATTGGCCTGGCCATGGCCCTGAAGGCCACCGCCCTGGGCATTCTCGTCGCCATTCCTTCCGTCATCTTCTACAACGCCCTGGCCCGCACCGTGGAGGTCAAACGGGAAAGCTGGCTGGCCCTGGGTCGGCAGCCGGCCGCCACGCCCCAGTGAGGCGGCCCGATGAAAAAGTTTGATTCCATCAACGTTATTCCCTTCATCGACATCATGCTGGTGCTGCTGGCCATCGTGCTGATGACGGCCAGCTTCATCAACCAGGGAAAAATCACCGTCAATGCGCCCACCTCGAAAACAACCACCGCCCTCAGGGCCGACGACGTCAAGCGCCTGATTACCGTGGACCGGGACAGCCAAATCTATCTGGACAACGTCAAAATCAGCGCCGACGCCCTGGCCGAGGAGGTCAAACGGTGGAAGGACAGCGAACAGGTCAGTTTGAAAATCGACGCCGAGGCGCCCTTCGCCCTCTTCATCAAAATCGGCGATATGCTGCGCCAGCAGAAAATTAGCAAGGTGAGCGTCCTCGCCCTACCCGAGAAAAGCTGATGCGTAACCTGCTTGCCCTGGCCATTTCGGCCATTCTGCACGGAGCCGGGGCCTATGTGCTGTTCAGCCTGGCTAAGGCGCCGGCGGAACGGCCGCCCCAGTATCAGGATATGGATTTGGAGATTCTGGCCCTGCCTCCGGCGGCGGCCACGCCCATCACCAGCGACGAGGAGGCCCTGAGTTCACCGCCGCCGGCCCCGACCCCGGAACCTACCCCCGAGCCGACGCCGGCGCCCGAGCCCGAGCCGACCCCGGAGCCGACGCCGGAGGCCACCCCTGAGCCCGAACCGACGCCGGAACCGACGGCCGAGGCTCTGCCCGTGGAGAAACCCAAACCGACGCCGACGAAAAAGCCCACCCCGACGCCGAAGCCGAAGAAAAAGCCGACGCCCACGCCGACGCCGAAGAAAAAGCCCACCCCCACGCCCAAACCGAAGAAGGAGCCGAAGCCGACGCCGGAACCCCGGCCCGAGCCCCGGCCGGAACCGCGTCCGGAACCCCGGCCCCTGCCCCCACCGCGACCGCTGCCGCCACCGGTGCCGGCCGGTACGCCCGGCGGTCAGGGTCGCCAGCTCGGGGCGCCGCCGCGACCGCTGGCCGGCAACCCGGGTCCGGCCAATGTCCATGCCAACGGCCGGGGCGTGCCCGGCGGTTCGCCCCAGGGTTCGGCCTCGGGCACGGCCAGCCGGGGCGGCGGGGCCCCCAGCGGCGAGGCCATGAAGGGCTACAGCAGCGGCCTGCGCCGGGCCATCGAGCGCAACAAGCCGCGTAATGCCCGCAGCCGGGGCACGGTGGTGGTGGGCTTCCGCGTCGAGGCCAACGGCGCCTTCAGTAATATCCACCTGGCCCAGAGCAGCGGCAACGAGGGCCTCGACCAGGCGGCCCTGAGTGCCGTCAGTCGCACCGGCCACTACCAGCCGCCGCCCAGCGGCCAGGGTTTCAACGTGCAATTGCCGGTGAAATTTGACTAAAACCCGCCCCGGCGCCGCGCTGGGGCTTATTTTTTGCCGGCGGCGGTGGTAGGTTTATGCGCTCCCTAGAGCTTAAAAGGAACAGTCGATGAAAAATCCCTTGATTTACCTGCTGCCCTGGTGGCTGTTGGCCGGCTGTGCGCCGGTGCAGAAACCGACCCCGGCCCCGGTCCCGGAACCGACGCCGGAGCCGACGGCCGAGGAAAGCAGCCTGAATGAATTTGAGAGCCTGGCTCTGCGCGCCGAGTATTTCGCCTCGGCCCTGGCCAGCCAGCCGGAAAAGCTGCTCGGCCAGGTGCTGGCGGACAAGTGCGCCGAGAACCGGGAGTGCCTGCGCGACAATCTGCTGCGCATGAATCAGGCGGTGAAAAAGACGCTGAAGAACGCCCAGCTCAGCAATACGCTGCTCTTTGAGGTGCAGAACATTAAATATTTCGACGACCGCGACGATGTGGAGGTGCTGCTCTTCGCCTCGGACGGCCACCGCCGCCGCAAGGGCGTGGCCTTTATGTTCAAGATGCGGCCGGTGGGGGCGGAGTGGAAGTTGGACATTTCTAATTACGCTCGTTGAGCGTAATCAGATGCTCCGCATGCTAACTATGCTCGTTGAGCCTAGTTAGATGCTGCGCGTTCTAATTACGCTCGTTGAGCCTAATCAGATGCTCCGCCAGCTAATGGGCCCGTTGCCTCTCGGCAGACGCCGCCGGCCCGGTCGAGATAACAAGCGCTTCTCCATAGGGGGAGCGCTTCTTTATTTGCCGCTGGGACTGGCTAGCGGCGGAAATAGGGGAGCGCTTCGTTCCCAGGAATCGCTTTTTTATGAAGCGCTTCGGTCATTGGCCCGCCGAGGGAAGCGCTTCTAACAGCTTCGTCAGGACGAAGCGCTTCAGCTGTCGCCAACTCTAACCACCCCGGCCCAAACGTCGTTCCAGACCGAAGCGCTTCGTTAGAAAGGCAACGACCCGGGAATAATCCAAACGACAGCCAAAGGGGGAAGCGCTTCGACCCCGGCCCTAAGGGGGAAGCGCTTCGTCTTCGCTGACCGTTTAAAAGAGGAAGCGCTTCGTTCTCGAGAAAGGCAGAACACCAAAACGCTTTAATTCCACCAGCCTGATTTCCTAGCGGCCGCCGGGGAAGCGCTTCTAACAGCTTCGTCAGGACGAAGCGCTTCAGCTGTCGCCGACTCTAACCACCCCAGCCCAAACATTGTTCCAGACCGAAGTGCTTCGGTAGGAAGGCAACGACCCGGGAATAATCCAAACGACAGCCAAAGGGGGAAGCGCTTCGACCCCGGCCCTAGGGGGGAAGCGCTTCGTTCTCAGGAGCAGAGGACTGGAAAGAAGGAAGCGCTTCGACGCCACCGGCCGTTCAAAAGGGGGAGAGCGCTTCCCTTTTTAGAACCACCGAGGCGCTTTAGTGCTGCGAGGCTGGAAGCTCGATTTTCAACGAAGCGCTTCAGTCCTACCCCGGCCCAGGGGGAGCGCTTCGACCTGTTGTTTCAGAACGAAGCGCTTCGTTCCCAGCTCCGGCACGCCAAAGGAAGCGCTTCGGTCTTAAAGAACAGAGAACGGCGTAGCAGAAAGAGAGCGCCGCAACTTTGGCGACAATTCAAGAGGAAGCGCTTCGGTTGGGGCCAATTGGATTTCAACGAATCCGGCGAAGCGCTTCGTTTGTAGAAGGTAGGAAAGAGCGAAGCGCTTCCTTACGTCGGTTTAGATAAAAACAGCGGGCCGAGGTGCTCCCTCTGAACGAAGCGCTTCGACCCCGGCCGCGTGGCTTTCAAAAGGGGAGCGCTTCAGTCCCTACCCAGCCCGGAGGAGGAAGCGCTTCGGCCTGCTGGAATAAGTGAAGCGCTTCCACTCAGAAACTCGCCAACACCGAAGCGCTTCGGCCTTACCTCAGCCCGGAGGAAGCGCTTCTCGCTGGAAGAACAGATTTCCCGATGGTCAAAAAGGGAGCGCTTCGGCCGGAGGGAGCAGTTTGATTCCGCCAGTCTGATTCCCTGGCTGCTGGAAGGAGAGCGCTTCGACTTTAGCGACAGTTCCGGGGGAAGCGCTTCGGCCGGAATGGAACGACCGGAAATAATCCAAACGGCCACCGAGGGAAGCGCTTCGGTTTGACCAATTGGATTTCAACAAATCCGGCGAAGCGCTTCGGTCTATTGCTCCAGAACGAAGCGCTTCGGTCTCAAAGAACAGAAAACGGCGCCGAGGGAAGCGCTTCGGCCTGTTGTTCCAGAGCGAAGCGCTTCGGGTGGAATAAGAGGAGCGCTTGGGGGTGCCTGGGGCCATCACTTCCGCTAGGCTAGGGACTTTTTCGGAGGTTTTCCCATGACCCCACGTCCCCCCCGCCGCAGTGCGCGTCGGCTGCCGGTGCAGCAGGCCAGCAAACCCAGCGCCCGCCTGCGTCTGCGCCTGCTTCGCCTCGGTGCCTGGAGCCTGACCAAGCGCTTCCTCGGCAAAGTCCTGCTGTCGCTGCTGCTCAGTGGGCTGGTGCTGGCGGCCTTCCTCGTCCAGAACGCCGACCGGCTGCCGTTCCTGAGCGACTATCTCATCGGCCCGCCCGACCTTATCCACCCCCAGGAGCAAATCGCCCAGCTCATCGCCGAGGAACGCTACGCCGAGGCCGCCGCCCAGCTCCGTTTTTTCCAGCGCTTCGACCATCTCAGCAACGACCCGCAGCTGCGCACGTTGCAGGCCGAGGTGGAGAACGAACGCAGCCGCTGGCTCTACAACGGTAAAAAATTCATGGAGGGCCTCATTGACGGCCGCAGCGACGAAACCATCGGCCAGACCACGGCGCTGGTGTCGGATTTTCTCGTTATCGGCGACGTGCGCGATTTGGCCCAGCAGGGTTGGAAGGCCTGGAACGATGAGGAGGTGGATAAAATCGTCGTGGCCCTGTCGTCGCTGGGGGTGGTGGCCACCGGCGCCCAGGTGGCCAGCGCGGTGGGAAGCGCTTCCTCCGGCGGGGCCGCCGCGCCCGCCCTGGCCGGCAGCACCTCGGCGAAGAGTGCCATCGTGCTGCTGAAAACGGCGCGCAAGCTCGGCAAACTGCCGCCCTGGCTGCTGAAAAATCTACAGGACAATGTGAAGAAACCGGAACGGCTGAAAGCCCTGCTGGCCCAGGTGCAGCAGCTGAGCCAGCACCGGGGCGGTCTGCAGCTGCTCGCCGCCGCCAAGGACGAGGCCCATCTCCAGCGCCTCGGCAAATTTGCCGCCCGCTACGGCGACGAGGCCGGGCTGATGCACCAGATTTACGGGGACGCCATCGTCGGCGTCGCCGCCAGCAGCACCAATGCCCACGCCCTGAAGCAGGCCATGGCCCGGGGGCCCGAGGGCGTCGCCACCCTGGGGGCCATCGGCGAGAAGCGCTTCGCCAGGCTGCTGCAGCAGGAACGCAAGGCCGCCGCCGCTGCCAAGGCCGGCCAGGAGGGTGGCCGGCTGGCCCGGTTTACCTCGCGGCTGGCCAAGGGGGCGAAGAAGGTGCTGGCCTGGTTTAACCTGCAGTGGACGGCCTTTCTAGCCCTGCTGGGCAATCTCTACATCTGGCTGGCGCCGAAAAAACGGCTATTACGATAATTTAATCCGGCCCTTGGCTTCATTTTTCCGTTATCTACTAACATAATAGGTCCCGAGGCCCGACCCGTCGGTGCCTTAAATTCTTGTCTATCCACTGGAGTAAAGCCTATGAAAGTAGTCTCATCACTGAAAAGCGCCAAGGGCCGCAGCCGCGATTGCCAAATCGTGCGCCGGCGCGGCAAAATCTTCGTCATTAGCAAGAAGAATCCACGTTTTAAAGCCCGCATGCGCTAGCGGCGGGTTGTGTTGTTGAGAATGGGGAAGCGCCTGCGGGCGCTTTTCCATTTTCAGGGAGGAATAAATGTCAAAAATCTGGGTTTTCGCCGGCACCTTTGACCCCATCACCCGGGGCCATGAGGCGCTCATTGCCCGGGCCCGGCCCCTCTGCGACCGGCTCATCGTTGCCGTGGCCGCCCACCCCAATAAGCAAACGCTGCTGGACGGCCCCGAACGGCTGGCGCTGGTGCAACAGGTGCTCGGCCCGACGGTGGAGGCCCGGCTTTTTTCCGGTCTGCTCGCCCGCTTCTGCCGCGACCAGGGCGCCCGTACGCTGGTGCGCGGCCTGCGCAATCCGGTGGATTTTGCCTATGAGCAGCAGCTGGCCGAGGTCAATGGCCATCTGGGCATTGAAACGGTTTTTCTCAACGGTCGGGCCACGGAGCTGGTCATCTCGTCGTCGCTGGTTAAAGAGCTGGCGCGGCTTGGCGGCGATTTTTCTCCTTTCGTCAGCGGGCCGGTGGTGGAAAAAATTAGCCAAAAAATTTTGAATCACTTAGAATAAGCCTTTCTTTTCTAACATATAAAAGAGGTTTTTATGAAAAAATTAGTAGCTATCGCTCTGGCAACGGCCCTGGTAGGTTGCGGTTCCAAAGAACCCGCTCCAGCTGCTCCTGCCGTGGATAACGCCCAGCTGTCGCAAATCCAAGGCGCCCTGGAAGACCTGCGCTCTCAGGTTATGCAAGCCAACGACAATGCTCGTCAGGCTCTGGAAATTGCCCAGCAAAACTCTGAAAAAATTAACCGTGGCTACCGCCAAGGCCAACGCAAATAATTGCGCCGCCTAGCGTAAAAACGAAAAATCCCCTTCATTGCGATGGAGGGGATTTTTTTACGTCCCCCATTTTATGAACCCTTGGAGAAAAACCCATGCTGACCCTCATTCTGGCCGCCGGCCAGGGCAAACGAATGCATTCCCAGCGGCCGAAGGTGCTGCAACCGCTGGCCGGCAAACCGTTGATTTGCCATCTGCTCGACCGCCTCGCGCACTGGCCCGGCCGGCTGGCCCTGGTCTACGGCCACGGCGGCGACCTGCTCAAGGCCGAACTGGCCCCGCGCTATCCCGACTTGCAGTGGATTGAGCAGGCCGAAGCGCTCGGCACCGGCCACGCCGTCGCCCAGGCCCTGCCGTTTATCCAGCCCGAGGAAACGGTGCTGGTGCTCTATGGCGATACCACCCAAATTGCCCGCCGTACCCTGGAAGCGCTGCTGGCCCGGGCCGAGCAGAACGATTTGACCCTGCTCAGCGCCTGGCTTGCCAACCCCCACGGCTACGGTCGCATTCTGCGCAACGCCAGCGGCCAGATTCAGGCCATCGTCGAGGAACGCGACGCCACGCCGGAACAGCGCCTGATTCAGGAAATCAACACCGGCGTCCTGGCCGCGCGCGGGGCCGTGCTGCATAAACTGCTGCCCCGGCTCAACAACCATAATCCGGCCGGCGAGTTCTATCTCACCGATTTGGTCGCCCTGGCCGGGGCCGAGGGCCTGCGGGTGGAAGCGCTTCCCCTGGAGGACAGCGACGAGATGCAGGGCGTCAATGACCGGCGCCAGCTGGCCGCCCTGGAGGCCTTTCTGCGCCGGCGCGCGGCCGAAGCGCTGCTGGACCAGGGGGCGACGCTGGTGGACCCGGCCCGCATCGACGTGCAGGGCCCGCTGACCGTGGGCCGCGATGTCTATCTGGAGCCGAACATTATGTTTAAAGGCCGGAACGTGCTCGGCGACGGCGTGCGCATTGAGAGCAACTGTGTGCTGGAAAACTGCCACATCGGCGCCGGCACGGTGATTCTCAGCCATTCCCGGCTGGAGGGTGTCCAGGTGGGCACCGACTGCCACATCGGCCCCTTCGCCCGGCTGCGGCCGCAAACGATTTTGGCCGACGGCGTTAAAGTCGGTAATTTTGTTGAATTAAAAGCCAGCGAAATTAAATCGGGCACAAAAATTAATCATCTTTCCTATATTGGCGACAGTAATGTTGGCGTTGGCGTTAATATTGGGGCAGGGACCATTACCTGTAATTACGACGGCGCCAATAAATTTAAAACCGTCATCGGTGATAACGTCTTTATTGGCTCCAATAGCGCGCTGGTGGCACCCCTAAACATCGGCAGCGATGCCACCGTCGGCGCCGGCTCGGTAATAAGAAAAGATGTTAAAAATCAATCGCTTGTCCTGACGGTGGGCGAGCGGCGCGAGAAGGAAAACTGGCCCCGGCCCGTGAAAAAGAAATAGGCCCCAAAACGGCTTGTTGTAAAAAGCCCACAATACTGTGGGCAATTAACAACAGGGCCATTTTAAAAAATCTTTTTAAATTAGGAAGTTATGGCTTGCATTTTGCATTAGCATTGATTATTCTCTGCCCCGTTTTTTAGCCCGGCGCATTGATAAATATAGGAGCGCCGCGAAGCGCTTCGTTTTCAACCAATCTTTATTGAGGTGAATTATGTCTATTTTCAGTGATGACCATTCGCAGGTAATTAAAACCTTTGAACACAGTGCCGACTGCCCCTGCTGTCAGCACCGCCGCCAGGAGGCGAGCAATCCGGGGCGCCGCCGCCTGTTCAGCCGGGGTTTCGTCATGGCCACCGCCGGCCTGATTCTACCGCAGCAGTGGGCCCAGGCCGCCACCCGCTCGGCCCGGGTGCTGCGTCTCCGCAATCCCCACACCGGCGAAATCATCACCAACGCCTACTGGACGCCGGACTATGGCTATGTCTCCGAATCCATCGCTGAAATTAGTTCCTTCTTCCGCGACTTCCGCCAGGATTTGGTTAAGGAAGTTGACGTTCACCTCCTCAATATCCTGCATTACATCCAAACCAACACCAATAACCGCGAACTCGAACTGCTCAGCGGCTACCGTTCGCCCACCACCAATGCCATGCTGCGCAGCAAGAGCAAGAACGTGGGCAAAAACAGCTACCACATGAAGGCCATGGCGGCGGATATTTCCGTCAAGGGCTACAGCGGCCGCCAGCTCGCCGGCATTGCCCGCCAGCTCCAGGGCGGCGGCATCGGCACCGGCTCAACCTTCGTCCATGTGGATAGCGCCAACGTGCGCGAGTGGAAATACTAGAAATTTCCCGGGCTGGCTTCCCACCGGGGGCCGGCCCCTGACCCCGCCAGAATCACCGAAGCGCTTAATTTTAGGCGCTTTTTTATTTGGAATGGCTCCGCTCATCGCGCCTAGAACGAGCTAAGATGAACGGAGAACGGTAGCGCTTCCCCGCCGGGGGAATGGCCCCCGGCCCGCTCCGTCTCACCCCCCAGGAGGTTGCTTTATGTACGCCGAAGAAAATCTCAGTACCGTCATTGATGCCTTTGCCCACAGCGACCATTGCCTTTGTGCCGAGTGTCAAAGCGCCCACCGGCCCCTTTCCCGCCGCCAATTCCTCGGCTGGGCCCTGGCCGCCTCCGGGCTGCTGCTGCCGGAGTCGGTCTTCGCCGCCAGCTCGCGGCCATCAGATAGGAAGAAAACGAAAACCGAGGCCACCCCCCACCGGGCCAGTCTAGGCAAGACTGCGGCCAAGCCACCGGGCAAAAAATCCCCGGCCCCGCTGCCGCCGCCCCCGCCGAAGAAGCTGGAACTGCTGTCCATGGAAAAATCCGGCCGGGGGGACAAGGGCAAACGCCCGGTGGCCTCCAATCCCCACGCCGGCAAAACCGGCCCCCGGGCCACGCCGGTGCTGGCCAAGCGCTCCGGCCGCGACAAGCGCCTGTTCATGAGCAATCCGCACACCGGCGAGACCTTCCACCTGGTCTACTGGACGCCCAGCGACGGCTACATCAAATCTTCGCTCCAGCAGGCCAGCCGCTTTTTCCGTGATTTCCGCGCCAACCGGGTGAAATCGGTGGACCCGCGCCTGCTGGACATTCTCTGCCACATTCAACGCCAGGTGGGCGGCCGGCCCATCCAGCTGCTCAGCGGCTACCGCACCAGGCGCACCAATAAACTGGTCGGTTCCACCGCCGAACAGAGCATGCATCTGGTGGCCAAGGCGGCGGACATTGCCGTCCAGGGCTATAGCGGCCGGCAGCTGGCGGCCATGGCCCGGCGCATACGGGCCGGGGGCATCGGCACCGGCCGCACCTTTGCCCACATCGACAGCGGCGGAGTGCGCGAATGGCACTACTGAGCCGCCCCTTTTTCCAGCTCTACGGGCGCCGGGGCGTGTGGCTGCTGCTGCCGCTGGGCTTCAGCGCCGGCCTGCCGCTGGTGCTGGTCTACGGCACCCTGTCCCTCTGGCTGGCCGAGGCCGGCTATGACAAGGGCCAAATCACCCTGCTGTCCTGGGCCCTGCTCGCCTATTCCTTTAAATTTCTCTGGGCGCCCTTCATCGACCGCTGCAGTCCCGGCCGCTGGGCCCAGCGCCTCGGCCGCCGCCGCGCCTGGCTGCTGCTGAGCCAGCTGGCCATTGCCACCGCCCTGGTGCTGCTGGCCCTGTTTGACCCGGTCGACCATTTTTCGGCCTGCGTCCTCGGCGCCCTGCTGCTGGCCTTCAGTTCGGCCACCCAGGACATCGTCATCGACGCCTATCGCATCGACCTGAACCGGGCCGACGCGGCCCAGCTCTCTGCCAGCGCCGGCACCTACAGCGTTGGCTACCGCCTGGGCATGATGGCCGCCGGCGCCGGGGCCCTCTATCTGGCCGAATCCTTCGGCTCCACCGCCCAGCACTATGATTTTTCCGCCTGGCGTCTGACCTATCTCTGCATGGCCCTGCTCGCCCTGCTCGGGCCGCTGACCACGCTGCTGGCCGCGCCGGTCCTGCCCGACCGGGACGAGGGCCCAACCCCAGATGGAACCGCCCTCGGCCTGCTGCTGCTCGCCGCCGGTGGCTTTCTGCTGATTTACAACGGCTTTCCCCGGCTCCACCCGGCGGGAAGCGCTTCCTGGCTGCGCCTGCCGTTGAGTCTGCTCGTCGCCGGCGGACTGCTGGCCGGGGGGCTGAAGTACTGGGGCCGGCGGGCCGAATTCGAGCGGCTCTGGCTAGCACCGCTGCGCGATTTCTGCCAGCGCTACCGGCGCCAGGCCCTGTGGCTGCTGCTGCTCATCGGCGGCTATCGCCTCTCGGATAATCTCCTCGGCACCGTCAGCCAGCTGTTCTACGCTGACCTGGGTTTCAGCAAAATCCAGATTGCCGACGCCAACAAAATTTTCGGGCTGGCCATGACCCTGGCCGGCGGCCTGGTCGGCGGCTGGCTGGTGGAACGCTGGCGCCTGTGGCCGATGCTCTGGTGGACGGCCCTGGGGACGGCGGCCTCCAATCTGCTGTTTATCCTCCTCCACTGGCTGCCGACCCGGCTCGTCCTCTACGGCGTGATTAGCGTCGATAACCTCATCGGCGGCATCGCCAACAGCGTTTTTCTCGCCTTCCTCGGCGCTCTGACCAACGTCCGTTTTACGGCGGTGCAATATGCCCTGTTCAGCTCACTGACGACCCTGCTGCCGAAGCTGCTGGCCGGCCAGAGCGGGGCGATGGTGGAGTGGCTGGGCTATGATGCCTTCTTTTTTCTGAGCTTCCTGCTGGGTCTGCCCCTGCTGCTGCTTATCAAAGTTGCCGAGAAAAAACTATGAATAACCCCGACAATCCCCTGCCCTTCCTGAAGCGCTTCGTTAGCGACAGCTGGAGCATTCTCAATCTGATTGGGGCCATTGCCCTGCTGCTGATACTGCTCTTCTACTCGCCGGACCAGGCGGTCTGGTCGCACGCCTACCTCAGCGACGAGCCCATTCGCCACCCCTTCGGCTATGCCGGGGCCTGGGCCGCCGATGTGATTCTGTCGCTGCTCGGCTTCAGCGCCTATCTGCTGCCGCTGCTGCTGCTGCTCAATGCCTATAACAGCGTCTACCGCTTCAACTTCGACGGCGAAAGCATCTTCTTTCAGGTGGGGGGATTGGCGCTGCTGCTGACCATGGTCGGGGCCCTGCTGGCCCTCTACTGGCCGGTAAAAATCAACGAGCTGGCCACCACCGCCGGCGGCATCTTCGGCCAGAAAATTGCCGTTTTCTTCCTCAGACTCTACGAAACCAAGGTGGCCGTGGGCGTGCTGCTGCTGCTGCTGCTCTGTGGGGTCAGCATGCTGCTGCACATCGACTGGCCCAAGCTCGCCCATTTCATCGGCTACAGCCTGTTTGAACTGCTGCGCCGCAACGAGGACACCTTCCAGATGAAGGCCTACCGGGATTTGAACTTCCTCTCCGCCGAGGAACGCAAGGCCAAGTGGGATTCCCAGTTTGACAAGATTCGCACCCAGAATATGGAGGCCATGGCCTTTGAACTGGAGCGGGCCGGCCTAACGGAAAAGCCGGTGCTGATGCCGGTGGACGAGGTCATGCCGCTGCCCTCGGGGCCGGTGCTGCGGCCGTCGCCCTATGAGGAGGCCCTGCCGGAAAGCACCCTGGCCCTGCATATGCCGGCGCCGATGAACGCACCCATGACCCTGCCGAGCACGCCACTGAATCCGGAGGCCCCGGCGAAGCGCTTGGTGTCCGTGGCCCAGGCCCTCGGGGATTTTGCCGGTGGTCCGGCCGAAGCGCTTCCCCCCCGACCCGGCGCGCCGACCCCGGCCATTCGGCCTTTGGCGCCGCCGCGTTCCCCCGCCGGCCGTACGGCGGCCAGTCGGGCCGCTAGTCCGGCTGCCCAGCGGGCGGACAGGCCGGAGCGAAGCGCTTCCCTCCCCCACGTCCCATTGCCTCCGGCCGCTGACCAGCCTCTGCCCAGCCCCGGTACTCCGTCGGCCGGCCCAGAAGCGCTTGCCCAGCGCCCGCCGGCCGGCCCCCAAACGCCCACCCGGCCCGCCGCTCCGCCGGCCGCGAAGCGCTCCCCCCCGGCCCAGCCCGACCGAAGCGCTTCCTCTCCACCGGCCCCCTTGCCGCCGGCGGCCGACCAGCCATTGCCCGGTGCGCCGGCCTCCATTCTCCATCACTCGGCACCGAAGCGCTCCGCCGCCAGCGTTTCAGAACGAAGCGCTGCCCCAGTCCAGCCGTTGCCGCCAGCGGCCGACCAGCCCCTGCCCACCCACGGTGCCCCGCTCCATCAAACCCTGCCGCCGACCGAACTGACTCAGCCCACCGCCCCGGGCGAAGCGCGGCCCCGGCGGGTGCCATCTTCGCCCGGCCCGGCCCCGACGATTTCACCGGCCCCGGCCGCGAAGCGCTCCCCCCCGACCCCGCCGGAACGAAGCGCTGCCCCAGTCCAGCCGTTGCCGCCTTCGCTTGACCAGCCCCTGGCCGGTCAAACGGCCCTCCGGGATTCAACGCCGCCGCGTGCCGCCGCTCCGGTGGCCGAGCGCAGCGCCTCGCCGACCCTGACCCAGGCCCTGCCGCCCAGTGCCGACCAGCCTCTGCCCACCGCCGGCGCGCCGCTGCACCCGACGCTGCCGGCCCCCGACGAGCCCCTGGCCCCGGCCCCGGGCGAAGCGCTGCCCCGGCAGCCGGCGGCCGGTCCGAAGCGCTTCCCCGTCGAGTCGGAACGAAGCGCTGCCCCGGTCCCGGCCCGGTCGGAAGCCCCGGTGGAACCGCTGCCGGCCACGCCGTTCAGCCCCAGCCCGCCGGCCCCGGGCCGCCCCATGACGGTGGCGCCGCCCAGCGCGGCAACAACCCGGCCACTGAGCTTCGCCGTGCCGCCGGAGGAGACGGTGCCACCCAGTCCCCGCCCGCCGGCGGCCGTACCAACCCCAACGCCGGACACCGCCCCCGGCCGGCCGCTGGCCGAGGGTAGCGGTTTCATTCCCCTGCGCCGGCCGCCGCCACCGGCCGAAAGTCCCGCCCCGGTGCACCCCAACGCCTTTTTCAGTGTTAATGCCGCCGCCCTGGCCGAGGCCGAGGACGGCCCGCTGACCCCGGCTCCCAGCAGCGCCGCCCCGGGCAGTGCGCCCCTTGACCGGCTGGAGCGCTTCTTCCCGGCCAGTGCCCCAGCCAGCGCCCCAACGGGTCATTCGGACAGCGCCCCGGCCGGCGACGATGTCATCATTCTGCCCGCCCTCGACCGCGAGGCCGAGGCGGAGGAAATTTGGCGGGTGGGCGGTCGGCGGGTGCGGCCGCGCATGACCTTTACCCTGATGGAGCCGCTGCCACCGGAGGCACTGGACTCGGAAGCCCCCAGAACGGTGCCGTTCAAACTGAAGGCGCGGGCCCTGCAAATACGGCCCCAGGACGAGCCGGGGGAGGAAAAAAACTAAATTGAATAGTGCTAGAATTACGCCCTCGTAATCAGGAGCCCACCGCTCCGGCCGCCCCCTTTCCCCCGCGCCCGAAGCGCTTTGCTGCTCCCCTTACACGTCATAACGAAAACATTTTTACTTGGAGCTTATATGAGCATTAAAGACATCGACCCCCAGGAAACCCAAGAATGGCTGGCCTCTTTGGCCAGTCTTTTGCGTGTGGAGGGTAAGGAACGCGCCAGCTATATTCTTGAATCCCTGATTACCGAGGCGGCGAAAAAGGGTCTGGATTTCCAATCCGGTTTCACCACCGACTATGTCAATACCATTCCCGTGGAGGAGCAGCCCGCCTACCCTGGCGATTTTGACCTGGAGCGCAAAATCGAAGCCTATGTGCGCTGGAACGCCCTGGCCATGGTGATTCGCGCCGGCAAGCACACCAACGTCGGCGGCCACATTGCCAGCTATGCCTGCTCCGCCATTCTCTATGAGGTCGGCCAGAACCACTTCTGGCACGGCCAGGACGGTAAACAGGGCGGCGACCTGGTCTTCTTCCAGGGCCACAGCGCCCCGGGCATGTACGCCCGCGCCTTCCTGGAAGGGCGCCTCAGCGAGGAGCAGCTGGACAACTACCGTCAGGAGGTGGGCGGCAAGGGCCTGTCCTCCTACCCGCACCCCTGGCTCATGCCCACCTTCTGGCAGTTCCCCACCGTCTCCATGGGTCTGGGCCCGATGATGGCCATTTACCAGGCCAAATTCATTAAATATATGGAGTGCCGGGGCCTGCTGCCGAAGAGCGACCGTAAAGTCTGGGCCTTCCTCGGTGACGGCGAAATGGACGAACCCGAATCCCGCGGCCAGCTGTCCATTGCCAGCGTGAACCATCTGGACAATCTGGTCTTCGTCATCAGCTGTAACCTGCAGCGCCTCGACGGCCCGGTGCGTGGCAACGGCAAAATCGTTCAGGAGCTGGAAAGTGAATTCAAGGGCGCCGGCTGGAACGTCATCAAGGTAATGTGGGGCAGCGGCTGGGACAAACTGTTCGCCAAGGACCACGAGGGCCACCTGCGCCGCCGCATGATGGAAGTGGTGGACGGCGACTATCAGACCGTTAAATCCCGCAACGGCGCCTATGTGCGCGAATTCTTCTTCAATACGCCGGAACTGAAAGCCATGGTCGCCGACTGGACCGATGAGGAAATCTGGCACCTGCGCCGGGGCGCCCACGACAGCTTTAAAGTCTATGCCGCCTACAAGCGCGCCCAGGAGAGCGACAAGCCCACGGTCATTCTGGCCCAGGGCATCAAGGGCTTCGCCATGGGCGGCAGCGCCGAATCCCAGAACGTGGCCCACCAGTCCAAGAAAATGGACATGGAACAGCTGAAGGCCTTCCGCGACCGCTTCAGCCTGCCCCTGACCGATGAGCAGGTGGAAAAACTGGAGTATGTGCGCTTTGCCGAGGGTTCGCCGGAGCAGGAATACCTGATGGCCCGCCGCGCCGCCCTGGAGGGCTTCGTGCCGTCCCGCCGCAGCAAAACCGATGTGGTGCTGCAGTTCCCCGAGTTCAGCGCCTATGAGGCCGTAACCGCCGCCACCAAGGAGGGCCGGGAAATCTCCACCACCATGGCCTTTGTGCGCATGCTCAACACCCTGATGAAGGACAAGAACGTGGGCAAACGCATCGTGCCCATCGTCCCCGACGAAAGCCGCACCTTCGGCATGGAGGGCATGTTCCGCCAGTACGGCATCTGGTCGCCCCAGGGCCAGAACTACACCCCCTCCGACGCCGAACAGCTCATGTTCTATAAGGAATCCACCGATGGCCAGCTGATTCAGGCCGGCATCAACGAGGCCGGCGCCTTCTGCGACTGGATTGCCGCCGCCACCGCCTATTCGGTGCACAACGAGCCGATGATTCCGTTCCTTATCTATTACTCCATGTTCGGCTTCCAGCGCTTCGGCGATTTCGCCTGGGCCGCCGGCGACCAGCGCGCCCGGGGCTTTATCCTCGGGGGCACCGCCGGCCGCACCACGCTGAACGGCGAGGGGCTCCAGCACGAGGACGGCCAGTCCCACGTGCAGGCCGGCCTTATCCCCAACTGCATCACCTATGACCCCACCTTCGCCTATGAGGTGGCGGTAATTGTCCACGAGGGCCTGCGCCGCATGTACGTGGAGCAGGAGGACATCTACTATTACCTGACCCTGCTCAACGAGAACTACGCCCACCCGGCCATGCCCGAGGGCGCCACCGAAGGCATTCTGAAGGGTCTGTACCAAATCGGCAGCCACGACGGTAAAGAGCGCGTCCAGCTGATGGGCTCCGGCTCTATCCTGATGGAGGTCATCGAGGGCGCCAAGCTGCTGGCCAGCGACTTCGGCATCGGCTCCGACGTCTGGTCGGCCCCGTCCTTCAACAACCTGGCCCGGGACGGCGCCGAGGTGGAACGCTACAACCGCCTGCACCCGCTGGAGGCCCAGCGCCACAGCTACCTGAGCGAAAGCCTGCAGAACAAGGCCGGCCCGGTCATCGTCGCCACCGACTATATCCGCAGCTATGTGGAGCAGGTGCGCGCCTACCTGCCCGAGGGCCGGGCCATGGTGGTGCTCGGCACCGACGGCTTCGGTCGCTCCGATACCCGCGAGGCCCTGCGCCGCCACTTTGAGGTAAACCGCTACCAGGTGGTGGTGGCCGCCCTGAGCGCCCTGGCTAGAGAGGGCAAGGTCAGCAAACAGAAAGTGGCCGAAGCCATCAGCAAATATGGCATCGACACCGAGAGCGTCTATCCCCTCTACCACTAGGGGCGTTGGCGGCGGCTCTGTCCTCGCGGGCGGGGCCGCCCGCGCTTCTCGCTACGGCATTCAGCAAAAATTTAAGGAATTTGACTATGAGCAATGAAATTCGCGTGCCCGACATCGGCGACTTTGCCGATGTGGATGTTATTGAAGTCCTCATCAAAGCCGGCGACACCGTCAGCGCCGGCCAGTCGGTGCTGGTACTGGAATCGGACAAGGCCTCCATGGAAGTGCCGTCGGAAATCAGCGGCACCGTCAGCGAAGTGCTGGTTAAGGTCGGCGACAAGGTGAAGGAGGGCGTCCTCATCGCCAAAGTGAGCGGTGCTGGCGCTGCCCCCGCCGCCCCGGCCAAGGCTGAACCGGCCCCGGCCCCCGCTGCGGCTCCGGCGGCTCCCGCCCCGGCCCCCGCTCCCGCCCCAGCCGCTAAATCGGCGGTTACGGCCGCCAACGCCGCCCCGGCCGCCAAAATCGACGAGGCCGCCTTCGCCAGCGCCCACGCCACCCCGTCCATTCGCAAATTCGCCCGGGAACTGGGCGTGGATTTGGGCAAGGTCAAGGGCACGGCCCGCAACGGTCGCATTACCGAGGAGGACGTGAAGGCCTTCGTGAAACAGGCCCTGGCCGGTGGTGCCGGCCCGGGAAGCGCTTCCCTCGGCGGCGGCCTCGACCTGCTGCCCTGGCCGAAGGTGGACTTCAGCAAATTCGGCCCGGTGGAAACCAAGGAACTGCCGCGCATCAAGAAAATTTCCGGCCAGAACCTGTCGCGCAACTGGGTGATGATTCCCCACGTAACCGTCAACGAAAACGCCGATATGACCGAGCTGGAGGCCTTCCGCCAGACCCTGAACAAGGAATGGGAAAAAGAGGGCGTCAAGGTATCGCCGCTGGCCTTCATCATCAAAGCCTCGGTTACGGCCCTGAAGGCCTTCCCGGACTTCAATTCCTCCCTGGACGGCGACCAGCTGGTGCTGAAAAAGTACTACCACATCGGCTTTGCCGCCGACACGCCGAACGGCCTGGTGGTGCCAGTTATCCGCGACGTGGATAAGAAGGGCCTGAAGGAAATCTGCCTGGAGCTGACCGACCTGTCGAAGAAAGCCCGCGATGGCAAGCTGAAACCGGCAGAAATGCAGGGCGCCTGCTTCACCATTTCCAGCCTTGGCGGCATCGGTGGCACTGGCTTCACGCCGATTGTGAATGCGCCGGAGGTGGCCATTCTCGGCGTCTGCAAATCCCAGCTGCAGCCGGTTTGGAACGGTAAGGAATTCACGCCGCGCCTGCTGTGCCCGCTGTCCCTGTCCTTCGACCACCGGGTTATCGACGGCGCCGCCGGCATGCGCTTCACCGTCTATCTGGCCAAGCTGCTGCAGGATTTCCGCCGCGTTAGCCTCTAGGCCTGCCGAGCGCTTCCCCAGGAAGCGCTTCCCCTTTCCCCGAAGCGCTCCCCCGAAGCGCTTCTTTTTTTCTGTGAGCGTTTATGAGTAGCAACGACATCAACAAAATTCGCAATATCGCCATTGTGGCCCACGTGGACCACGGCAAAACCACCCTGGTGGACCAGCTCTTCAAACAGTCCGACACCCTGGCCGAGCGCGCCGAAGTCTCCGAACGGATGATGGATTCCATGGACCTGGAGAAGGAACGCGGCATCACCATTCTGGCCAAGAACACCGCCATTCGCTGGCAGGACTACCAAATCAACATCGTAGACACCCCGGGCCACGCCGACTTCGGCGGCGAGGTGGAACGGGTGCTGTCCATGGTGGATTCGGTGCTGCTGCTGGTGGACGCCTTCGACGGCCCCATGCCGCAGACGCGCTTCGTGACCCAGAAGGCCTTCGCCATGGGCCTGCGCCCCATCGTCGTCATCAACAAAGTTGACCGGCCCGGCGCCCGGCCCGACTGGGTGCTGAATGAAACCTTCGAGCTCTTCGACCGGCTCGGCGCCACCGAAGAGCAGCTGGATTTCCCCATCGTCTACGCCTCCGGCCTCAACGGCTACGCCGGCCCCGAGGCGGACGTTCGCTCCGGCGACATGAGCTTCCTCTTTGAAACCATTGTGAAACACGTGCCGGCGCCGAAGGTGGACCGGGACGGGCCGCTACAAATGCAGGTTTCTTCCCTCAGCTACGACCAGTTCAAGGGCGTGATGGGCGTGGGCCGCATCAGCCGGGGCAGCGTCAAAACCAACACGCCGGTGAAAATCGTCGGCCGCGACGGGGCGGTGCGCTCCGGCCGGGTGCTGCAAATCTTTAAATTCCTCGGTCTGGAGAAGGTGGAAACGGACAGCGCCAGCGCCGGCGACATCATCACCTTCAGCGGCATCGACCCGCTCTTCATCTCCGACACCATCTGCGACCCCAGCCAGGTGGAAGCGCTGCCCCAGCTGGCCGTGGACGAGCCCACCATGAGCATGACCTTCCAGGTGAACACCTCGCCCTTCGCCGGCCGGGAGGGCAAATTCGTAACCAGCCGCAACATCAAGGAACGGCTGGAGAAGGAGCTCATTCACAACGTGGCCCTGCGCGTCGAGGAGACCGACGACCCGGATAAATTCAAGGTTTCCGGCCGGGGCGAATTGCATCTGTCCGTGCTGATTGAAACCATGCGCCGCGAGGGCTTTGAACTGGGCGTGTCCCGGCCCGAGGTTATCTTCAGGGAGGTGGACGGCGAGTTGCAGGAGCCCTACGAGGAGGTGGTGCTGGACGTGGAGGAGGCCCACCAGGGCGCCGTCATGGAGCGCCTCGGCGAACGCAAGGGCGAACTGCGCAATATGGTGCTGGACGGCAAGGGCCGCATCCGCCTGGAATACCTCATTCCCACCCGGGGCCTGATTGGCTTCCAGACCGAATTCATGACCCTGACCTCCGGCAGCGGCCTGAAATTCCAGCTCTTCGACCACTACGGCCCGTTGAAGGAGGGCGTCGGCAAAAGCCGGCACAATGGCGTGCTGGTGTCGATGGTGGAGGGCAAGGCCCTGGCCTACTCGCTGTTCAACCTGCAGGAGCGCGGCCGGCTCTTCATCGGCCACGGCGAGCAGGTCTACGAGGGCATGATTATTGGCATTCACAGCCGCGATAACGATTTGGTCGTCAATCCCATCAAGGCCAAACAGCTGACCAATATCCGCGCCGCCGGCTCCGACGAGAACATCATTCTCACCCCGCCCATTCGCAACAGCCTGGAACAGGCGCTGGAGTTCATCGCCGATGATGAGCTGGTGGAGGTAACGCCCAAGTCCATTCGCATCCGCAAAAAACTGCTGAGCGAAGAGGCCCGCAAAAAGGCCCGCCGCTAGCCAAAACCGAAGCGCTTCAAGCTCCGAAGGAGCGCAGAAGCGCAGCGAGCCACGCAGTGGCGCAGCAACCGCTTCCTTTATTTCTATTTCTCTAGTCCGAAGCGCTTCGCTGGGAATAACCTTCTCGGAGCGAAGCGCTTCCTTCTCTCCAGCCTTCTGCAACCGAAGCGCTTCGTTCTAGAACGACACCGAAGCCGGCAGCGGGGACTAGTAATCCAGCGGGAAGCGCTTCCCTTTTTCTGTAGCTGGAAAATCTATCCCTTCAGGCCGAAGCGCTCCCCCTTTTCCGCCGCCGAAAAATCTAACGGCCGACGACGAAGCGCTTCCCTTAATTTCTATTTCTCCAGTCCGAAGCGCTTCCTTCTCTCCAGCCTTCTGCAACCGAAGCGCTCCCCTTATTTCTATTTCTCTAGTCCGAAGCGCTTCCCCCCGGCCCCTACTAAATCTCCGCTAACATTAAAAGCCTATGTTTGAGCTTTTTTATGGAGGTGTTCTATGCGAATTCTGCTGGTGGAAGACGACCCGATGATTGGCGAAGCGCTGCGGGCCAGCCTCAAGGAGGCGCTCTATACGGTGGACTGGGTGCACGATGGCCGGCTGGCCGAGGAGGCCCTGTTCACCCAGAACTATGATTTGGTGCTGCTGGATTTGGGCCTGCCGCGCCAGGACGGCCTCAGCGTGCTGCGCCAGGCGCGCAGTGAGAAGAACATGACCCCCGTCCTGATTATCACCGCCCGCGACGACATCGAAAGCCGGCTGGCCGGCCTCGACGGCGGCGCCGATGACTATCTGGTCAAACCCTTCGATTTCGCCGAACTCCATGCCCGCATGCGCGCCATTATTCGCCGCCATCTCGGCCAGGAGTCGCTGAAGCCGTCCAACGGCGTGATTACCCTCGACCCCCAGACCTTTCAGGCCGAGGTGGCCGGCGAGCAAATCCCCCTGACCAACAAGGAATTTCTGCTGCTGCAGGCGCTGGTCAATCATGCCGGCGTGATTCTGTCCCGGGCCGACCTGGAGGACAAAATCTATGGCTGGGGCAAGGAAATCGAAAGCAACGCCATCGACTTCCTGATTCACAGCCTGCGCAAGAAAATCGGCCGGGAACACATTAAAAACGTGCGGGGTGTGGGTTGGCTCGTCGCAAAATCCTGAACTCGCTACAGGCGCGGCTCTCGCTGCTGGCCCTGGCCCTGACGCTGCTCTTCGCCCTGCTCGCCGGCGGCTATGCCTACTGGGACAGCTACCACGAAAGCCACGAGTTCCAGGATGATTTGCTGCGCCAGATTTCCCATTTCAGCGAAAACAGCCCCAATCCGGTGGTTCTGGACGACAACAGCGACGCCAAAATCTTTATCCAGTGGGCCGACAGCCCGCAGAGCCAGCGCCGCCTTGACCTGAAGGCACCGCTGAGCGAGGGCTTTCATCTGGTGCGCGAGGACGACGACAACTATCGGGTTTTCGTGCGCAACACCAACCACGGCCAGATGATGGTCATGCAGGAAAACGAGTACCGCGAGGAGCTGGCCGAACAGTCGGCCCGGTCCAGCGCCTGGCCGCTGGTGATACTGTCGCCGCTGCTGGCCCTGCTCAGCATCTGGGTGGTGCGCCGAACCATGCGGCCGCTGCAGAGCCTGTCGCGCCAGGTGCGGGCGCGCTCGGATTTGGATTTGACGCCGCTGCCGGTGGAGGCCCTGCCGGTGGAGGTGCTCACCCTGGTGGAGGCCATCAATCAGCTGCTGCGCCGGGTGGACAGTTCCATCAAACAGCAGAAGCGCTTCATCGGCGACGCCTCCCACGAGCTGCGCAGTCCGCTGACGGCCCTGTCCCTGCAGCTGGAACGGCTGGAGGCGCTGCCTTTGGGGCCCGAGGCCACCGCCCTGGTGCAGAGCATCCGCGCCAACGTCCAGCGCAATCGTGCCCTGCTGGAGCAGCTGCTGTCCCTGGCCCGGGCCCAGAACGACGAGGCCAAGGAGCTGAAAACGGTGGTGGTGCCGCGCATTTTCCGCCAGGTCATCGCCGACCTCTGGCCGCTGGCGGAACGGAAAAACCTTGATATCGGCATGCTGGAGGATAGCCGGGGCGCGCTGCTGGCCAATGAGACGGAAATCTATCTGCTCGTCAAAACTCTGGTGGACAACGCCATCAAATATGCCCCCGAGGGCGCCCAGATTGATTTGGCCGTACGGGAGACGCCGGGCCGGGTGGTGCTCAGCGTCGAGGACAGCGGCCCGGGCATTCCGGCCGAGGAGCGGACCCGGGTGCTGGAGCCCTTCTATCGCATTCTCGGCAGCGGCCAGCCGGGTTCCGGCCTCGGCCTGGCCATCGCCCAAACGGTGGCCGGCCACTACCGGGGGGAAATCCGCCTGCTCGATGCCGAGAATTTCCCCAGCGGCCTGCGGGTGGAAGTGATTTTTCGCCGCTGATTCCCCGATATAATCGGCGCGATTTCTCCCCGCATTTGAGGTAACCATGACCCCCATTCACTGCCCCGAGCTCTCGCCCCACATCAGCATTCGCGCCATTCTCGGCGAAACCAGCCTGAAGCGGCTCGGGCGGGTCATCGTCTATCTGCTGCTGGCCCTAGCCGCCATCGTGCTGGCGCGGCGCACGGGCGATCTGGAGGTGATGCGCTGGTCGGCCCTGGCTTTCCTCATTTTTCTGCTGCTCTTCGTCCAGGAGGCCGACCGCTTCGGCGACTTGATTAACCGCATCCAGCGCTTCCACCAGAACCCGCACTGGGAGTTCGTCGCCATCGAGGTGGGCCCGGGCAAATATTTTCAGTATCCCCGGCCCTATGGCCGCCTCTTCAGCCTGAAGCGGGCCTGGACGTTTCAGGGCTTTTCCCAGCGCCGCTATCTGCTCGCCCTCAGCCACGACGATTCCGACGTGGATTTTCTGCCCCTGGACCCGGAGCTGGACCTCTTCCAGGGCATCGACAGCGCCGAAAAACGAATGCTGCGCGAGGTGCTGGACGATGCCCTCTATGATGCGGTGCCGAAACTCTAGTCATAGTGATGTATCAAATTGAAACTACTGAAATATTTGACAGATGGTTGAACAAATTACGAGATAGAGATGCTAAATCCCGGATTATGTTTCGTCTGCAACGAGCGCGTGAAGGTAATTTCGGTGATTACAAAAGCGTTGGCGATGGCGTTAGTGAGATGCGGCTAAATATGGCCGGTGGTTACCGACTCTATTACACTTTTAAAAATAATCGTCTAATTATTATGTTGGCTGGCGGCGACAAAAGTAGCCAGCAGGATGACATTAAAAAAGCGCAAAAACTGCGCAAGGAGTTATTTAACGATGCTGAAAACCCGCCCCTTTGACCCCTGCAACTATCTGCACGACCCTGCCGATGTCAGCGCCTATCTGAAGGTTGCCGCCGAGGAGGCCGCCGCTCGCCATGACCTGAATTCCCTGTTGGAGGCCGTCGCCACCGCCCGCCGGGCCCTGGCCCGGCTCGGCCCGTCGGCCGAATCCGGAAGCTAGCGCTTCGCCCTGCGGAAAACCTGCCCCTCATTGAGGGGCTTTTCTATTTTCGGCGGCCACAAAAAAACCCCGCCGGAGCGGGGTCTCATCTCATCTCGCGGGATTGGCAACTATTTCTGCAGGGGCAGGGTCAGCGTGGCCTTCCAGGAATGTTCATTGCACTGGGCCTTGTCGCCCTCGAAATCTTTCTTGGTCTTGGCAAAAATCTTATAGGTGCCGTTGGCCAGCGGAATCAGGTTCACCACGCCCTCCTTGTCGGTGCGGCCGGCGAAGATTTGCGGTTCGCGCTCGTCCTTCAGGGCGGCCTCGTCCAGCTTCAGAATTTCATCGGTGGTGGCCGTAACCTCGGCCCCGGCCAGCGGTTCACCCTGGAGCAGCACCTTGACCGGGAAGAGCTGGCCCTGTTTGAACTCGCTCAGCGGTTTCAGCGGCACAATTTCCAGCGGCTGGCCGATGGGCTTGCTGAAGAAATCGCCGTCGAAGCCGCCGTCCACAATCACCGGCGCCTTGCCCAGCATCTCATACTGGCCGCAGAACTCGGCGTTGGCCACGGTTTTCAAATCGCCCTGGGACCATTTGCCGTCCTTATCTTTAGACCAGAAGGAGGGCTGGTAGACGGCGCTCACCCAGTAGGTGCCCTTTTCCAGCTCGGCTTCGCTGGTGTAGTGGTAGTTTTCGCCGCTCTGCTTCAGGTCGCTGCTGCCCTTGCTGGAAACCAGCGCCAGGGGTTTGAAAA
The DNA here is from genome assembly GCA_963532425.1 of uncultured Cardiobacteriaceae bacterium. Lineage (GTDB taxonomy): Bacteria > Pseudomonadota > Gammaproteobacteria > Cardiobacteriales > Cardiobacteriaceae > CAUSKK01. The sequence goes on from CAUSKK010000002.1 coordinate 83,962, forward strand.
TTTTCAGCCGGTCTTCGGCGATTTTTTCCGGGGCCGGGAACTCGTGGCCATAGCCCAAATCCGCTTCCAGCTTCTGGCCGGCGCCCAGGCTGCTGGGGACATTAACCCAGAGCTCGTGGGCCGAAACCAGGCCGCTGCCCAGCAGCAACAGGGAGGCAAGTGTTTTCCGCATTTTCAGTACTCCATTGCTAAGAAATGAAGCGGCCATGTTAGGCCAAATAAAAATGCTTCGCAACAAATCAGTTGCCGGCGATGGGATAGCTGCCCAATATGCGCAGCAGCCGGGCACTGCCGTTCATGGCGGCGAAGAGCTCCTGCATGCGCGGTTCGGCCTGGTGGCCCTCGATGTCGATGAAGAAGAAATACTCCCAGACCGTCCGTTTGCTCGGCCGCGATTCGATTTTGGTCATGTTGAAACCGAAGCGCTGAATCGGTTCCAGCAGCTGGTAGAGGGCGCCGGCCTGGTTGGCGGTGGCCACCAGCAGCGAGGTTTTGTCGTGGCCGCTGGGGCCGGTCTGCTGGCGGCCGATGATGAGAAAGCGGGTGGTGTTGTGGCTCTCATCCTCGATGTTGGCGAAGCGTACCGGCACGCCGTAGAGCTCCGCCGCCATTTTGCCGCCGATGGCCGCCCAGTGCGGGTGGCCGGCGACGATTTTCACCGCCTCGGCATTGCTGGCCGTGCTGATGAGTTCGGCGCCGGGCAGGTTTTCCGCCAGCCAGCCGCGACACTGGGCCAGGGACTGGCTGTGGGAATAGACGGTGGTGATGGTAGCCAAATCGCTGCCGGTGCTGATGAGGTTCTGTTCGACGCGCACCTTCACTTCGCCGCAGATGGACAGCGGGCTTTGCACGAAGCTATCCAGGGTGTGGGCAATGACGCCCTCGGTGGAATTTTCCACCGGCACCACGCCATAGTGGCAAACGCCGGTTTCCACGGCGCGGAAGACGTCGGCGATGGAGCGCTTCGGCTGGGTGCGCACCGAGTGGCCAAACTGTTTAAACACCGCCGACTGGGTGAAGGTGCCCTCGGGGCCGAGGTAGGCGATTTCCAGCGGCAATTCCAGCGCCAGACAGGCGGACATCAGCTCACGGAACAGCCGTTTTACCTCGTCGTTGGCCAGCGGGCCGGGGTTGAGGGCGGCGACACGTTCCAGCACCTGCCGTTCCCGCTCCGGCCGGTAGTAGATGATTTCCCCGCCGGCATCGGCTTTTTTGACGTGGCCCACCTGCTGGGCGAGGCGGGCGCGCTGGGCAAACAGGGCGACCAGCTGGGCATCGACGGCGTCAATCTGGGCCCGCAGTTCGGCGAGGCTGGGCAGGGCTTCCTGGGTCATAAAATCCTCCGAAAAGGGAAATTATACGAAGACGCCGGCCGGGGTTTGGGGAAGCGCTTCGGCCTGGAACCCCCGGCCGGCCCTAAACCGAAGCGCTTCGGTCTTGCCCAAAGGGGGGAGCGCTTCTCGCTGGGCCGTTAGGACGAAGCGCTTCAGTCATCGTCAAGCGAACGATTCGGCTCCAATATCGTTTCAGAACGAAGCGCTTCGGTAGAAATGCCGTGGCGGGAAATAATCCCAGCAGCGGCCAGGAGGGGAAGCGCTTCAGCTTCAAAAAGTCGCCAAAGCGAAGCGCTTCGCCCATCGAATGTCCAACCCGTTCCAAACCAAAGCGCTTCGGCCTCAGCAATCGGATTTTTCCCCTCGTCCATTGGGCGGCTACCAGAGGGAAGCGCTTCGGCCCCGGAAAGCTGTTTAGAGGGGAAGCGCTTCGATTGGGCCCGGCCGGACGGTTGGCAGTAGCTTTGTTTCAAAACGAAGCGCTTCGAACTGGAAGCTAACTAAGGAAGCGCTTTAATCTTGGCCCAGCTGGGGAAATGCCTCGAATAGTCGGAAAGGTGTTCCAGAGGGAAGCGCTTCGACTTGGGAGGTCTTTATTCAGGGGGAAGCGCTTCGGTGGCCTAGAAAGGAAAACGGGGCGGAAAAGGTGCTCAAGAGGGGAGCGCTTCGTTCTTACCCCGGCTCACTCCGAACCGAAGCGCTTCGGTTAGGCCTGGCCGGCCGGTTGGCAACGGCAGCTTTGTTCCAGAGCGAAGCGCTTCGGTCTGGAACTCTAAAAGGGGAGCGCTTCATTTGCGGAAGGCTAGATAGAGCGAAGCGCTTCGGCCTTGCCCCGGCCCGCTCTAAACCAAAGCGCTTCGGTAGAGAAAGCAGCGGCTGGGAATAATCGTGGCGGCGTTGAAAAAGGAGTAAGTGCTTCCGGCTGGGAAGAGTCTTAGTTGAGAACGAAGCGCTTCGGTGTAAATGCTGTGGCTGGAAATAATCCCAGCGGCGTTAACTTGGGAAGCCTTTATTTAGGGCGAAGCGCTTCGGTCTTACCCCGATGGTATTTCCAGCGAAGCGCTTCGGTCTTAGCCCCCAAAAGGGGAAGCGCTTCGGCCCCGGAAGGCTGTTTGGAGGGGGAGCACTTCGTTTGCAGAAGGCTGGAGAGAACGAAGCGCTTCGGTTGGCCTGCCCGGCCGGTCAGCAGCAGTCGGCTTTATTCTAGAACGAAGCGCTTCGGTCTTGGTCCCCAAAGAGGAAGCGCTTCGCGCCGGCCGCTGCGTGTCGTCGGTGCCACCGGCCAAGAAAAAAACCAGCCCGGGGGCTGGTTGGGGATGGGTGGCGGCCGTAGGACGGGCGGGGACGGCGCCGTCCGGGGCAATGATAAAGGCGGCGGCAACGTCAGGGGTTGCGGCGCCGCCGGTAGCGCTGGGGGTTGTGCAGCCGCCGGCAACGTCAGTGGTTGCGGCGCAGCTGTAAGCAAATCCACCCCTCCCGTTCCTGGAGTCGCTCAATTTGATAGCCGGCGTAGGCGGCGCGCAGTTCCTCCTCCTGCCGTTCCAGCAGGCCGGCGAAGACCAGCACGCTATTGGCGTCGGTGTGCTTTTCAAACTGGGCGCGCAGGCCACAGAGCGGCGCCAGCAGGATATTGGCGACGAGAATGTCCACCTGGGGCGCGGCGTCCGGCGTGGCGACGATATGAATACGCTCGGCCACGCCGTTTTTGGCCGCATTGTCGGCACTGGCGCGCAGGGCCTGGGGGTCGATGTCGGTTTGATAGACCGGGTCGGCGCCGAGCAGGGCCGCCGCCACGCCGAGAATGCCCGAGCCACAGCCGTAGTCGTAGACGCTGCGGCCGCGCAAATCCTGGCTGACCAGAAATTGCAGGCACATGGCCGTGGACGGGTGGGTGCCGGTGCCAAAGGCCAGGCCCGGGTCGAGGCGCAGCACCACGGCGGCCGGGTCGTCGATGACATGTTCGCTAGCGGCGACGATGAGCCGGCGCGGGCCGCCGTCGAAGGGGATAGGCTGGAAGTGGTCGAGCCAGGCCCGGGTCCACTGGCTGTCGGCAAAGCTGCGGGCGGCGATGGGCAGCGTGGTGCCGAGTAGTTCGCCGAGGGCGGCGAGAATGGCCGGCCGGTCGCTGCCCTGGTTGAACAGGCCGGTTACGCCGGTTCTGGCCCAGAGCGGCATGGTGCCCAGCGGCGGCTCGTAGATTTCCTCCTCGTCGGCGGCGCTGTAGCTGATGGCCACGGCACCGGCGGCCAGCAGGGCCTCCTCGAAGCGCTCCACCTCCGCGTCGGAATGGGCTTCAAGACTAAGTTCTAACCAATCCTTTTCAGCACTCACGCCAGCCCCAGCTTGTGTTCCAGATAGTGAATGTCCATGCCACCCCGGCGCACGGTTTCGTCCTGGAGCAGGTCGCGGTGCAGGGCCGTATTGGTCTTGATGCCCTCAATGACCATTTCCGCCAGGGCCATTTCCATTTTGGCGATGGCGTTGGCCCGGTCGTAGCCGTGGACGATGAGCTTGCCAATCATCGAATCATAGTGGGGCGGCACGGTGTAGCCGGTGTAGAGGTGCGATTCCACCCGCACGCCCAGGCCGCCCGGCGGCAGGAAGGTTTGAATTTTGCCCGGCGAGGGAATGAAGGTCTGGGCGTCCTCGGCGTTGATGCGGCACTCGATGGCGTGGCCGTTGATGTGAATGTCCTCCTGCCGGTAGGACAGGGGCAGGCCGGCGGCGATGCGAATCTGCTCGCGGACGATGTCCACGCCGGTAATCATCTCCGTAACCGGGTGTTCCACCTGGACCCGCGTGTTCATTTCGATGAAGAAGAAGCGGCCGTTCTCGTAGAGGAATTCAAAGGTGCCGGCGCCGTGGTAGCCGATGCGTTTGCAGGCCTCGACGCAGACGGCGCCAATTTCGGCGCGCTGTTCCGGGGTGATGCCCGGGGCCGGGGCCTCCTCCATCACCTTCTGGTGGCGGCGCTGCAGGGAGCAGTCGCGTTCGCCCAGATGAATGGCGTTGCCGTGCTTGTCGGACAGCACCTGAATTTCAATGTGGCGCGGCTGTTCCAGGAATTTTTCCATGTAGACCATGTCGTTGCCGAAGGCCTGGCGCGCCTCGGTTTTGGTCAGGCGGACGGCGTCCACCAGCTCCCCTTCGCTGCGTACCACCCGCATGCCGCGGCCGCCGCCGCCGCCGGCGGCCTTGATGATGACCGGATAGCCGATGCGGGCGCCGATGGCCTTAATTTCGTCCGGGTCGGCCGGCAGCGGGCCATCGGAGCCGGGCACACAGGGAATGCCGGCGGCCTTCATGGCTTTGATGGCCTCGACCTTGTCGCCCATCATGCGAATGGTTTCGGCCCGGGGGCCGATGAAGCTGAAGCCGGACTGCTCGACGCGCTCGGCGAAGTCGGCGTTCTCGGAGAGGAAGCCGTAGCCCGGGTGAATGGCCTCGGCGTTGGTAACCTCGGCGGCGGCGATGATGGCCGGCATGTTCAGATAGCTTTCCGCCGACGGCGCCGGGCCGATGCAGACGGTTTCATCGGCGAGGATGACGTGCTTCAAATCGGCGTCGGCCTTGGAGTGCACCGCCACGGTCTCGATGCCCATTTCCTTGCAGGCGCGCAGGATACGCAGGGCGATTTCGCCCCGGTTGGCAATTAGTACCTTTTTAAACATCACTGCACCACGAACAGCGGTTCGTCATATTCCACCGGCTGGCCGTTTTCCACGAGGATTTCGACGATTTTGCCGCCAAATTCGGCCTCGATGCGGTTGAACATCTTCATGGCTTCGATGATGCAGACGGTGTCGCCGGCCTTGATTTCCTGGCCGATGCTGACGAAGTTGTCCACGTCCGGGGCCGGGGCGGCGTAGAAGGTGCCCACCATCGGCGAGCGAATGATTTTGCCGCTGGCCTTGGCCTTGGGTTCGGTGCCGGCCTCAACGGCCGGGGCTACTGGGGCGGCGGGCGCGGCCGGCGGCGGATAGGCCCCATAGGGCACGAAGCCACCGCCGCTGACCACCGGGGCCGGGCCGGCGCGGTTGATGCGAATGGTCTCTTCGCCCTCGGTGATTTCGATTTCGGCCACGTCCGATTCCTGCAGCAGCTCAATCAGTTTCTTAATTTTACGAATGTCCATAGGGGGTCCTTAGTTAGCGTTGGTACGAAGTAGGTATTGATGGGCCGCCAGCAGGGCGAGCTCGTAGCCGTCGAGGCCGAGGCCGGCGATGACGCCCAGGGCGATGTCGCTGAAATAGGAGTGCTGGCGGAAATCCTCGCGCTTGTGGATATTGGAGAGGTGCACCTCGATGAAGGGAATGGCCACGGCGGCCAGGGCGTCGCGCAGGGCCACGCTGGTGTGGGTGTAGCCGGCCGGGTTCATGATGATGAAGTCCACCCGGTGCTTGCCGGCCTCCTGGATAAGGTCGATGAGCACGCCCTCGTGGTTGTGCTGGATAAATTCCAGCTGGTGGCCAAATTCGCCGGCCATTTGCACCAGACGTTTTTCCAAATCGTCCAGGGTGGCTTTGCCGTAGTGTTCCGGTTCACGGGTGCCCAGCAGGTTCAGATTGGGGCCGTTAATAACAAATATAAGTGCCATAAAATCAAAAAGTTAAATAAAAATTCAGGGCCAGCTCGCCAGCCGTTCGGCGAAGGCATCGGCGGCCATTTCGCCAATCAGCGTGGCCTCGGGCCGGGCCAGCTCGCCCCGGGCGGGGTAGCGCAGCACCGCCGGCGGCCCCACCAGTTGCAGGGTTTGGAACAGGGCTTTGTGTTCCGGCGTGAAGGCGGTTACATCGACCTTCAGCAGGGTGTAGCCGGCCAGGGCCTCGGCGAAGCGCGGGTTGGCCCAGATGTCCCGTTCCCACTGGTGGCAGGCGACGCACCAGTCGGCGTAGAAATCCAGCAGCACCGGCTTTGGACTGGCGGCAATGGCGGCGGCCACTTCGGCCGGACTGTTCAGTTTTTGGAAGGACACCGCCGGGGGAGTGGGGGAAGCGCTTCCCGGGGTCGGGCCGCCGAGGCGGCCGGCGGTGGCCACGGCCAGACAGAAGGCCAGCAGACTGACGAAGAGGGCGGCCCGGTCGGCGCGGCTGTCCAGCTGGCGCGGCAGCCAGTAGACCGTCAGCAGCAGCAGATAGACCAGCAGCAGCAGGCTGGGCAGCGGGTCGCCAAGACTGCGGCCGAGCAGCCAGAGGCCGAGGCCGAGCAGGGCCCAGGCAAAGACACTCTTGATGGTGCCCATCCAGGCGCCGGCCTTCGGCAGGAAGCGCTTCAGGGCGCTGGCGAAGAGCAGCAGCGGCGTGCCCATGCCGACGCCGAAGATGAAGAGGGCCAGGCCGCCCTTCAGCGGCGTGGTTTGGGTGGCGAAGAGCAGCAGGGCGGTGAGTACCGGCGTGGCGCAGGGACTGACCACCAGCACCGACAGGGCCCCCATCACCAGGGCGCCCACGTAGGAACCGCGCGTCTGCTGGCGGCTGAGGCCGTCGATGCGCTTCTGCAAAAAGGCCGGCATCTGCAGGCTGTAGACATCGAAGAGGGCCAGGGCCAGCAGCAGAAAGAGCAGGGCCACGGCGCCGCTGAACAGCGGTTTCTGCAGGACGATTTGCAGGTTGATTTGGAAGAGGGCAAAGCTGAAGCCGAGCAGGCTCATGGCCAGGCCCATGCCGACCACATAGGCCAGCACCAGCCGCCGCCCCCGGGCCGGGCTGACCTCGGGGCCCACCACCAGGCTGCTGACAATGGGCACCAGCGGATAGACGCAGGCGGTGAAGCTGACGCCGACGCCCACCAGCCAGACCCAGAACAGGGCCGACAGGAAATGGGCGTTGAGTTTGGCGCTGAGATTATCGGCCGGGCCGGGGGCCGGTGCGGCGTTACCTTGGGAAGCGCTTGGGACTGGCGAAGCCGGGGCAATCTCCGAAGCGCTTGGGTTTGACGAAGCGCTTCCCGCCGGGCCGGAGTTTTCGTTGTCCCCGGCGGCCCGGGGCGAAGCGCTGGCCACGGCCGAAGCAGCAGGGGCGGGAGTGGCGGCCGGGGCCGAAGCGCTTCCCTCCGAATAAGGATGGGGCACCGTTACCGACCGTTGGAACGGTGGATAGCAGAGCCGATTTTCCTCACAGCCCTGCAGCTGCAGGGCGAAGGTGTCGGCGGTCAGCTGGGTGTGGGGCACGACGAAATCCAGCTGGTGCCGGTAGATTTCCTGTTCACCGAGAAAATCATCGTGGTGGCGCTGGCCCCGGGGCAGATTCAGGGTCTGGGGCGGATGCAGGGCCTTGATGAACTGTTTATAGAGGTAGAAACCCTCGGGCATCTGCACATTGACGTGCAAATCGCCATTGGCCTCGAAGGCAAAGGCGGTGCGGAAGGCGACCTCGTCGCTCAGGGTTTCGCGTTTGGCGAAGATATTTTTGCGCGGCGCGGCCAGCTCGGGCTCCGGCGCGGCGGGGACTTCGGCGGCGGGCGGTGGTTGCTGTGCGACGGCGGCGCTCGTGGTCTTCTCATTTGTCTCGGCTCCCGGCGGCGTGGCGGCCGGCAGGCTCAATTCCCAGCGGGTCGGCGGATAGCAAACCACCTGGGCCCGGCAGCCCTGGGCGATGAGTTCGTATTTATCTCCGGTCCGGGCCAGGCTCAGGGTGGGGGGCTGGTGCCAGATTTCCGTGGGGCCCAGATAGCGGTCGTTTTCGGCCTGGGGCCGGGGGTCGCTGTCATAGTCGCGCCGGCCGTTGATTTCGGTGCGGTGGGCATAGAGATAGTGGCCCGGGGGGAAATCAATTTTTATCTGCACCCGGTCGCCCTGGGCGCTGATGCTGGGCCGGAAAACCTGTTCGGCCGGAAGAATTTCCTCGGCCAGGCCCCGGCGGCCGGCCAGGGCCAGAGCCAGCAGGAGCAAACGGGAAAAACATCTATTCATGGCGGTTCCTTGTGGAAAATTAGGGGGCAGCAGTGCCGGGCGCCCGGCCGGCCGCTACCCGGCGGTGGAAAGGCGGGAAAATCCGCAAAAATCGGCGAAATAGTAGCATTCTCCGGATAAATCCCTTGCTTTTTTTTAAATTGCACGCATTATGGATTGAAATCACTAGGAGTTTTTATGAATCCCGTCTTATTTTTCTGGAGTTGGATTATCGCGGAATTGGTTACTTTCACGATTTTCGCCTCAATTTTTGGAATTTTCCTTACCCTAATGCTGCTAATCGGCGCCAGTTTCTACGGCCGCTATCTGCTGGTGCGCCAGATGCAACGGCTAGCCGAACAGCGCCAGGTTCTGGACATCAGCCAGCCCAGCGAGGACAACTATATGCTGGTCGGCGCCGTGCTCTTCTTTGTGCCCGGCCTCTTCGCCAGCCTGCTCGGCGCCTGCTTTATTTTCAAAGCCCTGCGCGAGGCCTTCGGCCGCAAGCTCTGGCACTGGCTGCATCCGGCCGACATCTACGGTCGCTATAAGAACACCATTGATGGGGTGATGGTCGATGTGCGCCGGCCGGACGGTTCCAGCGCCGACGTGGAGATTCTGCCGAAGCGGAACGGCCGCCGTGATTGAGTCCTTCAACGGCATCGAGCCGGTGCTCGGCGCCGGCGCCTGGGTGCACGCCCTGGCCTTTGTGAATGGGGAAGTCCGGCTCGGCAAACGGGTGGGCGTCTTCCCGACGGCGGTCATTCGTGGCGACTGCGCCCCGGTGGTCATCGGCGACGATACGAACGTCCAGGACGGCGCCCTGCTCCACACCACCCACGGCAGCCGTTTCTTTGCCCAGCAGCCGCTCACCATCGGCGCCCGGGTTACCATCGGCCACGGCGCCATTCTGCACGGCTGCACCGTCGGCGATGAGGTGCTGGTGGGCATGGGCAGCACGGTGCTGGACGGGGCGGTGGTGGAAGACCGGGTGCTGATTGGCGCCGGCTCGCTGGTGCCGCCGGGCAAACGGCTGGAAAGCGGCTTCCTCTATCTGGGCCGGCCGGTGCAAAAGGTGCGGCCGCTGACCGCCGAGGAAATCGCCTTCTTCAACTATTCGGCGGAAAATTATGTGCGGCTGGGCCGGGGCTACAAAACGTGATTTTTCTATGCGAAATCATTTTTTTAACCTAAAATAGCGCCCTTTATTTTCTAAAATTTACGAGGATTTTTATTCTTATGCCAAATGTAAAAGTACGCGACAACGAACCTTTTGATGTAGCCCTGCGCCGTTTCAAACGGGCCTGTGAAAAGGCCGGCATCCTGGCCGAAGTTCGTAGCCGTGAGTTCTACGAAAAACCAACCCAGGAACGCAAACGCAAAGCCGCCGCCGCCGTTAAGCGCAACGCCCGCCGCATCAGCAAAGACCGCAGCCGCTTCTCGCGTACTTACTAAGGCCATGGGCGTTCGGGACGAGGTCAATCAGGCCATCAAGACGGCCATGATTGCCAAGGACAAATTGACGTTGCAGACCCTGCGCATGGTCAGCGCCGCCTTCAAGCAAATTGAGGTGGACAAACGCGTTGAAATCAGCGACGAAATCGCCCGGCGTGAGCTGGTGCGGCTGCTGAAACAGCGCCAGGAATCGGCCCGGCAGTTCCGCGAGGCGAACCGACTGGACCTGGCCGAGCAGGAGGAGGCGGAAATCACCGTGATTCAGCGCTTCCTGCCGGCGGCCCTCTCCGAGACGGAGATGAAGGCGCTGGTGGACAGGCTGGTGGCCGACAGCGGTTTGCCCCGCACCATGGCCTCGATGCGGGCGCTGATGGATTTGGTCAGGCCCCAGCTGGAAGGCCGGGCCGACCTGGGTCAGGTGGGCCAGTACCTCCGCAGTCTCCTGACGTGAAAACCATCTCCCGTCCCTTTATCGATGAACTCTTAGCCCGTACCGATTTGGTCGGGCTAATTCATTCTCGCCTGCCGCTGAAAGCGAAGGGCTCCGCCCACTGGGCCTGCTGTCCGTTCCATGCCGAGAACAGTCCCTCCTTCATGGTCAAGGACAGCCACTATCACTGCTTCGGCTGCGACAAGCACGGCGACGCCCTCGGCTTTCTCATGGAATTCGACCATCTCTCCTTCCCCGAGGCGGTGGAGGCGCTGGCCGATTACAACGGCGTGGCCGTGGTCTATGAGGACGACGGCGCCGCCACCCCCCAGCGCACGCCGCTGCTGGAACAGGGCTTCCAGGCCCTGGCCCGGGCCGCCGACTGGTTCCGGGAACAGCTGCTCCACCCGGAAATCGGCCGGAGCGCCCGCGACTATCTGCGCCGGCGCGGCCTGAAGATGAAAACCCTGAACCACTGGCAGCTGGGCTATGCCCCGCGCGGCAACCAACTGTTACAGGCCCTGCAGGGCCAATTTAGCCCCGAGGTGCTGCTGCAAACCGGCCTGCTCGGTCGCAACGACGACGGCCAGGTCTATGACTGGTTCCGCCACCGGCTCATCTTTCCCATTCACAACCGCCGGGGCCAAATCGTCGGCTTCGGCGGCCGCGCCCTGGACGACCAGGCCAAGGCCAAATATCTGAATTCGCCGGAAACGGACTGGTTCAGCAAGCGCTTCGAGCTCTACGGCCTGCATTCGGCCCGGGCCAGCCGGGCGGCCGGTCTGATTGTGGTGGAGGGCTATATGGACGTGGTCAAAATGTGGCAGCACGGCATCAGCGGCGCGGTGGCGGCCCTGGGCACGGCCTTTGGCGATGGTCATCTGGCCCAGCTGCAGCGCCAGCGCGGCCGCCTCCATTTCTGTTTCGACGGCGACGGCGCCGGCCGGAAGGCCGCCACCCGGGCCCTGGACGCCCTCTTCCGCCACTGGAAGGACGAGCCCAGCGCCCGCTTTGTCTTCCTGCCCGCCGGCGAAGACCCGGACAGCCTGCTGGAAAAACAGGGGCTGGACGGCCTGCGCGCCGCCTTCCGGGGCGCTTTGACGCCGTCCCAATTTCTGCTGCAGCTGCTCGATGACGGCCTGGGCGACCGGCGCCACGTGGAGGCGCAGAACCGGCTGTTGCAGCAGCTCGGCGAGTGGCTGGCCAAACTGCCGGCCCCGGCCCAGCACTACCGCGCCCTGCTCCAGGGCGAAGCGCTTCGCCATTTTGGCCTGCCGGCCGAATTGACCCTGCCCAGCCCCGACCCGGCCCCGACCGAAGCGCTGCCCCCGGCCGAGATGGCCCCGGCGCGCAGTCGCCCGGCCCGGCCGCCGGAACCCCTGGCCCGCAATCAGCCCCTGCCCGAGGAGAAGGAACGCAAACTGCTGCTGGCCCTGGCCCTCAACCCGGCCCTCGCCGCCGACCTGCATGCCTATGACTATCCGGCGCCGCAGCGGCAGCGCTTCGCCCATTTCTGGCAAATGGTCAGTGCCCTGCAAAACAGCGAGGACGAAAGCCAGACGATTTTCCACTACCGGCAGCTGCTCCAGCTCGACCTCCAGGGTGCCGCCGCCGAGTTGTACCGCCACCTCTCCCGGGCGGAGCTGGAAAGCAGCTTGCGCGCGTCCGGCCGGCCCTTTGCTTCGGCTTGATTGGGGCGTAAAACGCTTGAAAAAGCGGCTTTACCCCGCATTTAACCCTCAAATTATTCAGTAGGACTCATTCATGGCTCAATTTTCACGCGAACAAGAAGACGATTTTCTCGAAGAACTCAAAGAACTCAGCGAACGCGGCCGCGAGCAGGGCTTCCTGACCTTTGCCGAAATCAGCGAACACCTGCCCGAGGGCAGCACCGACGGCGACCGCATGGAGGAAATCATCAGCTACTTTGCCGAGATGGACATTAAGGTGCTGGAAAGCCGGCCCGATGCCCGCGACGACGTGGTTTCCAGCGACGACAGCGAGGACATCACCACCGCCATCAGCGACGATGGCGAAGTGGGCCGCACCACCGACCCGGTGCGCATGTACATGCGGGAAATGGGTGCGGTGGATTTGCTCACCCGCGACGGCGAAATCGCCATTGCCAAGCGCATCGAGGCCGGTCAGGTGCAGGTGCAACAGACCCTGGCCGAGTATCCACCGGCCATTCGGGCCCTGCTGGCCGAATTCCAGCGCGTCGAGAAGGGCGAGCTGAAAATTGCCGAGCTGGTCAGCGGCTACGGCAATCCCTACCCCGATGAGGTCGAAGTCCCCGGCAGCGAGGACGGCGACGAGGAAATCATCGACGCCGACGAGGATAGCCTGGTGGAAAACCTCAACGACATCGACGAGGACGCCGACGAGGACAGCGCCAGCGCCGGCAGTGCCTCCGACAATACGGTCAATGCCGATTCCCTGAAGGAGGCCCAGGCCAAGCTGGAGGAGCTGGCCGCCCTGTTCAAGAAATTTGAGACCGCCTTCAAAAAATCCAAGTCGCTGCAGCACAAGCGCACCGCCGCCCTCTACGAGGATATTCGCGCCCTGTTTGTGCAGTTCAATTTCCCGCAGAAGACCATCGACCTGATGGAAGCCCAGCTGGAGGCGCCGATTGCGGAAATTCGCGCCATCGAGAAGAAAATTGCCGGGCTGGTGGTGGACAAGGCCGGCATGCCGCGCAAGGATTTTATTAGCCATTTCCCCGGCCACGAGACCGACTCCAGCTGGGTGCTGGCCCAGAGCAAGGGCCGGCGCAAATATGCCGAGAAGCTGAAGGGGCTGGTGCTGGAGGTGCAGGCCGAGCAGGAGAAATTCGGCGCCGTGGAGGCGGCCCAGAGCCTATCCATTGCCACGCTGAAGGACATTCACAAGCGCATCGACAGCGGCAAGGCCCAGACCAAGCGCGCCAAGGAGGAGATGGTGGAGGCCAATTTGCGCCTGGTGATTTCCATCGCCAAGAAGTACACCAACCGGGGCCTCCAGTTCCTGGATTTGATTCAGGAGGGCAACATTGGCCTGATGAAGGCCGTGGACAAATTCGAGTACCGGCGCGGCTTCAAGTTTTCCACCTACGCCACCTGGTGGATTCGCCAGGCCATCACCCGCTCCATCGCCGACCAGGCCCGCACCATTCGCATTCCGGTGCACATGATTGAGACCATCAACAAGCTGAACCGCATTTCGCGCATTCTCGTCCAGCGCAACGGCCGCGAACCGACGCCGGAGGAGCTGGCCCGGGAAATGGACATGCCCGAGGACCGCATTCGCAAGGTGCTGAAGATAGCCAAGGAGCCGGTGTCCATGGAAAGCCCTATTGGCGACGACGAGGATTCGCATCTGGGCGATTTCATTCAGGACGAGAACATCATTTCGCCGGTGGACGCGGCCACCATTCAGGGCCTGTCCGAGGCCACCAATGAGGTGCTGGCGACGCTGACGCCCCGGGAGGAGCGCGTGCTGCGCATGCGTTTTGGCATCGACATGAACACCGACCACACGCTAGAGGAGGTGGGCCGCCAGTTCGACGTAACCCGGGAACGCATTCGCCAGATTGAGGCCAAGGCCCTGCGCAAGCTGCGCCACCCGAACCGCTCCGAGCTGCTGAAATCCTTTTTGATTGACTGATGGCCGCCGGGCCCCGCCCCCACCCAGCGCTTCCCCCGGGAAGCGCTTTTTTTACGCCCCCCGGCGGCCAAAAAATCCAAAACCGAAGCGCTTCGTTATGAACAAAGCGCTTTAACTAAAATTCCGCAGCCCGAAGCGCTTCCCCCTGTTTACGCCGGCGCGGGATTATTCCCAGTCGCTGCCTCCGGTCGAAGCGCTTCGTTCCCGGTCGCCAGGAAATCAGATTGGCAGAACCAACACGGTGCAGCAAAGACCGAAGCGCTTCCCCTCCGGGCCGGGGGCTAAGACCGAAGCGCTTCGACCCAACTCCCCAGCCCGAAGCGCTTCCCTTCTCGGCCGCCGGGAAAACGGTTTTCGCCGTGAGCACCGCCGGGCGCCGCAGGCGCTGCGCCCTCAGGCCGGATAGATGGCGCCCAGAATGCGGCGTTGGCCGCCGGTAACCGGGCCCAGCTCCAGCGGCTTCCCGGCCAGACACTGGGCCGCCAGCCAGGCAAACCCGGCCGCCTCCAGGGCCTCGGCCGGCAGCGGCGGGGGCAGCGCTTCCCAGCCCGGCAGCAGGGCCGCCAGCCGTTCGCGGAGAAAATCATTGTGGGCGCCGCCGCCCATCAGGCAGTAGTGCGGGCCGGGGCTGTGGCGGCGCAGGTCGGTGGCAATGGTGGTGGCGGTCAGTTCCAGCAGCGTACGTTGCACGTCGGCCGGGGCCGTCGTGGGCACCGAGGCCAGCCGCGCGCCGAGCCAGCGCGGGTGAAAATCGTCCCGGCCGGTACTCTTCGGCGGCGGTCGCTGAAAATAGGGGTCGGCCAGCAGCACTTCCAGAAGCTCGGGGCACAGGCGACCGGAGCGGGCCCAGGCGCCGCCGGCGTCATAGGGCCGCCGTTGGTGGAGCTGCACCCAGTAATCCAGCAGCACATTGCCCGGGCCACTGTCCCAGCCCCGGGCGTCGTCGGCGGCCAGCAGGCTGACATTGGCAAAGCCGCCGATGTTCACCACCGCCAGCGGCCGTTGCGGAAAGAAGGCCCGCTGGAACAGCGGTGCCAGCGGGGCCCCCTGGCCGCCGGCGGCCACATCGCGGCGGCGAAAGTCGGTGATGACGGTGATGCCGCTGAGTTCGGCCAGCAGGGCGGCGTCCTGGATTTGCACGGTGTAGGGTGGCCGGCCATCGGGCCGGTGGCGAATGGTCTGGCCGTGGTAGCCGACGGCGGCGATGGCCGCCGGGGGCAGCGCTTCCCGCTCCAGCAGTTCGGCGATGGCGCGGGCGGCGAGCCGGGCCAGCTCATCGGCGGCAACGGCGGCCCGGTGGATTTCATCGGGGCCGGACTGGTTCAGGGCGCGCAGTTCGGCGCCCAGGGCCGGGGGCAGGGGCAGGCTGTGGTGGG
Source organism: uncultured Cardiobacteriaceae bacterium (assembly GCA_963532425.1). Taxonomy (GTDB): domain Bacteria; phylum Pseudomonadota; class Gammaproteobacteria; order Cardiobacteriales; family Cardiobacteriaceae; genus CAUSKK01. The sequence continues at coordinate 99,088 of CAUSKK010000002.1, forward strand.
CACGATAGCGACCGTCCGTCAGCAGCGCCACATCGACGCCGTCGAGGCTGGTGCCGGTCATAATGCCAAGGAAATGGGCCATAGATTTTCGTCCAAAAGGGCCAATTCTAATGACGAAGCGGCTTGCCCGTCCGGCCGTCGGCCACTAAAGTAGCCGCTCCTTAGCACGAGGATTAATCATGAACAAACAAACTTTATGCCTAATTTTTACCCTGCCGGCCCTGGCCGCCGCCCAGACTCTGCCCCTGGCCGATAGCTTCGAGATTCCCGAGGAGCGCCCGGCCCTCTATGCCATCGGCCGCAGCAGCACCACCACCGCCCCCCTGACCCTGACCCTCAGCCCCAGCGGCGGGGCCATCGTCGCCCGGGTGCCCACCGGGGCCAAGGTCGGCGTGCTGCTGGTGGACCAGGACGGCCGCCAGCTGCTGCGCAATGCCTTCGGTCTCACCGGCTGGGCCCAGACCAACGCCAACGGCGACGATGACGATTTCCCCGCCCTGGCCCAGCGGCCGAGCACGGCCAAGGGGGAGCCGGCGCCGCTGACCCTGAACTATCTGCCCACCCTCGGCCAGCCCGAGGACGGCCGCCGCTATTGGCTCTCCGGCAGCCGCCAGACCGACGCCCCCCGGCCCGGGGCCCGCGCCTACCAGCGCCTGCTGACCAGCGCCCTGCGGCCGGCCGGCCCGCGCTATCACTTCGACTGCCACAGCGGCCTCGGCGCCCACTGCCTGCTCCGTCTGGACGGCACCCCGACCCCCCAGGCCCCCCGGCTGAGCGGCCGCGATTTCTATCTGCCCGGCGATGGCTTCGTCTATGTCATCAGCAACGCCGCCCCCTTCCCCCTGCGCCAGAAATGGACGCTGACCGAACAGGGCTTCAGCGAGGTGCCCCAGCCCTACTACTATCTCGGTCTGGACAGCGTCTATCACGGCCGGCGCTCGGACCGACCCAACGGCGAAGCGCTCCCCCTGGCCCTGACCCGCAACCCCGACGGCGGCAAAGCCGTGGCCGAGCTCAAGCCCGGCGACCCGCTCCAGCTGCTGTTGCTCGACCGTTCCCAGCCCTGCCCGGCCGAGGCCGACCGGCCCGAGGGCTGCGCCGAGGTGGTGCTGCTGGCCAAAACCGCCAGGGGCCAATTCGGCTGGCTGCGTTTCAACGGTCTGGCCCCGACGGCCCCGCGCCTCGACCTGGCCAGCGCCCCGGCCGCTAGACGCTAAAAAAAAAATCTCCAACCCTCGGGCTGGAGATTTTTTTTTAGGGGAAGCGCTTCCCCCCAGCGGCCCCCAAAAAAGAAGCGCTCCCCCCTTCCGGAGGGAACGCCTGCCCGAATTCACCCGGCCGCGCGGTGGCCTAGAGGGCGTCCTCGTTAAGCTCCCGGGTGCGGATGCGCACCACCTGGCTGAGCGGATAGACGAAGATTTTGCCGTCGCCGATGGCCCCGCTGTAGGCCGCCGTGCAGATGGTGTCGATGACCAGGTCGGTCTGCTCGGCGCTGACGGCCAGTTCAATTTTGATTTTCGGCACCAGGCTAATCACATACTCCGCGCCGCGATAGAGCTCGGTGTGGCCCTTCTGCTGGCCGAAGCCCTTCACCTCGGTGATGGTCATGCCATTGACGCCAATTTCCATCAGCGCGTCTTGCACATCGTCCTGCTTAAAGGCGCGGATTATCGCCACAATCATGTTCATTGCTTCGTTCCTCCCCTAGGCCTTCAGCCGCCGGCCGTAGTGCTCCGGCACAAAGCCCCGGCGCGGCACGAAGTATTTTTCCAGCTCGTCGGCCACGCCCAGCACGCTGGCAAACAGGGCCATGCGCATGGTTACGCCGTTGTCGGCCTGGCGGAAGATGGCGAGCCGGGGCAGGTCGTCCAAATCGGTGCCCAGGTCATAGGCGCCGGCGCGGCTGTCCCGGGGCAGCGGGTGCAGAATGATGGCATCGGCCGGGGCGTAGCGTTCCACATTGGCCCGGTTCAACCGAAGCGCTTCGCTGTAGCCCTCCAGCTTTTCGCCGTTCTCGATGCGCTCGCGCTGAATGCGGGTGGCATAGATGACATCGACGCCGGGCAGGCCGTTCTGCAGCGAATCGAACTCCTCGACCCGGTGGCCGGCCCGCTGCAGTTCCGCCAGCAGTTCGGCCGGGGCGCGCAGATGGTCCGGGGCGATGAATTTAAAGTGAATGCCGTTGAACTTGGCCAGCAGCTGGCTGAGCGAATGGATGGTGCGACCGTGTTTGAGGTCGCCAACCAGGGCGATGCTGAGGCCGTCGATGGTTTTGCCAAGGGCGGCGAATTCCTTCTCGATGGTGTAGTAGTCCAGCAGGGCCTGGCTCGGGTGCTGGCCGGTGCCGTCGCCGGCGTTGATGACCGGCACATTGATATTCGCCGCAAACTCGGCCACCGAGCCCGTTTCCGGGTGGCGCATGACGATGACATCGGCATAGCCGGCGATGACCCGGGCGGTGTCGGCCAGACTTTCGCCCTTGGACAACGAGGAAAAGCTAAAGCCGGTGCTGTCGCAGACGGCGCCGCCGAGCCGGGCGAAGGCGGTGTGGAAGCTGAGCCGGGTGCGGGTGCTGGCCTCGAAAAAGAGGTTGGCCATTACGGCCCCCTCCAGCACGGTGCAATGCTGGCGCCGCTGGGCCACCGGCTCCAGCCGTTTCGCCACGGCCAGCAGCGCTTCCAGTTCGGCGCGGTTGAATTGGTTGATGGACAGGACATGGCGTCCAAGCAGAGACATGGGAACCTCCTCGGGAAATTGACGTTCCTATTATAGAGCGCCGGCTAGAACAGCCGTTGCAGCAGCGCCGCCGAGGCCACCGCCAGCGTTACCGTCGTCAGCATATTCCAGCGCGTGGCGGCGTAGACGGTCAGGGCCAGGGCGAGCAGCTCGGCCGGCCGGTCGCTGCCGAAATGGGGGGCCAGCACCGCCAGCAGCACGCAGCCCGGCGCCGTGTTCATCAGGTGCTGGACGCGCGGACTCAGCGGCCGCTGGCGCAGCAGCAGAAAACCGCCGATGCGGCAGAGATAGGTCATCAGCGTCATGCCGAGCAGGGTCAGCAGAAATTCCAGGGAAATCATGATTTTTTGCCGCCCTGATGGTAGGCCAGGGCCAGGCCGGCGCCGGTGCCGGCGATGACGTAGAGGCCGCCCTGGGGCTGCCAGCGGTAGAGCAGCGTCGCCACCACCAGACTGAGCAGCCAGGGCAGCGCCTCCTCCTTGCGGCCGCGCCACATGCCGCGAATGATGACGAGGAAGACCGCCGGAAAGGCCATACCGAAGCCGTACTGGCGCAAATCGCCGAGCCAGGCGCCGCAGTAGCTGCCAACGAGGCCGCCGCTCACCCACATCAGATAGAGCGGCACCGCCGTGCCGAAGTAGTAGGGAAAATCGAAGTGGCCGATTTGCTGGGCCCGGCTGATGGTCAGGGCCCAGGTTTCGTCGGTGAGCACGTAGAGGGCCGGCAGCACCCGGCGTAGCGGCTCGTCCTTCAAATGGGGCACCAGGGTGGCGCCCATGAGGATATAGCGGCTGTTAATCATCAGGGTCATGAAAATAATCAGCAGCACCGGCGCCGGGCTGGCCCAGAGGCCGACGGCGGCGAACTCCGAACCGCCGGCAAAATTGACGCCCATCAGTAGGGCGGTTTCGAGGGCATTCAGACCCTTGGCCTGGGCTTCGGCGCCGAGGATAAGGGCGAAGGGAATCAGGCCGAGGATAACCGGCGTACTGTCGCGCAGGCCCCGGCCGAAGGAGGTTTCCATGATCATAGACTTCCTAAAAAGTCCGCCATTTTACGACCGCCCCCAGACTGCGCCCCAGCAGCCGGGCCGCCCGGCCGAAGGAGAACGACCAGAGGCCGGGGGCGGTTTTTACGACCGGAGCAGCAGCAAACTGCGGCCCAGCAGCAGGGCCAGCAGAGCGTTGGCGGTGAGAAACAGCGTCCAGCCCAGGGCCGGCAGGGCCTGCCGCTGAATGAGCACCAGCGCCGCGCCGGCCAGGGCCGCCAGACCGAAGGAGAATGACCAGAGGCCGAGGCTAAATTGGCCGTTGCTGAGCCAGTGGAAATTGCGGGCGAGGAATAGGCCCTGGAGCAGGCCGTAGCCGAGCAGCAGCAGGGCGAGCAAATCGACGGTGCCGCCGTTCAGGGTGAAATGGGCGTTGAGGCCGACGAAGGCCGGGGCCAGGACGATGCCGAGGCTGGGGCGCAGTTCCGGGGCGGCGGCAAAACGGCGCAGCCGCTGCAGCAAAATCGGCTCGTAAATAATCCAGGCGAGCAGGCCGGCGCCGAGGAAGAGGCGGCCGTAGTCGGGGCAGTCGAGGACGCCCAGGGCGGCGGCACTGGTGAAACTGGCGGCCACCGTTGGCAGGTAGAAGGTCGGCACCACCGCCTCCTCGCAGAAATTGCCCTGCCACAGCGGTGCCACCCGCAGCGCCACAAAGAGCAGCTGGCCGCCGATGCCGAGGCCAATCAGGGCCAGGGCCAGCGGGCGCAGGGCCGGCAGCAGCAGCAGGCCGATGATAATCGTGGTAATCGGCAGCAGGGCGAGCAGGGCAAAGCGGCTGGGGTGGCGGTATTCGGCCTGGAGGCCGGCCCGGTCGTGCTGCCAGCGCCAGTGCAGACCGTAGAGGCAGCGCAGCCAGAGGGCGCCGGCGGCCAGGGCCAGGGTCAGACTCGGCAGCGCCGGCCAGTGCCAGAGCGCTTCGGCCCGGCGCCAGACCAGGGCCAGAGCACCGGTGCCGAGCACCAGAGAAAAATGGCTGGTGGGATACATAAAAACTCCAAAAGGCCGGGATTTTAGAGCGGGCCGGGGCCGAGCTTTGGTCGCCGACGCGCAAATTTTCGACGGAAGAAGCGCTGCGGCCTGGAAATGGAGATGGGCCGGGGGCGCTTCAGCGGTGCCGGCGGGGGGAAGCGCTTCGGTTGGGAAGGCCTTCTGTCCCGGCCCGAGGAGTGAAGCGCTTCGGTTGGGCTGGCAAAGGGGAGCGCTTCATTCCCCGACCCGTTCTGAAACGAAGCGCTTCGGTCTGGGAATCTTCTTCGAGGGAAGCGCGGCGGCCATTGCCAATCGACCGCCGGCCTTCCCTAGAACGAAGCGCTGCGGTGGCGGCGATTGGGGAGATTAGGGCCCGCTGGATTAACCCCAGAGCGAAGCGCTTCGAGCGGGAAGAACAGAGGAAGCGCTTCGGTTGGGCAGGGCCTTTCTGTCCCAGTAGGAGGAAAGCGCTTTGTTCTTAGCCAGGGCTGGGGATTTCCTGGGGAAGCGCTTCGATTATTCCGACGAACGAAGCGCTTCGGCCTCTTTAGAACTAGGTACTTCCGCCGGAAAACCTCATTTCCAACGAAGCGCTTCGGGCTGGTTGCTCTGGTCTGAGGGGGGGAAGCGCTTCGGGCTGGGAATAGTTCCAATGAGGCCCAAAAGGGGAGCGCTTCGACTTGGAAATATAGCTGGGAAGGAAGCGCTTTGTTCCCCGGCTCGTTTTTATTTCCAGCGAAGCGCTTCGGGCTGGTTGCTCTGGTCTGAGGGGGGAGAGCTTCGAGCTGGAAGAACAGAGGAAGCACTTCGGTTGGGAAGGGCCTTTCTGTCCCGACCCGGGGGGAGCGCTTCAAACTGGGGAAGCGCTTCGGCCGGCTCGGTCTAAATTTTGGGGAGCGCTTCAGCCAGTATTAATTAAATTTCGGCCTTCTCCAGAGCGAAGCGCTTCGGCTTTCTGGAGACTTGCTCAAGTGCTTCTGTCTGAAAACCCGTTCCCAGCGAAGCGCTTTGCTTCGACCCATTCCAACGGGGAGCACTGCGGCCATTGCCAATCGAATGTTGGCCTTCTCTAGAGCGAAGCGCTTCGGGCTGGTTACTCTGGTCTGAGGGGGGGAGCGCTTCGACTTGGAAATATAGCTGGGAAGGAAGCGTTTCTGCCGCCCTGGCCCGGTTTAACGAAGCGCTTCGGTTTTGAAACTCGGCCGACCGGGAAGCGCTTCGGGCTGCTTGCTCTGCCTGAGGGGGGAAGCGCTTCGACTTGAAAATATAAGTGGGAAGGAAGCGCTTCGGTTGTGCCGGCGGGGGGAGCCCTTCATTCCCCGGCCCATCTTGATTACTGGCGAAGCGCTTGGTTTTGGCCTATTCCAAAGGGAAGCGCTTCGGTCGGGCCGGTGGGGGAAGCGCCGGCCCTCGGTTGATTGGGTCGGTTTTTGGGGGTCCGGCCCAGAATCTCAGCCCGGGGCGATGGCCGCCGGGGCTGCCCCCGGCGCGCTGGTCTGCGGCGGCGCCTAGGAACGGGTTCTAGCCGAAGCGGGCCAGCCGGTAGGGGCTAAGGTCAAGGGCCGGGGTTTCGTCGTGGTACAGCGCGCTGATGAGTTCGGCGGTGAGCGCCGCCTGGGTCAGGCCCAGGTGCTGGTGGCCAAAGGCGAGGAGCAGGCGGCCCCGGCGGTCAATGACCGGCAGGCTGTCGGCGGTGGTCGGGCGGCAGCCCATCCAGGGCGCGGCGGCGCGCTCGTCCAGCGGGCGGCGCAGCAGCTTATTGGCCAGCGGCAGCAGGTTGTGGGCGCGGGCCATATTGGCCGGGGCACTAAGTCCGGCGTATTCAACGGTGCCGGCGAGGCGCAGGCCCTGGTCCATGGGGGTCATGACGAAGCTGTGGTCAATGCTCGACAGCGGGCGGCGCAGGCGGCTGGGTTCGTGCGGCAGCATGAGGTGATAGCCGCGTTCGGTGTCGAGGGCGACTTTGCCCACGCCGAGCTGTTGAATGAAGGGCCTGCTGTAGGCGCCGGTGCAGAGAATGAGGGTGGCGCCGTGGTGGCTGTTGCCGGCGTCGTCGTGCAGGGTGTAGCCGTCTTCGCTGCGGCTGATTTGGCGAATGGAGCAGTGTTCGCGGATTTCGCCGCCGGCGGCGCGCAGGGCGTCCGCCAGGGTCCGGCCGATGGCGACGAGGTCGCTGATGTGGGCGGATTCGGGGTAATAAAGGCCGCCCTGCTGGTCTTCGGCCAGGGCCGGTTCGTAGTCGGCCAGGGCGCCGCGCGGAATGTGTTCACAGGCCAGGCCCAGGGCCCGGTTCTGGGCGGCCTGGTCGGCCAGGCCGGCGGCGGTTTTGGCGGAGCTTGCAACGTGCAGGATACCATCCCGGTGGACGTATTGCCGGAGCGGCACGCGGTCGGCAAGCCGTTCCCAGGCGGCCACGCTATGGCGGTTGAGCTGGTATAGGGCGCGGTGAATGCGCTCATAGCGCGCCGGGGTCATATTAGCGACCATGCGGCAGCCGAAGGGAATGAGGCGCGGCAGGTAGCGCCAGTCAATGCGCAGGGGCCCGAGCGGGTTAAACAGCAGGGCAGGCAGGCGCGCGAGGGTGGCCAGGTTGGCGACGGGGTAGTTGTATTCGGCGGCCAGGTGGCCGGCGTTACCGCCGGAGGCGCCGCCAAGAATGGTGTGGGCGTCGATGAGAACGGTGGCGACGCCGCGCCGTTGCAGGTTGTAGGCGATGCTGAGGCCGATGATGCCGCCGCCGAGGATAAGGGTGGGTTGGGTCATGGGAAGTCCATTGGTTAGGGCTAGTTCGGCCTAGTGCAGTTCCAGGTCCAGTTCGCCCTTTTCCATGCGCTGTAGTTTGGCGAGATTGTCCGCGCTGATGGGAATGCCCCGGCTGGCGGCGCTGGCGCGGGCGGCGTAGCGCCGTTGGGAGGGTAGGCGCGCGCCCTGGTCGCGGATGGCGTCCAGCAGGGTGCGGGTGTGGCTGGCGTAATCGACGGCGCCAAAGGCGGCCGGGTCGAGGGCGATGATGAGTTCGCCGTGCAGCGGGGCCAGACCACGGCCACCGTCGGCTTCGCTGCTTTCGCTGCTGAGCAGGTCGCCTATCCAGACGGCGGCCAGCAGTTCAATCATGGTGGCAATGGCCGAGCCCTTGTAGCCGCCGAAGGGCAGCAGGGCCCCGCCGTCGAGGACGGCGGCGGCGTCGTTGCTGGGTTTGCCGTCGCGGTCAATGCCCCAGCCGTCGGGCAGGGGTTTGTTATCGAGGCGGTAGAGTTCCACTTCGCCGCGCGCGATGACGGAGGTGGCAAAGTCGAAGACGTAGGGACAGTCGTCGCCGGTGGGCCAGCCGAAGGCCAGCGGGTTGGTGCCAAAGAGTTTGCGAATGCCGCCGGCCGGGGCAACGTAGGCATTGCTGGGACACAGGGCCAGCGCACCCAGCCCCTGGTGGGCGAGGGCTTCCACTTCGGGCCAGAGGGCGGCCAGGTGCAGACAGTTATTAATGGCCAGGGCGGCCAGGCCGTAGCGCCGCGCTTTGGCGGCCAGCAGCGGCAGGCCCTGGGCGCTGGCCAGCGGAGCGAATTCACCGCCGGCGTCGATTTTGGTGATGGGTTTATCGGTCGCATCGCTGATGACGGGTGCCTTTTCGCCCGTGGCCAGGCCGGCGCGGCGACTTTTGAGAACGCCGGCCAGGCGGTAGATGCCGTGCGAGCGGCACTGGTCGCGTTCGGCCTGGCTCATGGTGTGGGCGATGGCGGCGGCGTGGGCGGCGCTGTAGCCCCCCGCCCGTAGAACGCCCGTAAGTAGGGCGTGCAGCTGGTCGTAGCTGAGGTAGGTGTCGGTCATGGCGGTTCTCCGGTTAAACCATGTAGTCGTCCACGTCGTCGGCGATTTCTTCCATTTCTTCGTCGTCGATGGTCTGCGGGCCGCGTGGGTCCTGCGGCACGAACCAGCCGAGGGCGGCGAAGATGAGGCCGACCACCGGCGAGAGCCAGCAGAAGAGGGCAAAGGGTGCATAGATGAAGGTACTCAGGCCGAGGGTGGTGGTAACGAAGACGCCGCCGTTGTTCCAGGGAATGAGCGGCGAAACGATGGTGCCCCAGTCTTCAATGGTGCGCGAGAGTATGGCGCGGTCGTAGCCCATTTCGGCGTATTTGCTCTTCATCAGCCGGCCGGGCAGAACGAGCGAGGTGTAGATTTCGCCCGCCACCATGCCGACGGTGAGAACAATCAGGGCGGTGGTCGCCACCAGGCTAAAGCGCGATTTGATGAGGACTTTGAGTTTGCCGAGGATAGCGCGGAAGGTGCCGTAGGTTTCCAGGGCGCCAATGAAGGCCAGCGAGAGCATCATCATGGTAATCACCCAGGTCATGGACATGATTCCGCCCTTGGAAAGTAGTTTGTCCACGTATTCCTGGCCGGTCTGCGCCTTGTAGCCGTTCATGAGAATGTCGGACACGCTGCTGAGGCTCACGCCCTGGTAGCCGATGGCAATGAGTACGGCGAGGAAGATGCCGGTGCAGAGGGTGCCGGTTACAGAATATTTGCGAAAGCCCATGGCGATGACGAACAGCGCCGGCACGAGGGTAATGAAGCCGGTTTTGTAATGGCCCGTGATGGCACTCTGGAACATTGTGCGGGTCTGGTTGGCGATTTCGCCCGCGTCCCCCTGGTAGTGGCGGCTGACCAGTGCGTAGATGATGATGGTGAGGGCGTAGGCCACGGTGGTGTTCGGCAGCATGGATTTAATGTGCGACCACACGTCGGTGCCGGCCACGGCCGGGGTGAGGTTGGTGGTATCCGACAGCGGCGACATTTTGTCGCCAAAGAACGAGCCGGAGCAGATGGCACCGATGGTCCAGTAGTTTGGAATGCCAAGGGCATCACCGATGCCGAGCATGGCCAGGCCGACCGTGCCGAGGGTACCCCAGGAGGTGCCGGTGGCCAGTGAGACGATGGTGGTCAGGACGCAGGTGGCCGGCAGGAAGATGCTCGGGCTGATGATGTCGAGGCCGAATTTCAGCACGGTCTGGACGGTGCCGGCGGCGATGGAGGCGGCAATCATCATGCCGACGCAGAGAATGATGATGGTGGTCGGCAGCGCCACTTTCATCACGCGGTACATGTTCTTTTCCATCTCCGCCCACTTACGCCCCTTCAGCGCCATGAAGATGCCGGTGATACAAATGCTGATAATCAGCGGAATGTGCGGGGTGTAGTCCTTGAAGATAAAGAACTGCACCATGAGAATGGCCACAGTGATGGCCAGCGGCGCCACTTCAAAGCGGAAGGAATAGTTGCTGCGGTTTTTGTATGAGCTGAACAACATAGGCACTCCAGATTAACATTTGTTTATATCCTGCTATAAGCCCGGCTGATAAGCAAACCGCCCCCATTGGGCGCCCGGGGCCGAAGCGCTTCCCCCATAAAAAAACGCCGCCCGGGGGCGACGTGCTGGATTTTTGCTGGGACGGGCCTAGTCGGCGAGTAGCTCGCTGGCCTTCACCTGGTCGCCATAGACCGGCTTCAGGGTTTTCTCATAGGCCTGCTGCAAACGACCGTCCTTCTTGATTTTGGCCATTTCCTCGTTGAGCCAGGCCAGCAGTTCCTTGTCGCCCTGCTTCACCGCCGGCGCAATCTGTTCCGGCTCGCCCAGGCTGCCGATGAATACCTCGAACTTGTCGTTCTCCTTGGCCCAGGCCCAGAGCAGCGCGTTGTCGTGGGCCAGGGCGGCACCGCGACCGTCCTTCAGGGCGTCGAAGGTTTCCGTGTTCTGGTCGTATTTCAGGGTCTTAATGTCCGGGTGCTGCTTGGTGAAGTAGGCATCGGCGGTGGTGCCGCGATTGACCAGCAGGGTTTTATCCTTCAGCTCGTCCAGGCTCTTGATGGGCGCGTCCTTGGGCGACACCACGCCCAGGGCCACCTTCATATAGGGGGCGGCGTAGTCCACCACCTTGGCCCGCTCGGGGGTCTGGGTAAAGTTGGCCAGAATCACATCCACCTTGTCGGAACGGAGGAATTCCACCCGGTTGGCGGCCTCGGTGAGGACGAATTCCACCTTATTGGCGTCGCCGAATAAATCCTGGGCCAGGTATTTGGCGATTTCCACGTCGAAGCCCTGGTTTTTACCCTCCTTGTCGAGGAAGCCGAAGGGCGGCTTGTCGGCGAACACGCCGATGCGAATGGTGCCCTTCTCCTTGACCTCCTTCAGGTCGGCGGCGGCGAGGCCGCTCAGCAGCAACAGGCTTAAAGTCAGTAATTTTTTCATGGTTTATCCTCTGGTTTAGTAACGAAGTTCCTCGGCCACAAAGCGCGCGGCGGCGGCGCTGGCCGGGTGATTGAAAAATTCTTCCGGCTTCTGGTCGGCCTCAATGCGGCCGCCGTGGAGAAAGATAATGCGGTCGGCCACTCGGCGGGCAAAGCCCAGCTCGTGGGTAACAATCAGCATGGTGCGGCCGTCCCGGGCCAGCTCCTGCACCACGTCGAGCACCTCGCGCACCATCAGCGGGTCGAGGGAGGCGGTGATTTCGTCCAGCAGCAGCACCTCCGGATTCATGGCCAGGGCGCGGACGATGGCGATGCGCTGCTTCTGGCCGCCGGAGAGCTGGCGCGGCAGGGCGTTCTTTTTGTCCAGCAGGCCGACCCGCTTCAGTAGCGCTTCGGCCTGGGCCGCCACCTCGGCGCGTTTACGGCCCTGCACCTTCAGGGGCGCCAGCAGAATATTGTCCCAGACGCTCAGATGATGAAAGAGCTCGTAGTTCTGAAAGACCATGCCGACCCGCTGCCGGGCCGTGCGCCAGGGAATGTCCGAGCCGAAGCGCTTCCCCTCCAGGCCGATGCTGCCGGCGTCGGCGATTTCCAGGCCGTTGATGCAGCGCAGCAGGGTGGACTTGCCGTTGCCGGAGCCGCCGAGTATGGCCAGCACCTCGCCCTTGGCCAGGCTCAGATTCAGGTCCTGGAAAATCTGCTGGTCGCCGAAGCGCTTGCTCAGGCCCTTAATTTCTAAAAAACTCATGTCAGTTCCACCGTTGTTCCAGCCGCGCCGCCCAGCGGGACAGCGGGTAACAGATTAAAAAATAGATGATGAAGATGAGGCCGTAGACCCACAGGGACGCGTTGGGCACCGCCGCCGTGCCCGGGCCGCGCACCAGCGTGTTCTCAATCAGCGTCTGGCCGGCCTTCACCAGCTCCACCACGCTGACCAGATAGCCCAGGGAGGTGGTTTTAATGAGCCGGGTGGCCAGATTAATGGCCCCGGGCAGCAGCCGGCGCAGGGCCTGGGGCGCCTCGATGAGCCAGAAAATCTGCCCGTCGCTCAAACCCAAAGCCCGGCCGGTGTCGCGCTGGTGCCGGTCGATGGAATCTAGGGCGCCGCGCAGCAGGTCGCCCATTTCCGCCAGGCCCCAGCCGCTGAACACCAGCACGCAGACCCAGAAGCCGGACAGATGCTGGCCGGTCCACTGGGGCAGGCCGTAGAAGAGGAGGAAAAGCCAGACCAGCAGCGGCACGATGCGGATGGTCTCCAGATAGAAGCGGGCCGGCCAGCGCAAAATCCGCCAGCGACTGCGCAGCAGCAGGCCGAAGCCCAGGCCCAGCAGGCTGGAAAAAACCAGGGCCAGCAGGGAAATTTTCACCGTCTGCTCCAGACCCGCGCCCAGCCGTTGCAGGCTGTTGGCGTTCAGCAACCAGTCAAGCATAGCGACGACTCCGCCGTTCCAGCCAGTGGGCCAGCAGTACCAGCGGCAGCAGCACCAGTGCGTAGCTCAGCAGCAGCATGAGCAGCGCCTCGTTGGTGTGGTAATCGCTGACAATCACGTCCTTGGTTACCGCCATCAGCTCCGGCACCGACACCGCATAAATCACCGACGTTTCCTTAATCAGAAAAATCACGTTGGCGGTCAGGGCCGGCAGGGCCACGGCCAGGGCCTGGGGCAGGACGATAAAGCGGAAAATCTGGTAGGGGCTCAGGGCCAGCGCCCGGGCCGCCTCAATCTGGCTGGTGGGCACCGCCTGGAGGCCGGCGCGCAGGGCTTCACCCATGTAGCTGCCACCGAGGAAGGTCAGGGCGATGACGCCGCAGGTGAATTCGCTCCAGTGAATGCCGAGCTTGGGCAGGCCGAAGTAGAGAAAAAATAGCTGAATCAGCAGCGGCGTATTGCGCGACAGTTCCACATAGGCGCCGGCCAGCGGCGTCAGCCAGCGTAGCCGATAGCTGCGCAGCAGGGCCACGGCCAGACCCACCAGCAGCGACAGGCCGATGCCCCAGCCGGCCAGCTGCAGCGTAACCAGCAGAGCCCGATAAAAGCGGGGAACCAGCCCCCAGAGATAAGCGTAATCCATAGGGGCGCAATCATAGCGCCGGCGCCCGGGCCGGGAAAGAAGCGCTTCGTTCTAGGCCCATAACCTATTGGCCGGCCGGCGGCACAAAATCCCGGAGGGCGGCCTCGGCCCGTTCCAGCGCCTCGGCCTCGCTATTGACGACCAAGTAGGGCAGCTGGAAGCGCCGGGCCAGCGCGGCGGATTTGGCGCGAATGGCGGTGAAAACGGCCTCGTCCCATTCAAACAGCAGCAGGGCGGCGCAGTACTGGCGCAGCTGGTCCCGGTGGCGGAAGAGCCAGTCCATGTAGCGGCGCCGGTCGCGCAGGCGCTGGGCTTCGGGCTTCTGCTGGGGCATGGGCGCGCAGACGGTGGCGAAGGGCTGTTTCTCGGCCAGCAGAATTTCCAGTTCGGCCAGCCACTGGCCAAAATCCGCCACCGGCCCCAGGTCGGTGCTGTAGAGGCTGCCCGAGGGCAGAGTTTTGATTTTTTTGAAGAATTTCATGGTGGTCTCCATGGGGTTAGCGAAATGATGAGCGGCGCCGGCCGACGAACAGGCCCCAGCCGAGCAGGGCCAGCCCCAGTGCCCCGACGAGCAGCGGGCCGGGGTTTAGGGTGGTGAGCTTCTGCAGCAGCACGACGGCGACGGCCCAGCCGAAGAAAATCTCCATGAGCGCCAGCCAGCGCCATTCCGCCCGGGTCAGCGGCGGGGGCGGTTCGTCGGGCGGGCCCCGGCGGTCGTCTAGGAGGCGCCCGAAGAACCGTAACAGATGGCCGCAGAGCAGGAACCAGCTCAACGGCCACAGCAGCGGCGGTGGCCAGTGAAAAAAACGGGCCACCGCCGTGAGCAGCATCAGCTGCAAGGTCAGGAAAAAGGTCATTTTGCTGAGCCGGGCCCAATAGCGTTGGGCGCGGATTTTTTCGGCGGCGGTGGGGCGGCATTTTTCGGCCAGGCGGCGCAGGGTGGTTTTCATCGGGACTCCAGGGTGAGGCCCTAGGATTCTAGCCCGAGCCGGGGCCGAAGGGGGAGCGCTTCGGTCCGAAGGCGGGACAAACCGAAGCGCTTCGCTGCGGCAGCCCAGCGGGGGAGATTTCCATTCGGAGGCCAGGGGGAAGCGCTTCGGTTGGCGGTGGCTTATAAATTTCAGTCTCAGCCTCAACGAAACGCTTTGGTCTTGGCCCGAAAAGGGAAGCGCTTCCGGCCGGGGTGCGGTTAGTCAGTTGAAGGGAGATTGGGAGGGGAAAGGCTTCCCATCTGAATTCTGGTTCCCACCGAAGCGCTTCGGCCTGCTAAGCAAAGGGGGAAGCGCTTCCGGCCGGGACGCTAAAAGTCCTATTCCCGGCTCATAATGAAGCGCTGCGCCGGAGAAAAGCTTGGGAGGCCGAAGCGCTTCGGTTGTTGCCAGTCCAGAAACTCCGGTAGTGGCGGCCTTCTTAATCCCTGCGACCCGATTCCTTGACCTTCAAGGGGGGAGCGCTTCGTTCCCCGGCCCGTTGTCATTTCTGACGAAGCGCTTCCGACTGGGAGGGCTTTATTTAGAGGGAGCGCTTCGAGCTGGGAAGACTTTATTCAGAGCGAAGCGCTTCAGTCCGGGCCCAAAGGGAGAAGGCCTTAGTTCAGGGGGAGCGCTTCGGCTGGGAAGCTCAACCCCCGGGCCGGGGCGTCGTTGGCCGGTCGAAGGGGAAATGGGTAAGGAAGCGCTTCGGGCCGCTAAGTAAAGGGGAAGCGCTTCCGGCCGGGGCGTTAAAAGTCCCATTCCCGGCCCATAATGAAGCGCTGCACCGGAGAAAGCCTTGGGAGGCCGAAGCGCTTCGTTGGCCGGTGGCGGAGTGGCCCGGGCCGGAATGTCTTTAGGCCGAAGCGCTTCGGTCTTGGCCAAGGGGAAGCGCTTCGTTCCCCGACCCGCTGTCATTTCTAATGAAGCGCTTTGGTATTAACCCGAAAGGGGGAGCGCTTCATTTCCGCCGGGCTTTAAATCATCGGCGCCTCGTTGCAACGAAGCGCTTCGGTTTTGGGGCAGATGGCTGGAGATTGAAGCGCTTCCTGTCGGAATCCCAGTTCCCCATGAAGCGCTTCGGTTTATTAGAGGTATTCAGAGGGGAAGCGCTTCCAGGGGGGAGCGCTTCGGCCCGGCCATAAAAAAAGCCCGGCGGGGCGGGCTGGGCTTGAAAAAGAAGGGGATTCAGTAGCCGGGTAGGCTGGCCAGTTCCCAGCGGGCGCGTACCTCCACATTGAGGCCGTCCCGGGCGCTGGGCAGGCCGTGGCCGTAGCGCAGGGCGGCGGCGTGGGCAATCATCAGGGCATTGTCGCCACAGAGGGCCAGCGGCGGGAAAAAGACCCGGCGGTTTAGCCGCTGGGCTTCGGTGCTCAGTGCTTCGCGCAGGGCCTCATTGGCCGACACGCCCCCGGCCACCACCAAATCCCGGTGGCCGCTGCTCTGCCAGGCGCGGCGGCATTTAATCAGCAGCGTTTCCACCACGGCCGTCTGAAAGGCGGCGGCGATGTCGGCGTAATCGGCGGGGGTGGCGGCTTCAATCAGCAGGCGCACCTGGGTTTTCAGGCCGCTGAAGCTGAAATCCAGTCCGGGCCGATTGACCATCGGCCGGGTCAGGGGGAAGCGCTTCGGGTCGCCGCCCCGGGCCAGTTTCGCCAGCTCCGGCCCGCCGGGATAGGGCAGGCCCAGCAGTTTGGCGGTTTTATCGAAGGCTTCGCCGACGGCATCGTCCAGGGTCTGGCCGAGCAGCCGGTAGACGCCGGGTTTTTCCACGGCCAGCAGCTGGGTGTGGCCGCCGGAAACCAGCAGGGCCAAAAAAGGAAAGGAAGGTTTCTCCTCGGCCAGCAGGGGCGAGAGCAGATGACCTTCCATGTGGTGAATGGGGAGAGCCGGCAGCCCGAGGCCGTAGGCCAGGGCGCGGGCATAGCAGGCACCGGTGAGCAGTGCCCCCAGCAGCCCCGGCCCGGCGGTGTAGGCGATGGCGTCCAGGTCGCTCAGCCGGAGCTGGGCCTGGCGCAGGGCCTCGTCGAGGAGCCGGGGCAGCCGCTGGAGATGATCGCGGGCGGCCAGTTCGGGCACCACCCCCCCATAGAGCTGATGGAGGGGGATTTGGCTGTGCACCACATTGGCGCGCACCTGCCCGTCGGCATAGATGGCGATGGCACATTCATCACAGGAACTTTCCACCGCCAGCAGGCACAGGCCGCCGGCCATCAACGGTAGCGGGTGTTGGGGTTGTAGTAGCTGCCCGTGTTCACGTTCGGCCGGTAGGGCTGATTGTAGTTATAGCTGGGCTGCTGGTAGACCGGCTGCTGATAAACCGGGTAGGTGGGCTGGTTGTAGTTGGGATAGGCGGGAACCCCGGCGCCCATGCCCCAGTTGCCCGTTTGCATCTGGCTGCCAATCAGACCGCCGATGGCGGCGCCGGTGGCGGTGGATTCGCTGTCCTTGCCCACCAGGTTGCCCACCCCGGCCCCGATGGCGGCGCCGATGGCCGTGTTCTGGCCGGTGCTAATCAGGTTCTGGTTTTCGGGCACGCAGGCGCTCAGCAGCACTGCGGTGGTCAGTAGGAAAATTTTCTTCATGTTTGTTGTCTCCAGTTATGGCTAAAAAAACGCGCCCTTTTTAGCACACTTTTTCGCCGGCAATGGAAAAATTGCGGCGGGAGCCGGGGGCGCGTCGGCCATGCTAGCCCCCTTTCTCTTAGTAGAAACTTAGGGCTGGCTACTGGCGGTTGTAATTAAGAATGTCCAGGGCCGTGCCGAGGGCGTCCGCCCGGTCGCTGTTTATCAGCTGAATGGCGTCGTTGCCGGTGATGGCCCCGCTGCCGATGGTCGCCCCGCGCCAGACCGCATCGCCCCCCCCGCCGGTGGCCGCACCGAGACCGGCGCCGACCACGGCCCCGAGCAGGGCCTCCTGATTTTCGGCGCTGCAGCCGCCCAGCAGCAGGGCCAGCAGAACGAAGCGCTTCATTGCAGGGCCGCCCGGGCTTCGGCGATGCGGGCGCGCACCTGTTCCGGGGCGGTGGCGCCGTAGTGGTTGCGGCTGGCCACCGAAGCGCCGGGGGTCAGGAAGGCCAGGGTCGGGTCGGCGATGTGGCCGGCGCACAGCTCCTGCAGTTCGGCCAGGGGCAGCGCTTCCAGCCCACAGCCCCGTTCCAGGGCCCGGGCCACGCTCTTACCCACCATTTCATGGGCCTGGCGGAAGGGCACGCCCTGGCGCACCAGATGGTCGGCCAAATCGGTGGCGGTGGTGTAGCCGGCGGCGGCGGCGGCGGCCATGCGTTCCCGGCGGGCGCCCAGATGGGGCAGCAGCTGATTGAGGGCGTGCAGGCAGTTTTCCACGGTGTCGATGGCGTCGAAGAGCGGTTCCTTGTCCTCCTGGTTGTCCTTGTTATAGGCCAGCGGCTGGCTTTTCATCAGGGTCAGCAGGGCAAAGAGCTGGCCGTAGACCCGGCCGCTTTTGCCGCGAATCAGCTCGGGCACATCGGGATTTTTCTTCTGGGGCATGATGGAGGAGCCGGTGCAGAAGCGGTCGGGCAAATCGACGAACTGGAACGGCGCCGAATTCCAGAGAATGAGCTCCTCGGCCAGCCGCGACAGGTGCATCATCAGAATGGCGGCGGCGGCGCAGAACTCCAGGGCGAAATCCCGGTCGGAGACGGCGTCCAGCGAGTTGGCACAGGGCCGGTCAAAGCCCAGCGCCTGGGCCGTCCAGTGGCGGTCGATGGGATAGCTGGTGCCGGCCAGGGCGGCGGCGCCGAGGGGACATTCATTCAACCGGCGGCGGCAGTCGGCGAAGCGGCCGGTGTCCCGGCTCAGCATTTCATAGTAGGCCAGCAGATGGTGGCCGAAGCTGATGGGCTGGGCGCTCTGCAGATGGGTGAAGCCGGGCATAATCGTGTCGGCCTCGCGCTCGGCGGCGTCGAGGAAGGCCCCACGGAGCTGGCGCAGCTGGGCCAGAATGCGGTCAAGGGCGGCCCGGGTGTAAAGGCGCACGTCGGTGGCCACCTGGTCGTTGCGGGAACGGCCGGTGTGCAGGCGCTGGCCGGCGGTGCCGATGAGGGCGGTGAGGCGCTGTTCGATGTTCATGTGCACGTCCTCCCGTTCCAGCGACCAGACGAATTCACCGGCGGCAATCTCGCCGCGAATCTGTTCCAGCCCCCGGGCGATGGCGGCGCCGTCCTCGGCGGAAAGAATGCCCTGGCGCACCAGCATGGCGGCGTGGGCCAGGGAGCCGGCAATGTCCTGTTCGGCCAGCCGCTGGTCAAAGGGCACCGAGGCGGTGAAAGCCTGGACAAAATCATCGGTGGCCTCGGCAAAGCGGCCGCCCCAGGCGCGGTTGGTTTCTGTGCTCATGGAATCCTCGCAAAAAGCTATAGATTCCCATAGCGGCCGGTAGAAAAGAAGCGCTTCCCCTCTAATAAAATGGCCGTCATTTAGACGCGGAGAGAAATCCATGAAAACACTACGCATCGCCACCCGCCAGAGTCCGCTGGCCCTGTGGCAGGCCGAACATGTGGCCGCCCGGCTACGGGAGCGCTTCCCCGAGCAGCCGGTGGAACTGCTGCCGATGAGCACCCGGGGCGACCAGCTGTTGCAAACCTCGCTGGCCCGGCTCGGCGGCAAGAATCTCTTTATTAAGGAGTTGGAACAGGCCCTGCTCGAGGGCCGGGCCGATTTGGCCGTCCATTCCATGAAGGACGTGGGCGCCGACCTGGCCCCGGAATTTGTCATCGCCGCCATTCTCCCCCGGGACAATCCCCATGATGCCCTGGTAAGCAATCATTTCAGCAGTCTGGAAGCGCTTCCCGCCGGCGCCCGGGTCGGCACCTGCAGCCTGCGCCGGCAGATGCAGCTGCGGCGGCTGCGCCCGGATTTACGGCTGTTGGATTTGCGCGGCAACGTCCAAACCCGGCTCAACAAGTTGGACGCCGGCGAGTTCGACGCCATCATTCTGGCCTGCGCCGGCCTGCGCCGTCTCGGTCTGGAAAAGCGCATCGGCCAGGAGCTGCACCAGCTGATTCCCGCCGCCGGCCAGGGGGCCATCGGCATCGAGTGCCGGGCCGATGCGCCGGTGCGGGCGCTGTTGCAGCAACTGGAGGACGAGTCCACCGCCCGCTGTGTCCGGGCCGAGCGGGCCATTGCCGCCCGGCTCGGCGCCTCCTGTTCGGTGCCACTGGCGGCCTATGCCGAAGCGCTGGGGGGAGAAATCCGGCTGGAAACCCTGCTGGCCCGGCCCGACGGCCGCGACGCCCTGCATCGGGTTGGCCAGGTGCCCGCCGCCGAAGCGCTGCCCCTGGCCGAGCGCTTCGCCGAGGAATTCCTTGCCGCCGGCGCCGGCGCCATTCTCGCCGACCTCTAAATGTCCGCCCCCGAAGCGCTTCCCCTGGCCGGCTGCCGGCTGCTCTACACCCGGGACGCCGAGCACTACGCCCGCTTTGCCCCCCGCGCCCGGGCCGCCGGTGCCGAGCTTGACCACGTGCCGCTGCTGGCCACCCGGCCGCGGCCGCTGAGCGAGGCCGACCGGGCCATCCTGGCCGCTGCCGATACGCTGCTGTTCACCAGCGCCAACGCCGTGCGCAGCCTCGGGCCGCCGCCGCCGGGAAAAATGCTGGTGGCCATCGGCCCCGCCACCGCCGCCGCCCTGGGTCGGGTGGACGTCCAGGCACCGCCGCCCTTCGATTCGGAGGCGCTGCTACGCCACTGGCAGCCCCGGGGCCGGCAGATTGTCATCGTCGCCGCCCCCGGCGGCCGGCCGCTGCTGGCCGAAGCGCTTCGGCGGGCCAATCGGGTGCAGCTGCTGTACAGCTACGAGCGCTATAACCCCACGCCACGACTGCCGCCGCTGCCGCTGCCCCAGGTGGTCCTGCTGGCCAGCGTCGCCACCGGCCGCCACCTGCTAAGCAGCGCCCCGCAGCCCTGGTTGGAACTGCTAAAATGGCGCGCGGCTATTGCTGGCCTGAGTGGCCGAGTGGCACAATGGGCGCAAACTCAAGGGTTTAAAACCACTTTCGCCGCTGAAGAGGCCGACGAAAGCAGCCAATTGGCAAGTATTTATCACTGGTGGCGACAACGCGATAAGGAGCTTTAAGATGACCGAAAACACAGAATTGGAAGCCGTCCCAATGGAAGAGGAAAACAAGGGCGGGGGCCGGGGTCTCAGCTGGCTGGCATTGCTGCTGGCCGTGGCGGCCCTTGGCGGCGGCGGCTATCTCTATCAGGAGAAAGTAACGCTAAATGCCCAGGGTCGCGCCCATGACAGCGAAATCAAACGGCTGAGCAAGGCTCTGGTGGCCAGCGAGGACCGGGCCCAGGAGCTCATCAACGCCAATAAATCCGCCATCGACAGCAATAAAAAAGCCCTCGATAAAGCGCTTCAGACGGTGGAAGAACTCGGCGCCAGCAAACCCGGTGAAAGCGAAGTTAAGGCCGCCATCGATGAGGCCCTGGCCAACTATGCCGGCGGCCAGCTGCCGAAGGTGGATTTGAGCAAGGAAATCAGCCAGTGGGAGAGCATTCGCGACGAGAACAAGGCCATCAGTGCTGCCATTAGGGAAGAACAGCAGCAGAGCGCCGAGGCCGCCAAGGCTCTGGATAAAACCATCGCCAGCGCCAAGGAGGACATCAGCGCCCTCTTCGCCGAGGAGAAGGCCAAGCTCGATGCCAGCGTCAAAGCCCATTCCAATCCGGCACCGCTGATTAACGCCCTGACCATGGCCGACATCGCCGCCCAGAACGGCAACTATCCATCGGCGGTGAACTATCTCAACGAGGCCATCGCCGCCTTCGAGCGCTACAACCTCAATAAGGCGCCCTACGAACAGTTCAAGGAGCAGGTTTACCAGTTCCTCGCCGTCCACAAGGAACTGGCGGCCCAGCCGAGCCCGGCCCAGCAAATCAATGAGCTGCTGGCCGGCGTTGACCAGTGGCCCTTCCAGACGGTCAAGAGCGAAAGCCTGGTGCCGGAAAAAAGCGTGGCCGAGGCCGAAGGTTTCTGGAATAAGACCGTGGCCATTGGCAATAACCTCATCGCCAGCACCGTAACCGTCCACAAAAACGACGACCGCGCCCTGGCCTGGATTAACAAGCAGCCCAATCTACAGAACATCATTCGCCAGAATGTGCGCCTGGATTTGGCCTTTGCCCGCAATGCCCTGCAAATCGGCGACTATGCCAACTACCAGGAAATCGTCAAAACCCTGAGCGCCGAAATTGGCAAATACTTCCAGACCGACGATGAGAACGTGGCTACCGCCCTGAAAACCCTCAACGCCCTGCAGAAAGGCCCGGAAAAACTGCCGAAAATCGGCGAGCTGGTGCAGGCCATTGAGCAGGCCAAATAGGGAGAAGGCGCATGATTCGTTACCTGCTTACGCTGCTCTTTCTGGTCGCCTGCGGCGGCCTGGGCCTGCTGATTAAGAATTCACCCAACACCATCGAAATTGGCCTCAGCGACGTAACCATCAGCATCAATTTCTATGCGGCGCTGATTCTGATGCTGCTGCTGTCTTACATCGTGCTGAAGGTGCTGAAATTCATCGTCTTTCTCTGGCGGACGCCGGAGCTGTTCAGCCGCAATTCCCAGCGCAGTCGCCAGCGTCGCGCCCAGCAGCTGCTGCGCTCCGGTCTGGAGGAAATGGTGGCCGGCCGCTACGGCCTCGCCGAAAAGGCCCTGGCCAAGGGCGCCGAACTGAGCGCCAGTCTGGAGCAGAACGCCGTCATCTACTATGAATTGGCCTCCCTCTGCGCCGACCGGCAGAACGCCCCCGAGCGCCGCGATAACTATCTGCTCGCCGCCCGCCGCGATTCCCACTACAACGGCGGTTCCACCCTGCTGCACGAGGCCGAGCTCGCCCTCAATAACGGCGACTACGGCCGGGCGGAAAAATTCCTGCTCAAACTGCTGGCCAGCGAACCCGCCAACGCCAAGAGCAATCAGCTGCTGGATGCGGCCTATCGGGGCCAGGGCAAGTGGCTGGCCGCCTGGAAACTGTTGCCCCAGCTGCAAAGCTCACTGAGCGAAAGCGCCTTCGGCGCCCAGCGCCAGCACTACGCCCGCGAGGTGCTGCGTAGCCTCGGCGCCGGGGAGCGCTTCGAGGAACTGGAAAGTTTCTGGAACCAGCTCAACGGCACCCTGCGCACCGATTCCAGCCTGCTGCTGACCTACGCCGAAAGCGCGCTGCAGCTGGGCCGGGTGGACGTGGCCGAACAGGCCCTGCTGACCCAGATTCGGGCCACCGGCGATTTGACGCTGATTCAGGCCTACAGCCAGCTGGACGGTGTCAATGCCGACCAGCAGCTGGAAAATATGCTGGCCTGGGAGGACAAACACCGCGACGACCCCATCTTCCTGCTGGCTAAGGCCAAGGTGGCCTACCGGGCCCAGAATCTGGCCCTGGCGCTGGAAACCATGGAACGGGTCATTCAAATGGCGCCCACGCCCGAAGCCTATCTGCTCTGGGCCCAGATTCTGGAAAGCGCCGGCCAGGGTGAGGCGGCGTTGCATGCCTACCGCCGGGGTCTGCTCCCCAGCGATGCGCCCCGGGCCACGTTGCTGCCCCCCGCGAGCCCATGAATAACCCCATTCTTCAACCCATCAATCGTTTCCTGAGCAACCCCTCGCTGGTTGCTCTCGTCATTTTTTTCGGCAGCATCGGGGCGATTTTCTACTTCATGGGCTCCTGGCTGGTGCCCCTGATTATCTCCATCGCCATCGCCTACCTGCTGGAGGGCGTCGTTTACCAGCTGGAACGCTCCGGCGTGCGCCGCATTCTGGCCGTCAGCGTTGTTTTCAGCGCCTTCTGCGCCGGCATCTTCTACATCCTCACCGAGGTGGTGCCCACCATCATCGAGCAGACGAAGAACCTGTTCATCGCCATTCCGACGCTGATTGGTCAGCTCCAGGAAAAGCTGCTGCTGTTGCCGAAGCGCTTCTCCAGTTTTTTCACCGTCGCCGATGTCAATGGCTTCATTTCCAGCCTGACCGCCGAAATCACCAATTTCAGCAAAACCCTGTTTTCCACCAAACTGTTTTCCTCGCTGGTGTTCCTCATCACCATTCTGGTTTATTTCGTGCTGGTGCCGCTGCTGGTTTTTTTCCTGCTCAAGGACAAGAAGGAAATCCTGCGCTGGCTCGGCAAATTCATGCCGGAAAAGAGCCAAATCATTCACGAAATCTGGAAAGAGGTGGATGTGCAGATTGGCAACTACATTCGCGGCAAATTCAGCGAAATTCTCATTGTCTGGGTGCTGTGCCTGATTCCCTTCTATTACTTTGATTTGAACTATTGGCTGCTGCTGAGTTTTCTCGTCGGCCTGTCGGTGCTGATTCCCTACATCGGCGCCACCCTGGTAACCATTCCGGTGCTGGTGGTGGCCTATATGCAGTTCGGCGCCAGCTCCAGCTTCTACTGGATTATCACCGCCTACAGCATCATTCAAATCATCGACGGCAACGTCTTCGTGCCGCTGATTTTCTCCGAGGCGGTCAATATCCACCCGGTGGCCATCATCACCGCCGTGCTGGTCTTCGGCGGCCTCTGGGGCTTCTGGGGCATTTTCTTTGCCATTCCGCTGGCCACGCTGGTCAAAGCCATCATGGAAGCCTGGCAGCGCTACGGCATCGCCCAGGAAAACGGCGACTGAGCGCCGCCGTGCTCTCCCTATTCTCAACTCGTGGAAATCTTTTATGAATCTTTCCCATCGTTTTAGCGCCTTCAATCTTTTTGCCGGCGGCTTTCTCACGGCCACGGTCATTCTTTTCCTCATCTGGGGGCTGGGCTTCACCCACTACCACGCCCCCTATCTGTTCATGCTGTCGGCGCTCTTTGGTTTGTTCATGGCCTTCAACATCGGCGGCAACGACGTGGCCAACTCCTTCGGCACCTCCGTCGGCGCCGGCACCCTCTCCGTCCCTCAGGCCCTGGCCATCGCCGCCATCTTCGAGGTGTCCGGGGCGCTGATTGCCGGCGGCGAGGTTACCGACACCATTCGCAAGGGCATCGTCGATTTGGAGCAGCTGGACATTCAGCCGCTGCAGCTGGTCTACATCATGATGAGTTCGCTCATTGCGGCGGCCCTGTGGCTGCTCTTCGCCACCCACAAGGGCTGGCCGGTTTCCACCACCCATTCCATCGTCGGCGCCATCGTCGGCGCGGCCCTGGTCATGGGCACCGTGCTGGACCAGCCGCAGCCGCTGAATATGGTGCGCTGGCGCCAGATTGGCCACATCGTGCTGTCCTGGGTGATTTCGCCGGTGCTGGGCGGGCTGATGTCCTACCTGGTCTTCCGGCTCATCAAGGAAAAAATCCTGCTGCTCGGCGAAATCGAGCACGAAAAATATGCCCAGCGCGTCAATACCCGCCGCCTGACCCAGAAGGCCGGCGAGGAGAGCCCGGAGCCGGAAGCGCTTCCCCCGGAGCCCGAGCCCGCGCCGCCGGCACCGCCGCAGCCCTGGCATAAGAAGCTCAGCAAAACCCTGGGCCAGCTCGGCCAGAGCATGCAGGGCGTCGAGGAACAGAAGCTGGAGGAGGAGGCCTATCCCCGGGTGCGGCGGGTGCGCAAGGTTTACCTGCCGCTGATTGCCGCCGCCGGCGTGCTGATTGTGGGCTATATGCTGATTTTCAAAGGGCTAAAAAATCTGGCCCTGGATTTGAGTTCCGGCCAATATCTGACCATCTTCGCCATCCTCGGCCTGCTGAGCTGGTTCATCACCAAGCGCTTCACCGGCCGCTTCCGCAGCCACCAGCTCGCCCGGATTACCTACATTTTCTTCAGCTGGATGCAGGTGCTGACCGCCTCCTGCTTTGCCTTTAGCCACGGTTCCAACGACATTGCCAACGCCATCGGCCCCTTCGCCGCCATTCTGGAGGTGCTGAAACGGCAAACGCTGGTGCTGGACGCGCCCATTCCCTTCTATGCCATGCTGGCCTTCGGCATTGCCCTGGTGGCCGGCCTCTGGTTCATTGGCAAGGAGGTCATCGCCACCGTCGGCACCCACCTGGCCGCCATGAGCCCGGCCTCGGGCTTCACCGCCGAGCTGTCCGCTGCCATCGTGGTGCTGCTGGCCTCGTCCCTGGGCCTGCCGGTGTCCAGCACGCACATTCTCGTCGGCGCCGTGCTCGGCATCGGCCTGGTCAATAGAAATGCCAACTGGCGGCTGATGAAACCCATTGCCCTGGCCTGGATAATCACCGTGCCCATCGCCAGCATCATCGCCGCCCTGAGCTGTGCGCTTTTGCTCCGCTTCTAGGCACCGAGCTTTTCCCTTCTGGCCCGCCCCGGCGGGCCTTTTTTATGGCCCCACCGGGACGCGCTCCAGCGCCAACGGCGCGCCGGGCGCCGCGAGCCCCCAAAGGGGGCGCAGCAACCGCTTCCCACTGGGGCTAAATGAAGCGCTTCGGTCTAGAACAGGCCGGGGCGTGTTTTTCTGAAAGAAGCGCTTCCCCTTGCAGGCCTTTAGAACGAAGCGCTCCCTCTTTTCTGGGATTCATGGAATCAGGCTGGGCGGGCTGAAGCGCTTCGGGCTAGCACCCCAGCAAGAAGCACTTCCCGCCAAACCGCCTCCAAAAAAGAAGCGCTCCCCCTTCTTCAGGGGGAACGCTTCTAAAAGTTTGCCCGGGCCGGGGCGTTGGATTGGCACCGGCCGAAGCGCTTCAGTCGGACTAATCCTCCGGCGGCAGCGAAGCGCTTCCCCGTTGCTTTTTGAAGTAAATCAATAGTAAAGACAGCGCCGCCGGCGTGATGCCCTGCACCCGGCTGGCCTGGTCGAGGTTCTCCGGCTGGATGCGGTTCAGTTTTTCGCGCAGTTCGGCGGAAATGCCGCTGATTTGGCCATAGTCGAAGTTGCTCGGCAGGCGCTGGGCCCGGCTGGCGGCCAGCTGGGCGATTTCCTCCTCCTGGCGGCGCAGGTAGCCATCGTATTTGGCGTGAATGTCAATCTGGGCGATGACCTCGGCGTCCAGTTCCGGTGCGGCGAATTCCTCCAGGGCCTGGAGGTCGGCATAGCTAATTTCCGGCCGTTTCAACAGCTCGGCGGCGCGCACATTGTGGGCGAGGCCGAAGCGCTCCCCCCGAATCAGCACCGTCTGCAGCCGGGCCTGCTCCCGCTCCAGGGCCTCGGCCTTGCGGGCCCAGGCGGCGAAGCGCTCCCCGCTGACACAGCCCAGTTCGTGGCCGATGGCGGTCAGGCGCTGGTCGGCGTTGTCCTCGCGCAGCAGGAGCCGATGCTCGGCCCGGCTGGTGAACATGCGGTAGGGCTCGCTGGTGCCCTGGGTGATGAGGTCGTCGATGAGCACGCCCAGATAGGCCTGCTCCCGGGTCGGATACCAGGGTTCCAAATCCCGGGCCCGGCGGGCGGCGTTGATGCCGGCCAGCAGGCCCTGGGCGGCGGCCTCCTCGTAGCCGGTGGTGCCGTTGATTTGGCCGGCGAAGTAGAGATTGGCCAGGGCCTTGGTTTCCAGCGAGTGCTTCAGGCCCTGGGGATTGAAATAGTCGTACTCGATGGCATAGCCGGGCCGGGTGATGACGGCCTTTTCCAGGCCGCGCATGGAGCGGATATAGAGCCACTGGGCCTCGAAGGGCAGGCTGGTGGAAACGCCGTTGGGATAGAGCTCGCTGGTGCTCAGGCTCTCCGGCTCGATGAAGACCTGGTGGCTGTCCTTGTCGGCGAAGCGCATGATTTTGTCCTCGATGGACGGGCAGTAGCGCGGGCCGACGCCCTCGATAACGCCGGTGTACATGGGCGACTGGTCGAGATAGCGGCGGATGATGTCGTGGGTGGCGGCGTTGGTGTGGGCGATGTGGCAACAGACCTGGCGCGGGTGGGGCCGGCGGTCATAGGAAAAATAGGGCGTCGGCTCGTCGCCGGGCTGGGCGTTCAGCTGGCTGAAGTCCACCGTGCGGCTATCCAGACGCGGCGGGGTGCCGGTTTTCAGGCGGCCCACCCCCAGCGGCAGTTCGCGCAGCTGGGCGGCCAGCACCGTGCTGGGCGGGTCGCCGGCCCGGCCGCCGGGGAAATGGTTCAGGCCCACGTGGATTTTGCCGTCGAGGAAGGTGCCGGCGGTGAGAATGACCGTGCGGCCGCGAAAGTCAATCTGGTGCTGGCTGCGCACGCCCACGACGCGCTCGCCCTCCAGCAGCAGGGCGGCGGCGGCACTCTGGAAAAGGTCCAGATTCGGCTGATTTTCCACCAGCCGGCGAATGGCGAGGCGGTAGAGCTGGCGGTCGGCCTGGGCCCGGGTGGCGCGGACGGCCGGGCCCTTGCGGCTGTTCAGCGTCCGCCACTGGATACCGGCCTCGTCGGCGGCCTTGGGCATGAGGCCGTCCAGGGCGTCGATTTCCTTGACCAGATGGCCCTTGCCGATGCCCCCGATGGCCGGGTTACAGCTCATCAGGCCGATGGTTTCGAGGTTGTGGGTGAGCAGCAGGGTGCGGGCACCCAGGCGGGCGGCGGCGGCGCTGGCCTCAACGCCGGCATGGCCACCGCCCACGACGATGACGTCGTAGTAAACGGGATAGTTCATAGAAATTTCGGGAAAAACGGAGAGGCGCCTATTTTACCGGGGGAGAAAAGAAGCGCTTCCCCCGGGGCAGCTAGCCGCCCAGCAGCAGGTTGAGGAGCCAGCGCAGACCCTCAATAATCAGCAGGGCCACCAGCGGTGAGAAGTCCAGCATTCCCAGCGGCGGCAGCAGCCGGCGAATGGGTTGAATCAGCCAATGGTGCAGCGTCAAAGCCACCTGCAGAAACGGCTGGCGGCCGTCGGTTTGCAGCCAGGAGGCAATCACCGCCACCACCAGGCTGTAAAACATCAGCTGCAGCCAGGCGTCCAGCAGCATATACAGGCCCCCCCGCAGGCCCGCCACCGCCGAGCCGGTGCCGAAGAGGTAGAAGAGCAGGCCGAGCAGATAGGCGACGATGAGGGCGCTCCAGTCGTATTTCGTGCGCGGCAGGACTTTCTGCAGCGGCAGCACCAGCGGCGCACTCAGCTGGTTGATGCGCCAGGCCACCGGGTTGGCGAGCAGAAAGTAGGCATTGACGTGGAAGCGCAGCAGCAGCAGCGATTGCAGCAGATAAATCAGCAGCGAAAACAGGGAAATGCCCATTACCAATCCTTGCTCAGCTCTTCGCCCAGGGCCTGGCTGCGCAGCACCGTGGCCTGCAGGGCCTCCTCCAGCAGCACGTCCAGCCGGCCATCGTTCAGGATTTTCAGGCCGGCGGCGGTGGTGCCGTTGGGGGTGGCGATGCGCTTGAGGAAGGTTTCAAAGCTGGGCTGGCCCTCCTCCTCCAGGGCGAGGACGGCGGCGCCGAAGAAGGTCTGGCTGACGATGTCATAGAGCTGCTCCGGGGTGAAGCCGTAGCGTTCGCCGGCGTTGGCCATGGCCTGCATCAGCCGGAAAACCAGGCCGATGCCGGAGCCGGCCAGGGCGATGATGCCGTCGATTTGGGTTTCATCCTCCAGCCACTCGGTGCCGCCGACGCTGGCAAAGAGGCCGTCCACCAGCGCCTCCTCCTCCTCGCTGAGCTCGTCCTCGTCGCAGTAGATGCCGGTCAGGGCGGCCTGCTGCTGGGCGGCCATATTCGGCATGGCCCGCACCAGGGCGACTTCGTCGCCGAGAATGCGGCGGTAGCTCTCCAGCGGAATGCCGGCCACCAGGGTGATGATTAATTTGTCGCTCAAATCCTGCTGGGCCATTTCGCGCAGCAGTCCTTCCAGCTGGCCGGGTTTTACGCCAATAATTAAACAATCGGCCGTTTTCAATAGGGTGCTATTATCCGTAAAGCATTTAATTTTATAATTACTGCTAATTCGTTCGGCCGTGGCTTTAGATTTGCAAGAAGCAATTATGTTGGGAAAATGTTTTTCGGCAATTAATCCAGCAATGATGGCGCTGCTCATATGGCCGGCGCCAATAAATCCAAGGGTTTGAGAAAACATAGCTTTTCCTAAAATCAAAATGAAAATTTTAACACCTAATTAATTAAGGGATTTTATATGTCAGAAGAAATGAAATTGGACGACCTTTTGCGTTTTACTTTTAAACAAAAGGCGTCGGACTTACACCTTAGCGCCGGACTGCCGCCGATGATTCGGGTGGACGGCGACGTTAAGCGCATTAACGTTCCCGATTTAACCTCCGAAGGTCTGCGCCAGATGATTTACCAAATCATGACCGACGACCAGGTAAAAAACTTTGAAGAAACGTTGGAATCGGACTTTTCCACGGAAATTAAGGGCATTTCCCGCTTCCGGGTGAACGTGTTCAACCAGAACCGGGGCATCGGCGTGGTCTTCCGAACCATTCCCTCCAAGGTGCTCAGTCTGGCCGACCTGAACGCGCCGGACAAGTTCAAGGACATCATCGACGTGCCGCGCGGTCTGGTGCTGGTTACGGGTCCGACCGGTTCCGGCAAATCCACCACCCTGGCGGCCATGTTGAACCACATCAACGAGAACAAGCACGAGCACATTCTTACCATCGAAGACCCCATCGAATTCGTGCACGAATCGAAGAAATGCCTGATTAACCAGCGGGAAGTGCACCGGGATACGGAGAGCTTCAGCAACGCCCTGCGGGCGGCCCTGCGGGAAGACCCGGACATCATTCTGGTGGGGGAGATGCGGGACCTGGAAACCATTCGTCTCGCCCTGACCGCCGCCGAAACCGGCCACTTGGTGTTCGGCACGCTGCACACCAGCTCGGCACCGAAAACCATCGACCGGATTATCGACGTGTTCCCGGCCGAGGAGAAACAGCTGGTGCGCTCGATGCTGTCCGAGTCGCTGCGGGCGGTGGTGGCGCAAACGCTGCTGAAGAAAATCGGCGGGGGTCGGGTGGCCGCCCACGAGGTGCTGGTGGGCACGCCGGCGGTGAAGAACCTGATTCGGGAGGACAAAATCGCCCAGATTTATTCCATGATTCAGACCGGCTCCCAGTTCGGCATGCAGACCCTCGACCAGACCCTGCAGAAACTGGTGAAAGAGGGCGTCATAAGCCAGGAAATGGCCGCCTCCAAGGCCAACGACAAAACCCTCTTCGGCGTCTACTAAGGAGAAGCGCTTATGGCCTATAACCCTAATGCGGGCTTTGACCGCGACGAAATCCGCCAGAAGTTCGACCAGCTGGTGATATTTGCCGCCCAGAACAAGGCGTCGGATATTTTCATCAACACCGACAACTATGTCAGCGTCAAGCTCTACGGCAAGATGACCTATCTGAAGAACGTCTACATGACCGAGCAGGACGTTTACAACCTGATTCACACCATCGCCCGGGAGGTCGCCTTCAAGGAGTTTCTCGCCACCAGCGAGCTGAACTTCATGGTGGAGGTCAAGGACACCACCTATCTGCGGGTCAATGCCTACCGCCAGCGCGGCATGCCCGGCCTGGTCATGCGTTTGATTCCGAACGTGGTGCCGGTGCTGGATTCGCTCAACCTGCCGAAGCCGGAGATTCTGAAGCGCATCGCCCTGCTCAAACGCGGCCTGGTCATCGTCATCGGGGCCACCGGTAACGGTAAATCCACCACCCTGGCCTCGATGATTGACTATCGCAACGAGAACACCCAGAACCACATCATCACCGTGGAAGACCCCATCGAGTTCATGTACAACAGTAAGAAGTGCGTGATTATTCAGCGGGAGGTGGGCATCGACACCGACACCTACGGCACCGCCCTGAAGAACTCGCTGCGTCAGGCCCCGGACGTGATTCTCATCGGGGAGATTCGCGACAGCGAAACCATGCAGTACGCCATGCACTTCGCCGAAACGGGCCACCTGTGCCTCGCTACGCTGCACGCCACCAACTCGGTGCAGGCCCTGGAACGGATTTTCAACTTCTTCCCCCGCGACCAGCGCACCCAGCTGCAAACGGAGCTTTCGGAAAATCTACGCTGTCTCATCACCCAGCGGCTGCTGCCGCGCTCGGACGGCAACGGCCGGGTGGTGGCCATGGAGATGATGATGAACACGCCCTACATCGAGCACCTGATTCACGAGGGCAACTTCGGCGACATCCCCGAGGCCATGGACCGGGGTAACCCGGACGACGGCGTTTTCACCTTCGACCGCTGCATCTTCGACCTCTACGAGCGCGGCGACATCGACTATAAGGACGCCCTGCAGTATGTGGAATCGCCGAACAACTTCCGTATCCGCATTCGCGCCGAGTCCAACCGGCGCCTACCCGAGGAGCTGCAATCCCGGGGCAACGACTTCCGCATCACTTCGGACGACATGCTGGAACGGCAGCTGGCCCTGAAGGAACGGGCCGCCCGCGAGGAAAGAAAACGCAAAGGCGAAGCTTAGAAGCTTCGCCTAGCGAGCCGCAGGCGAGCAACGGAGAGGCTAGAAGCCTCAACTAGCAAGCCACGCAGTAGCGCAGCAACGGAGAGGCCTAGAAGCTTCGCCTAGCGAGCCACACCGTGGCACCGCAACGGTCAAAAACCGAAGCGCTTCGGCCGGCCAATCCCGCCAGCGCGAAGCGCTTCCCCCAAACCCCTTTCATAAAAACCAAACCCCCGGGCAACCGGGGGTTCTTTTTGGGCGGCGTCTTTAGTCGGCCAGCGCCTCGGCCAACATCTCCAGCAACTCCTTGGGGTCGAAGGGCTTCTCCAGAAAGGCGAAGGCGCCGAGCTGCAGGGCCTTGTCGTGGGTGCTTGCGTCCGCCAGCGCCGAGACCACGATGATTTTGGCCGCCGGGTCAAAGGCGCGAATCTGGCGAATACATTCCAAACCATCGACATGGGGCAGGGTTAAATCCATGGTGGTGAGGTCGGGCCGGTGTTCCTGATAGGCGGCGAGGACGTTTTGGCCGTCGGTGGCGGTGGCAACCACTTTATATTCACTATTGGCCAGACTACGCGCAATCATATTGCGGGCAAAGCTGGAATCATCGACCACCAAAATTCGTTTGGACATTACCAGTTCCTTCAATCTTAATTTCTTGTGCTATTGATTCTGTGGCGCCGGGCCATTTCCGCCGGAGAGCCCCATGCCATTATCACGATAATTTTCCCCCATTGGCCTAATCAATTCCAACAAAAATAGTATGATTGTTTCTTTTCCTAGAGGATTTATTCATGTCAGAGCGGAAAACAGCACTCTACGATTGGCATTTGGCCCAGGGCGCCAAAATGGTGCCCTTCGCCGGCTATCTCATGCCGGTGCACTATGCCACGGGCATTGTGGCCGAACACCAGGCCACCCGCCAAAAGGCCAGTTTTTTTGACGTTTCCCATATGGGCCAATTAATTGCCCGGGGTGAAAATCTTGATGTCGCTTTGGAAAAACTATTGCCCGCCGACCTTATCGGCCTGGCCGTCAATCAACAGCGCTATTCCTTTCTGACCAACGACCGGGGCGGTATCAACGACGATTTAATGCTGACCCGCCGGGCTGAGGATTTTTATATCGTTGTCAATGCCGGCTGCAAATTCGCCGACTTTGAACAGCTCAGCGCCGGACTGCCGGCCGGAGCTTTGCACTGGTGGGAGCAGCGCTCCCTAATTGCGGTGCAGGGGCCGGAGGCGGTGGCCCTGGTGAGCCAGCTCAATCCGGCCATCGCCGAACTGGCCTTCATGCGCGGCGGCGCCTTCACCCTGCTCGGCCACGACTGCTGGGTCAGCCGCTCCGGCTACACCGGCGAGGACGGCGTGGAAATCTCCATCGGCAACGAGGGCGTGGTGGCCCTCTGCGATAAATTGCTGGAACTGGGCGTGGTGCCGGCCGGCCTTGGCGCCCGGGACAGCCTGCGGCTGGAGGCCGGCCTCTGTCTCTATGGCAACGACATCAACGCCGACACCAGCCCCATCGAGGCCAATCTGCTCTGGGCCATTCAGAAGGTACGGCGCCCCGGCGGCGAGCGGGACGGCGGCTATCCCGGCGCCGACGTCATCGCCCGTCAGCTGGAACAGGGCGCCCCGCGCAAACTGGTGGGCCTGGCCATCGACGGCAAAATGCCCATTCGCGCCCACACCCCCCTGTTCCACAACGGCGCCCCGGTGGGTGAGGTCAGCAGCGGCGGCTTCGGCGCGACCCTGAACGTGCCCGTGGCCATGGCCCTGGTGGCCAGCAGTGCCGCCGCCGAGGGCACCGCGCTGGAGGCCGAGGTACGCGGCAAACGGCTGCCGGTCAAGGTTTGCAGCCTGCCCTTTATCAAAAAAGGCTATAAAAAATAATGGGTTGCTGGAAACTTATCCGCGAGGACTTCGCCACCGTCAAGGAGCGCGACCCGGCCACCACCAGCGGCTGGGCCATACTGACCCTGCACACCGGCTTCTGGGCCGTGGCCTTCTATCGCATTGAACACGCCCTCTGGACCGGCGGCTGCCACTGGCTGGCCCGCTGGCTGTCGCTGTTTTCACGCTGGCTGACCGGCGTTGAGATTCATCCGGCGGTGCGGGCCGGCCGGCGCCTGTTCATCGACCACGGCATGGGCATTGTCATCGGTGAGACCGCCGAACTCGGCGACGATGTGTCGATTTATCAAGGGGTTACTTTGGGCGGCACCAGCTGGCAGCAGGGCAAACGCCACCCCACCATCGGCGACAACGTCATCATCGGCGCCGGCGCCAAGGTCATCGGAGCCATCAGCGTCGGCCACAATGCCCGCATCGGTTCCAACGCCGTGGTGGTAAAGGACGTGGAGCCCTATAGCACCATGGTGGGCATTCCGGCCAAGGCGGTGCACAGCAAACGGCGCAGCGACTGTGAGCAATTCAACGCCTATGGCCAGGCCAGCGACGTTCCCGACCCGGTGCGGGAGATGTTCGAGCAGCTCCAGGCCCGGCTATGTCAGCTGGAGGCCGAACTGCAGGAGCTGAAAAAACGCCAGCCCTAGCATTTTTCCAACGAAGCGCTTCCCCCGGGAGGCGTTTTTTTTGCCTGGCTAGACGAAGCGCTTCCCTCAGAAAAAGACAATAAAGAATAAAGCACTCCCTCCAGCCGAAGCGCTTCCCCCGGTTGGATTGGTTTAGCGACTGGCTGCCTAGGCCGAAGCGCTTCCCTTTGAAAGAACGGCAAAAGCCGACGCCGCCCAGCGGCGCGCAAGCCCCTAGAGCGCCGCAACCGCTCCCCTCAGCAAAGCCAGTAGAGAAAGAAGCGCTTCAGCATCTGGAAGCAAAAAAGCAGAAAACCAGCAAAAGTGGCGGTGAAAAATCGGGAACAGGGCCAAAATGGCGGCGGGAAATTGGAGGAAAGCCTAAGGAAAACCGGCCGGGGGCGACGAAAAGCGGCTGAAGGGCGGAGAAAAAAGCCCAAAAGGCTGGAAAAGATAGAAATAGACGGGAACGAGTCGTGAAAAGACAAAAAAAAGGCCGGTATTGCTACCGGCCAACGCTTATGAAAAAACAAACTTGCCCTCATCAAAAATAGCAACGCCAGTGCCAGGACATAAAAAAAAACCAGCGCCGGCCGGTTTTTTTTATATCTTGCTGTTTTCAAGTTAATTTTTATTCAAAGGGATTCATCAGCCAGCGGTCGCCCACCCTGATGGTCAGCATCTCGGCGCTCTTGCGGTCGCCGTTGGCAAATTCCACCCGGTAGCGCACCCGGGCCCGGGTTTCCTCGGCGTCGATGAATTTCACCTCCTCCACCTTCACCCCTTTAAATTTGGCCGTGCGCTGCAATTCCGCCTGCAGGCCCTGCAGGGCCGGCACCAGCAGCTGCTTGGCATTGGCGGCCAGGAAGGCCGGCATCTCCGGCTGAACGTAGACCATCTCCACCGCCCGATTCATATCGCCGGCGAACAGCTGGCCCACAAAATCCTCCACGCTGGCGCTGACCTTGGATTTCTCGCCACAGCCGGCCAGCAGCAGTAGGGCCATAATCATCAGTTTTTTCATAGATTCTCCTTAGAAGCCGTAGTTAATCAAATCGTCGCCGGACAGGGTTTCATAGTGCCAGTGGTCGGGATTGCGCAGCAGCTCCAGGCAGAGCCTGTTGTTCAGGTCGTGGCCGGAGCGGTAGCCCTGGTACCAGCCCAGCAGCGGCGCCCCCACCAGAAACATATCGCCGAGGGCGTCCAGCAGCTTATGGCGGACAAACTCATCGGCGAAGCGCAGGCCCTGCTCGTTCAGGACGCGAAAATCATCGACCACCACCGCATTATCCAGATTGCCGCCCAGGGCCAGCCCCATATTGTGCAGCTTCTCAATGTCGGCAAGAAAACCGAAGGTGCGGGCGCGGCTGATGTCGCGGATATAGGCGCCGGTGGAAAATTCCAGCCGGAAGGAATTGTTGCGGTGGCGGAAAACCGGATGGTCAAAATCAATCGTGAAATCAAGACGATAGCCCCGGTGGGGCAGCAGCTTGGCCCATTTGTCCCGCTCGCGCACCTCCAGGGGTTTGTCGATGCAGATGAAGCGCTTCGCCGCGTCCTGCTCGCGGATGCCGGCGCGCTGGAGCAGATAGACAAAGGGCGCCGACGAGCCGTCCATAATCGGCACCTCGGCGGTGCTCAGCTCAACGATGAGATTGTCGATGCCCAGCCCCATGAGCGCCGACATCAGATGCTCGATGGTGGCGACGCGGCTGTTCTCGTAGACCAGGGCCGTGCACAGCATGGTGTCGCGCACCAAATCGGCCCGGGCGCGGAACTGGCAGCCGTTGTCGCTGCGGCGAAAGATGATGCCGCTGTCGATGGGGGCCGGCAGCAGGCGCATATCAACGCGCTGGGCGCTGTGCAGGCCGATGCCCGAAGCGCTCAGGGGCTCGATGATGGTTCGTTGGCGGGTCATGGCCGGGGCGCGGCTTAGGGCTGGAGGTCGTCGAGGAAGCGCTGGGCGTGGGCGCGGTCCAGGGTGGGCACCGCCGCCACCAGCCGGTTGAGACAGCGGGCAATCTGGCCGTTGAGGGCCTCCCAGCCGGAAAATACCTGACGTTGGCTCACCCGGTCGGAGCAGAGCAAATCGTTGTCGAAATTCAACAGACCATCGCAGCGCTGGCGCAGCTGCCGCAGCGCTTCCTGGGCCAGGGCCACCCGCCCTTCGCCCTCCAGCGAACAGGGGGTAATAATCAGGGCCAGGGTGAACAGGCCGGCGGCCCGGGCCCGCTCCGCCAGCAGCAGCGCGCCCTTGGTGCCGGTCTGACCGCCGAGGCCGGCCACCAGAATCAGCGGCGCCCCCTCGGGGCTGTCGGCCTGGAGGGCCCGTGGGTCAAGCGCTTCGGCCACGGCCAGGCTGGGCACCGGAATAATCTCGGCCGGACAGCTGGCCGGGGGCAGGACCGCCACGATGTTTTTGCCGGCATCGCCGATGGCCAGCACCTTAACGGTTGCCATGGGACTCTCCCGGGCAAGGGGGGGAGGATTTGACCCGGTCGAGGGTTGGGCCGATGGCAGCGATAATCAGCTGTAGCCGCTCGCCGAGGGCGTCGTTCATATGGAGGCCAAACTTTATAAAGGCGGGGCTGTCCTCGCCTTCGTCATCGGGCCGAAGGCTATAGATTTCCTCCTGAATGGCGTTGTATTCGTCCGAGGTCAGGGTGGCGCTGCTGCCGGAGATGTGCACCAGCAGGCCCGGGGCGGTGCTAAGGTCAAGGTTTTCCCGCGCCAGTGAGCCCAGAACCCGCCGGGCGGCCTGGAAGGCCCGGTCGGGGCCGTGGGCTTCGGCCGCCGCAATGACAAACTGGCCCGGCCGGCGGAGCAGGCGGCGCAGGTCGTTGAGGTCAAGCGAAATCAGATCGCCGGTGCTCAGCATTTCCAGTAGATGGCCGAGGGCGGCACCATCGAGGTGGCCATTGAGAACAACGGGCGCATCCACCAGCTCCTCCAGGGCCGCCAGCGCCCACCGGGCCCGGCGCTGGCAGTCGCTGTCCGCCGTTGCCGGCGGCCGGGCCAGCAGGGCCAGAGTAGGAAGGGCCAGCGCGCGGGCCTTGCGGGCCAGATGCGGGGCCACCCGGCTGCTCATCTCGTCGCCGGGGTCGGCCACCAGCACCAGCGGCAGGCCTTGTGGACTGTCGAGGCACAGTAATTTCAAATCAAGCGCTTCGGCGGCCAGCAGGTCGGGAATGGAAATAATCTCCCAGTGTTTATCCTGGGCCGATAGGGTTGCTGCGCTAGGCTGGCCGGCCGGGCCGATGGCCAGCACCTTAATGCTGCGGTCTAGCATGGGGCCACCCTATTTGAAGAAACCGAAGAAGCCGCCCTTTTTCTCCTCGGGCTGGCTGGGTTCCGGCTGGGGCGGCAGCAGGGACGGAGCCGGGGGAATGGCGCCGTAGCTGCCGAAGGCCGGCGGCGGTTGCAGCGGCGGCGCACTGACGCTGACCCCGAGGCTCTGCTTTTCCTCGTTCTTGCCGTCGTCCATGCCGGTGGCGAAGATAATCACGCGCAGTTTGTCGCCCAGGGCATCGTTCATATTGAGGCCCACCTTCATAAAGACTTCGCTGTCCTCGGAGTTGTCATCGGGCACGACGCTGTAGATTTCCTCCTGGACGGCGTTGTATTCTTCCGTGGTCAGGGTGGAGCTGCTGCCGGAGACGTGAATCAGAATGCCCTGGGCAGTGCTGAGGTTGATGTTCTCCAGCAGCGGCGAGCTCATGGCCAGCTGGGTGGCGCTGACAGCCCGGTCTTCGCCGCTGGCCTCGGCATAGCAAATCATGGCGGTGCCGCGTTTGCGCATCAGCGAACGCACGTCGTTAAGGTCAGTGTTAATCAGGGCCACGTCGCAGATGATGTCCACCAGACTTTTCACACTGTCCACCAGCACCATATTGACGGTTTTAAAGGCGTCCTTCATCAGGGCCGTGGGGTTGTTCTCGTTGATTTTGTCGTTGGGAATGACGATGAGGCTGTCCACCTCGTCCCGAAGCGCTTCGATGCCGCGTTCGGCAATGCGGGCCCGCTGGCGGCCCTCGTTCTTAAAGGGTTTGGTGACGATAGCCACGGTCAGAATGCCGAGCTCGCGGGCAATGCGGGCCACCACCGGCGACGCGCCGGTGCCGGTGCCGCCGCCCATGCCGGCGGAAATGAAGACGATGTCGGCGCCCTGCAGGGCCTGCTTAATTTTGTCGGCGTTCTCCTCGGCGGCCATGCGACCGACGTTCTCATCGCTGCCGGCGCCCTGGCCCTTGGTGGTCTCCTCGCCAATTTGAATCTTGTGCACCACCGGCGAGGCATTGAGGAAGTCCAGGTCGGTGTTGGCCACAATCAGCTCCACCCCGTCCATGGCCTTCACGTTCCACATCTCGCTGACGGCGTTGTTGCCGCCGCCGCCGACGCCGATAACTTTGATTTTTGCCAGACTTTTGCGGACAACCTCGTTGCCATTGTTGGGTTCATAAACGGTGAAATTTGCCATATATCCTTCCTGTGATTTTTCAGTTAGAACAACTCTTTAAAGAAATTTTTAAAGAAATTCTTCGATACAAATTTGAGATTATATTTTTCCGGATTTTCCAAGGACGAGTCGTTCTTAAATTCCGTAACGTAGTAGAGCATGCCGAGCACGGTGGCGTATTTGCTGCTGCGCAGACCCTCGGCCATATTGTCCGGGGCCGGCGGTATGGCAATCAGCCGTTCGGCCAGGCGCACCTCCAGCCCCAGACTGTTGGCCAGATACTGTTTTAGGCCGCCAATGTTGGCGCCGCCACCGGAAAGCACGATTTTCTTCACCGGCCCCAGTGGGCTGGGCCCCTTCTTGCGCAGCTGCTGGAGCAGTTGCACCAGCTCATCACAGTAGCTCTTGATGACCATACAGAAGGTGTCCTTGCTGACAAAACTCTTCTGGTCGAGGCCAACGAAGGGCAGGGCCAGCTGGGGCTTGTGAATGGTCTTGGCCTGGATGGCGCTGTTTTCCACCTTAATAACTTCCATGTAGTCGGTGAAAATATTCATTTGCACGGCCAGCCGGCGGGTCAGCTCGTTGCCACCGAGATTAAGCAGGGCGTTGTAGTAGATGTTATTGCGGAAGCCACAGGTCAGGTCGATGGTGCTGGCGCCCATGTCCAGATGGCAAACGCCCTCCTGCCATTCCTCGGCGCTAACCACGGCCCAGGCCGAGGCCAGCCCGTTGAAGATGGCGCCGTCGAAGCGCAGGCCGATGCGCTGGAAGATATATTCATAGTCGGAGAGCAGGGCCTTCTGCACCAGAATGTGCTGGCTGTTCAGCACCAGCAGGTTGCTGCTCTTGCCCTCGGGGTCGGCCACCACATCGCCGTTGTCGAGCTGGTAGCTGAGCTGGAGCGAATGAATCAGGGCATAGGAGGACGGCCCGGCGTTCTTCAGGGCCCGCTCCTGGTTGAGCTTAATCAGGGCGTGAATGTCCTTGCGGCGGATGCGTTTGTCCTTGTGGAGGATATTCACCTGATTGGTTTCGTTGAGACTCTTGAGCTCATCGCCGGAAATATTGACATAGGCGCCGATAAGGCCGGTGCCCAGCGTGCGCTCAATGTCCGTCTTCATTTCCTGCAGAATTTTGGTTAGCGCATTGATTTCATTAATTTTGCCATTGACGAGGAAGGGGCCCTCCACCTCGCTGAAGGCCAGAATTCGTTGCAAAGAATTCGCTTCGCACTCGGCGACAACAATGCGAATGGCGGTGCTGGCAATTTCAATTGCGCAGATGGATTGATTCATTGTTTGACTGCCTCTGGTTTCTTGTTTTTGTTGGGGAGCAGACTCGGTTCGGGCGCAACCGACTGTTTCGCCACAGCAAAATTATGGCGTTTGTTACTGCTACTAGGATAGCGCAAATCCACCCTTACCACAGTGGCTTTGATGGGTTCAATGTAGCGGCGGAAAATCAGCACCATCAGCTTGAGCCGGCGGTGTAACTCGCGGTCGTTGCCGAGGATAAAGCGGACGCCATCGATGACCACTTCCCAGGAGTGGTACTCGTCCATGCGCAGCAGCGACGGCTGCAGCTGGCGCGCCTTCAGCCAGGGCAACACCTTGCTGGCCACCTTGGCCATCTTCTCCTCGCTGCCCTCGGGGGCCTCCAGATTAAAGAGCTGCTGGAATTCCTCGCGCTCGCCGTAGTTGAAGCGCTTGCCGTCGGCGTCGAGCAAATCGTGGTGGTTCCAGCGGTAGAGCGGCTGGCGCTCCTCAATGTCGAGCAGCAGGGCATCGGGCCACTGGCGCTGCACCCGCACACTGCGCACCCAGGGAATGGTCTTAATCTCCAGCGCCACCTGCTTCAAATCCACAAACATCAGATTATGGGCACTGGGGGCACTGGCCACCTTGCGTTTGATTTCCTCGGGATTGCCATAGTGCAGCGGCCGGCTGAAGGTGAGATGGCGCAGCGGCATGATGGTGCTGCTGCTAAACCACTGCCAGCCCAGCGTTCCCAGCAGCTTCAACACGAAGAACACGATGATGAAGCCCACCATCAGGGTGAAGGCCCCCCGCAGACCGTTATGGGTGGGCGGGGCGTCGGACTGGGGCGGGCGTGGGTGGTTATCCATATTTAGAGGGTGCTGGCCAGCAGCTGTAGCACCAGCGCGGTGAAGGACAGGCCCCCGGCGGCGGCGGCCATGGGCACCAGCGAATGGCTGGTCATGCCCGGGGCCAGATTGATTTCCAGCAGCCAGGGCTGAAGCGCTTCGTCCAACATGAAATCACAGCGGCCCCAGCCCCGGGCGCCGAGGGCGGCGAAGGCGGCCCGGGTCAGCTCACGCAGCTGGGCGTCCAGCGCGGCCGGCAGCGGTGCCGGGCAGAGATAGCGGGTGTCCGTGGCCAGGTATTTGGCGTGGAAATCGTAGAACTGGTGGCCGGTGCTGGGCAGGATTTCCACCCCGTCCAGCACCCGGTCGCCGACGATGGCATAGGTCAGCTCGCGGCCGCTAATCCAGGGCTCGGCCATAATTTTCTCCAGATTGCCACCGGCCTTGAGATAGGCGCTCTGCAGTTCGCTGTCGTTGCTGACGCAGCTGATGCCGACGCTGGAACCCTCCAGGGCCGGCTTGACGGCGAAGCGCTTCGCCCCCAGGGCCCGTACCAGGTCGTCATAGCGGGTCTGGCCGTCGATGACCCGGTCGGGCTGCACCGGCAGGCCGGCGGCGGCCCAGATTTGCTTGGTCAGCACCTTGTCCATGGCCAGGGCACAGGCCAGCACGCCGGAGCCGGTGTAGGGAATGCCCTGCCAGTCCAGAATGGCCTGAATCTGGCCGTCCTCGCCGCCCCGGCCGTGCAGGGCGATGAAGGCCCGCTGGAAACCGCGTTCCTTCAGGGTCAGCACCGGCCCGGCCTCGCGGGTGTCGATGAGATGGACATTCACCCCGGCCTCGCGCAGGGCCTGGTAGACGGCCTCGCCGCTCTGCAGCGAAACCTTGCGTTCGGCCGACGTGCCGCCGTAGAGCAGGGCCACCTTGCCAAAATCAACCACGGTCGCCCCCCGGAGCCCGAAGCGCTTCCCCCCTTTGCAGTGAACTAGGCACGAAGCGCTTCCTCCTCGGCCACCATTTCCCGGGCCTGGCGGCCGATGTCGCCGGCGCCCAGGTAGATGACCACGTCGCCATCGCGGAGCAGACCGGCGCGCAGCCGGGGGTT
The DNA here is from genome assembly GCA_963532425.1 of uncultured Cardiobacteriaceae bacterium. Taxonomy (GTDB): domain Bacteria; phylum Pseudomonadota; class Gammaproteobacteria; order Cardiobacteriales; family Cardiobacteriaceae; genus CAUSKK01. Next base: position 140,622 of record CAUSKK010000002.1, read on the forward strand.
GATGTCGTTTTTATCGGCGATGTAGACCGGTTCGCCCCTCCCCTCGGCGGCGATGGCCCGGGCCAGGGCGGCGCTGTTGGCCCCGGGAATTTCCGCCTCGCCGGCACTGTAAACGTCGGTTAGCACCAGCGCCGGACAGTCGGCCAGCACCCGGGCGAAGTCGGCGAAACAGTCGCGGGTGCGGCTGTAGCGGTGCGGCTGGAAGACGGCCACGATGCGCCGGCCGGCGAAGCCCTCACGCACCGCCGCCAGCACCGCCCGAATCTCATTGGGGTGATGGCCGTAGTCCTCGAAGATGTCGGCCGTGCCCTGGCTGTGATGAATGCGGCCGTGGTAGGTGAGGCGCCGGCCCACGCCCTTGAATTCGCGCAGGGCAGCGCCGATGCGGGCCCGGTCAATGCCGAGCTCCTCGCCGATGGCGATGGCGGCCAAGGCATTGAGCACGTTATGGCGGCCGGGCATGTTCAGCACCAGCGGCGTGCGTTCGTCGGCCGTAACCACGTCAAAATGCATGGTCAGGCCAATCTGGCGCACGTTCTCGGCGCGCAGGTCGGCGTCGGGGCTGAAACCGTAGGTGCGCACCGGCCGTTGCACCGCCGGCAGAATGGAACAGACGCCCTCGTCGTCGGCGCAGAGCACGGCCAGGCCGTAGAAGGGCAGATTGTGCAGAAAGCTGATGAAGCCCTGCTTGAGCTGTTCGTAGCTGCCGCCGTAGTTCTCCAGATGGTCGGCGTCGATGTTCGTAACCACGGCCAGCAGCGGCTGCAGGTGGAGGAAGGAGGCGTCGGACTCGTCGGCCTCGGCCACCAGATATTGGCCCCGGCCCAGCCGGCCATTGCTGCCGGCGGCGGTGAGAATGCCGCCGATGATGAAGGTAGGGTCCAGGTCGGCCAGCACCGAGGCGGTGAGGCTGGTGGTGGTGGTTTTGCCGTGGGTGCCGGCGATGGCAATGCCACAGCGGAAGCGCATGATTTCCGCCAGCATCTCGGCCCGGTGAATAATGGGCAGATTGCGGCGCCGGGCCTCGAGCAGCTCCGGATTGTCCGGGGCGATGGCCGAGGAAGTTACCAGCAGCGAAGCGCTCTGGACATTTTCGGCCCGGTGGCCCAGATGAATGGCGGCGCCGTGGGCGGCGAGCCGGTCGGTAACGGCGGAGCGCTTCAAATCGGAGCCGCTGACGTGATAGCCCAGAGTCAGCAGCACCTCGGCGATGGCACTCATGCCCACCCCCCCGATGCCGACAAAAAAGATTTCTTGCACCCGCCGCATGGCGTGGCGCTGGATAGCGTTGAGATTCATCAAAATTCCTTGTTTATTCCTGGAGCAGCGTGGCCAGGGCCGCCGTGATACGGCCGAGGGCGTCGGCATGGCTGAGCGTGCGCACGGCCTCGGCGTGCTGGAGCAGCACCGCCCGGTCGCTGCGGGCACTTATCATCAGGGCCAGCCGTTCGGGGCTGAGATTTTCCTGGCGCGCCACCTCGGCCCCGCCGCTGCCGGCCAGGGTGAGGGCGTTGTAATACTGATGGTCATCGACGGCGTGGGGATAGGGCACCAGCACCGCCCCCAGGCCCACGGTGGCCAATTCGGCCACGGTGGAGGCCCCGGCCCGGGCGATGACCCAATCGGCCTCGGCATAGGCGCCGGGCATGTCGTCGATGAACGGCACGATGTCCGCCGTCAGACCGGCGGCGGCATAGAGCGCGGCGGTGGCGGCCACATGGGCCGGGCCCACCTGATGGCGCACCCGGGGCCGAAGCGCTTCCGGCAGCCGGGCCAGGGCGGCGGGCAGCAGCTCATTGAGAGCCTGGGCCCCCTGGCTGCCCCCCAGCACCAGCAGCCGAATGGGGCCCCGGCGGTTGGCGAAGCGCTGGGCCGGGGCCGGCAGGGCGGCGATGTCGGCGCGCACCGGGTTGCCGGTGTGGTGGCTGTTCGGATTCAGTTCCAGCGCCGCAGCCAGGGCCTGCAGGTCGCCGAGCAGCACCAGACTGGCCCAGCGTTTGGCCAGTTCCCGATTGGTCAGGCCCATACGGGCGTTCTGCTCGTGCAGGGCCAGCGGAATGGCGAAGCGCTTCGCCCAGACCCCGGCCAGGCCGGTGAAGCCGCCGAAGGCCAGCAGCATATCCGGCCGCTGGGCCCGTAGGGCCCGGAAGGAGCGCCAGAGGGCCTTCAGCAGCATCAGCGGCGCCCGCCATTTGCTCCGGCCGCGCAGGCCCTCGACGCCGATGTCGGTGAGCGGGAAGCCGGCGGCGGGAACCCGACGGCCCTCGAAGCCGTTGGCATTGCCGAGCCAGCTGATTTCGGCGCCGGCGGTGCGAAGCGCTTCGGCCACGGCCAGGGCCGGATAGACATGGCCGCCGGTGCCGCCGGCCAGCACCATAATTTTCTTGCCCGGCCAGGGATTAGCCATAGCGTCGTTCACGTGCTTTTTTCTCCTTTTCGGCCTGCCAGCTGGCTTCGGAACCGAGGCGCAGCAGCACGGCAAACATGATGATGGTCATCAATAGGGAACTGCCGCCGTAGCTAATCAGCGGCAGGGTCAGGCCCTTGGTGGGAATGGCGCCGATGGCCGAGCCGGTGTGAATCAGCACCTGCATCATCATCATGGTGCCGAGGCCATAGGCGTAGTAGGCGGAAAAGGGCCGGCGCACCTGCAACGCCAGCCGGGCGATGACAAAGCAGCGCCACAGCACCAGACAGTAGAGCAGCAGCACCGCCAGCATGCCCCAGAAGCCGAGCTCCTCGCCGATGAGGGCAAAGATGAAATCGTTGTGGCCCTCGCTGAGGAAGGAATACTTCTGAATGCTCTCGCCGAGGCCGCGGCCGTCCAGACCGTTGCCACCGATGGCGATGAGCGAATTCACCAGCTGGTGGCCGTCGCCCTGGGCATCGGCGAAGGGGTCGCTGAAGCTGAAGAGCCGGCCCTTGCGGTAGCTCTTCATCAGAATGGCCAGCAGCACGAAGGCCAGACCGCTCAGGGCGATGTTGGCCATCAGCTTCCAATCCACGTTGGCCAGGAAGAGCAGGAAGAACATCATGCCGAGGATGAGAATGGTCGAACCCAAATCCGGCTGGAGGAAGAGCAGCAGCAGCGCCGGCAGGCAAATCACGTAGAGGCTGCCCACGGCCTGCAGCGGCGCGTGGTCGAAGAAGCGGCGCTGGCGCACGAGGAAGTTGGCGGTGAAGACAATCAGGGCAAATTTGACGAATTCCGAGACCTGAAACTGCATGATGTGTAGATTCAGCCAGCGGTGGGCACCCTTGCCCCAGACGCCGATGCCGGGCAGATAGGTGCCGATGAGCATGGCCAGCGACAGGGCAAAGAGAATCTTCGTGCTTTTGACCAGAAGCGCTTCGGAAACGCTGAGATAGAGGAGCAGGCCAAGGCCGAGGCCGCAGCCGGCGAAGAACAGCTGCTTGCCGATGAAGAAGGTGGCCTCGCGGTTAATTTTCAGCGACAGATAGAGGGTGGAGCTGTTGACCATCACCAGCCCGAGGCCGAGCAGTAGAAAGAGCGCCATCAGCAGCCACATATCCGGCTGCAGCAGCGGCCGCAGCCGATTATCCCGGTCGCGGCGCCGGGCCTGGCGAAACTCCTCCAGGTACTTATTGGCGTCGAGCCGGTGGCGCTGGTTGTACTGTTCAAAATCCATGGGGAAGCGCTTCCTCAGCAGGAATTTTGGGCCTCGTAGGCGAAGTGATTACCCCGGGCATCGTAGCCGCTGTACTGGTCGAAGCTGGCCGTGGCCGGCGCCAGCAGCACCACCTCACCGGGCTGGGCCAGCGCCTTGGCCCGTTGGACGGCCCGCACCATGTCGCCACAGTCCTCAAAGTCGAGGCCGGCAGCACGGAAGGCGGCGGTCATGGCGGCGTTGTCGGTGCCGATGAGGAGGATTTTCCTGACCTTATGGCGCTGGATTTCCCGGGCCAGCAGGTCGAAATCCTGGCCCTTGCCGACGCCGCCGGCGATGAGATAAACCGGCGCCTTCAGGCCAGCCAGGGCGGCGGCGGTGGCGCCGATGTTGGTGGCCTTGGAATCGTCGATGTAGCGCACGCCGTTCACCTCGGCCACGGTCTGGCTGCGGTGGGGCAGACCGGGGAAGCGCTTCAGGGCCGGCAGCACCGCCGCCGGCTCCAGGCCCAGCGCCTGCAACATCAGCAGGGCGCAGAGCACATTGCTGGCGTTGTGGGTGCCGTTGAGCTGGAGCTCGGCCACCTCCAGAATCTTTTGATTTTTAATGTAGAGGGCCCCCTCGGCCACCCGGTTGGCCATGGTGGGGGCGGTGCCGAAGTAGATGACGTTCTGGGCCTCCTCGGCCAGGGCCAGGCAGTGTTCATCGTCGCCGTTGAGCACACAGATGGTGCTCTGCACCGCCAGCCGGGCCTTGGCGGCGGCATAGTCGGCGAAGCTGTCGTAGCGGTCGAGGTGGTCGGGGGTGATGTTGAGAATGGCGCCAACGTGCGGATTGAGGCTGGGGCAAAGCTCCAGCTGGTAGCTGGACAGTTCCAGCACAAAAACCTCGGCCGCCGGTGCCTGGAAGAGGGTTTCCAGCACCGAGCGGCCGATGTTGCCACAGAGCTCGGAAGCCTTGCCGACGGAGCGAAGCGCTTCCTGGAGCAGACTCACCACGGTGGATTTGCCGTTGGAGCCGGTTACGGCCAGCACCGGCCGGTCGTTGAGCCGGGCGAAGATTTCGATGTCATTGAGCTGGGCGGCGAAGCTGCCGGCGATGGCCGGTTTACGCCGGTCGATGCCGGGGCTGATGACCAATGTCTGGGCCTCGGCCAGGGCGGCCGGGTCGTTTAAATCGCGCTGGTAGATGCGCCGTTCGCTGAATTTCTCATCGACGCCCCAGGCCTCATAGCCGGCCTCGCGCAGCAGGTCGAGGGTGGCCCGGCCGGACAGTCCCATGCCCACCACCAGAATGGGCTGCGCCAGATTCAGCGCCCGCAGACGTTTCAACATAGTTTCCATAGCATTCTCCCCGCGTCCTAGCGCAGTTTTAAGGTGGACAGACCGATAAGCACCAGCAGCACCGTGATAATCCAAAATCGAATGGTAACACGCGACTCCGGCCAGCCGGACAATTCAAAATGGTGGTGCAGCGGCGCCATGCGGAACACCCGTTTGCCCCGCCATTTGAACGAAACCACCTGAATAATCACCGACAGCGCCTCGGCCACGAAGAGGCCGCCCATGATGAAAAAGACAATTTCCTGGCGGATAACGATGGCAATCAGACCCAGGGCCGCCCCCAGGGCCAGGGCGCCGACGTCGCCCATGAAGACCAGGGCCGGATGGGCGTTGTACCAGAGGAAGCCGAGGCCGGCCCCGACGATGGCGGCGCCGAAAACGGCCATTTCACTGGCGCCGATGATGACCGGCTGGTGCAGGTGGAGGGCGTAGTTCGGCGAGCCGGAGACATAGGCAAAGACGGTCAAAGCCCCGGCCACCAGCACCACCGGCATGATGGCAAGGCCGTCGAGGCCGTCGGTGAGATTGACGGCGTTGGAGCTGCCCACCAGCACCAGATAGCTGAGCAGCAGAAAGCCGAGGGCGCCCAGCTGCAGCGCCGCATTTTTAAAGAAGGGCAGTATCAGCGTGGTTTCGATGGGGCTGCGGGCGACGCCGTAGAGAATCAGCGCACTAATCAGGGCCGCCAGCGAGAGCAGGCCATATTTATGTTTGGCACTGAGGCCCTGGGACTGTTTCAGCACCAGCTTTTTATAGTCGTCGTACCAGCCGACGGCGCCGAAGGACAGCAACACGAACAGCGCCAGCCAGCTGTAAACCACGCGCCAATCGGCCCAGAGCGCCATGGCCAGGCTGATGCTGAGGATAATCAGGGCGCCGCCCATGGTGGGGGTGCCGGCCTTTTTCAGGTGGGTTTGCGGGCCGTCGTCGCGCACAAATTGGCCCATCTGCAGCCGGCGCAGCAGCTCAATCATGCGGCCGCCGAGGCCGAGGCTGAGCAGCAGGGCGGTCAGGGCGGCCAGAATGGTGCGCGAGGTGGTGTAGGTGAGGGCGTTGAAAAACGACAGCGACGAAAAGTTTTGGCTCAACCATTCGGCGAGGAGATAGAGCATAAAAATCCTTTAGTGGGGGGGAAGGGGAAGGTCGGTGAGCAGGGTTTCCAGGGCGGCACTGCGGCTGCCCTTGAGCAGCAGGGCGCTGGGCCGGGACGATTGCAGCCGGCTGCACAGGTCGGCGGCGGCGGCGGCCTTGCTGAGGCCGGGCCGGCCGTAGGCGTCGGTGCCGACGGGAATCAGGGTCAGCCCCAGGGAGGCGGCCAGGTCGGCCACCAGCCGATGCTGGGCGGCGCTGTCCGGGCCCAGTTCACCCATGGCGCCGGCGTAAACCACTCGCTCGGCGGCGGCGAAGCCGGCCAGGGTCTGCAGAGCGGCGGCGAAGGAGGCCGGATTGGCGTTGTAGCTGTCGTCGATGAGCCAGTGGCAACCGAAGCGCTTCGCCGCGAAACGGCCGCCGGAACTCATCTGGAAATCGCGCAGCCGGCCGGCGATTTGGCCGTCCAGACCCAGCGCTTCCACCAGGGCGATGACCGCCAGCCCGTTGAGCTGGTTGTGGCGGCCGTAGCAGGCCCAGTCGATGGCGATGGTCTGGTGGCGGTCGCGGGCCCGGAAGCGCTGGGCATCGCCGCCGAGCCAGTGGATATCGGCATGGCGGTCGAAGCCGTAGCTGTAGGCCAGCTTGGCCCGGTAGCGGCTCCGCCAGCGGTTCAGGGCGGCGGCCGGCAGCTCCCAGCTCAGCACGATGCGGGCGGCGGCGTCGAGCAGGGCCTCCTTGGTTTCGATGACGCCCTGCAGCGAACCAAACCCCTCCAGATGGGCCGGGGCCACGGTGGTTACTAGGCCCAGCTCCGGCCGCACCTGGGCCGCCAGCGGTGCAATTTCGCCGGGGTGGTTGGCGCCCATTTCGATGACCACAAAATCCTCGTCGCCGGCCAGATTGGCCAGGGTCAGGGGCACGCCGAGGTGATTGTTGAGATTGCCCCGGGTGGCGCTGGTGCGACCGACGCCGGCGAGCACAAAGGCCAGCATCTCTTTGGTGCTGGTTTTGCCGTTGGAGCCGGTGATGCCGATGAAGCGCGCCCGGCTGGCCGCCCGTTTCAGCTGGCCCAGGGCCACCAGCGCCGCCACCGGGTCGGGCACCAGCAGCAGGGGCAAATCCGGGGGAAGCGCTTCGTTTAGGAGCGCTTCCCTGCCCACAATGGCGCCCACGGCCCCGGCCGCCGCCGCCGCCGGCAGAAATTTCACGCCACGATGGTGGCGGCCGTCCAGGGCCAGGAAGGCACTGCCCGGCGGGAGGCTACGGCTGTCGATGCTGAGCCGGGCCAGGGGAAAATCCCGGGCCGGGGCCGGCAGGCCGAGGACGGCGGCGAGACTAGCGGCGCTGGGCGTCATAGGCTTCCACCACGGCCCGGTCGGAAAAATAATGGCGCTCGCTGCCGATGATTTGGTAGTCCTCGTGGCCCTTGCCGGCAATGACCACGGCGTCGCCGGGCCGGAGCTGGTCGAGGGCGAAGCGAATGGCCTGCTCCCGGGGCTGGATGACGGTGAAGCGCTTCGGGTCGAGGTCGGCGGCGATAGCGGCGATGATGGCGGCCGGGTCTTCGTGGCGCGGATTGTCATCGGTCAGAATCACTTCGTCGGCTTCGGCCACGGCCACGGCGCCCATCAGCGGCCGTTTGCCCGGGTCGCGGTCGCCGCCGCAGCCGAAGACACAGAGGAGCCGGCCGGCCACGTGGGGCCGGATGCCGCGCAGGATATTTTCCAGGGCGTTGGGGGTGTGGGCATAGTCGATGATGGCGACGCCGCCGCCGGCCAGGGGAAGCGCTTCGGCCCGGCCGACCACGCCGTGCAGGCCGGCAAGTTTGGCGACGACTGTATCAAAGTCCAGCCCCAGGGCCAGCAGGCAGGCGGCCACATTCAGCAGATTATCGACGTTGAAACGGGCCAGCAGCGGACTGGCCACCGAAGCGCTTCGGCCCGTGGCGGAATCGCTCAGGGTGAAACGCAGGCCGGCCGGCAGCAGCTCGATGGCGCTGGCGGCGAGGCGGCGCGTGTTGGGGACCGGGGCGGCGTCCCGGCTGGACACGACGATGACCGCCGTACCCGGCTGAATATGGCCCTCGGCCAGCAGCCGGCGGCCGGCGGCGTCGTCCCCATTGATAATGGCCGTCTTCAGCGGCCGGTGGAACAGGGTGGCCTTGGCCTGGAAATAGGCCTCCATGTCCGGATGGTAGTCCAGGTGGTCGCGGCTGAGATTGCTGAAGACGCCGATGTCAAAGGGCACCGCCGCCACCCGATTTTGAACCAGGGCGTGGGAGGAAACCTCCAGGGCCGCCACCTGCAGGCCCGCATCGACGAAGCGCTTCAGCTCCTGCTGGACGCGCAGGGCCTCGGGGGTGGTGTGGCTGGCCGGCCGCAAATCGCCGAGCGGGCCATAGCCGATGGTGCCGAGCATGGCGCAGTTCGGCAGCGCCTCGGCGAGCAGATAGACCAGCGACGATTTGCCGTCGGTGCCGGTGATGCCCACCAGCCGAAGCGCTTCCCCCGGCTGGCCGTAGAAACGGGCGGCGATGGCGCCGATGTGGGCGCTGAGCTGGGGCAGGGCCAGGGCCCCGGCCGGGGGATGGGCATAGGGCGGTTCGTAGACGATGGCCGCCGGCCGTAGCTCCGGCCGGTGGTAGTCCAGGGCGTGATGGCCCAGGCCCCGGGGGGCCAGCCAGAGCGTATCCGGGCCCAGCCGCTGGCTGCTGGTGCTGAGGGCGCCGATGTCCGGATTAAATCCCGGCGGCAGCTCCAGCCAGCCGTCCAGTAACCGATTGAGTAACATAGTATTTTTTCACTCCGTAGATGGCGATGCGGGCGCTATTGTAGCGCTGTCCGGCGGCGGCGCCAGAACCTGATTGAGGGCGTCCACCGGCTCGATTTTGTCCGGGGCAATGCCGAGCACCTTCATGGCCCGGCTGGTGATTTTGCTGAACAGCGGCGCCGCCACCACGCCGCCGAAGTGGCCTTTGCTCTTGTCCGGGCTGTCGATGATGATGACGATGGCCAGCTTCGGATTGTGGCTGGGGGCGAGGCCGGCGAAGAGGGACAGATATTTTTTGTCCGAATAGCCCTTGCGGCCGGAAACCACCTTGTGGGAGGTGCCGGTTTTGCCCTCGACGCTGTATTCCTCGGTCATGGCCTTGTGGCCGGTGCCACCCTCGCCGGCCACCACCGCCTGCAGCATGTCCTGCACCTGCCGGGCCACGCTCTGGCTCACCACCCGGGTGCCGGACACCGGCCCGGTGCGCTTCAGCAGCGTCAGCGGCATGCGAATGCCATCGTTGCCGAGGGTGGCATAGGCGCTGGCCAGCTGCACGGCGGTGGCCTCGATGGCGTAGCCGTAGTGCATATTGGCGTAGGCAAAGGCGTTGTAGAACAGGCGCTTCGGCGCGTTGGGGTCGCGTTTCTCCGGATTGTGCAGATGGGCATTGGCCTCGGCGCGGAAATGCAGCGCCGGCGCCCCGAAGCCGAAGGCCCGCATATAGCCGTAGAACTTGCCCCGGGGGAAGCGCTCGGAGATTTTGGCCATGCCGATGTTGGAGGATTTCTTCAGAATGCCGCGAATGTCGAGGGTGCCGTAGTTGCCGACGTCGCGCACCACGTTCTTGCCCAGGGTGTAGACCTGGTTGGTGCTGAAGGTGCTGTTGGGGCTAATGACCTTGGCGTCCAGGGCCGCCGCGATGACAATGGGCTTAATCACCGAGCCGGGCTCGTACTTATCCATATAGTTCTTATCGCGGAAATGGCTGCGCTCGTCCGGATTGCTGATGTCCACCGTCGGCAGCGACACCATGGCCAGAATTTCGCCGCTCTTCACGTCCACCACCGTGGCCAGGGCCGCCTCGGCCCTGAACTCCTTCATGGCCTCCTGCAGCACGTCATAGACAATGTGTTGCAGCCGCGAATCCACCGACAGCACCAAATCCGGCGCCCTCTGGGCCGGGGTAATTTCGTCCAGGTAATAGAGCACCTTGTTGTCCTTGGTGCGGATGATTTTCTGCTTGCCGTCGCGGCCGAGCAGGGCCGCATTGAAATTGAACTCGGCGCCGGCCTCGCCCTGGCCCTCGACGCCGTCCACGTTGGCGCGCACATAGCCGATGATGTTACCCATCACCTCCGGGTCGGGGTAGCTACGCAGATAGTAATTGTCCTGGGAAAAGCCCCGGTAGTTCTTGTTGCCAAGCACCTCCTCCAGTTCGGTGAGGGGAATGTCCTCCTTGATGCGCCAGTACTGGGACGGCACCGGCAGAAAGACCAGCTCCGAATGCAGATACTTACCCGGCGGCAGCGGCAAATCCTCCCACAGCGGCTGGCCGTCGGCGTCGCGCTGGGGCTTGCCCTTGGCATCCAGCAGCGGTTTGCGCGGCCGGTCGGCGTCGGCGATGATGTCGGCCGGATTAATGGCCTCCTCCCGGGGCGGCAGCCGGCCCGGATTGGCCTCCACCACCGCCCGGGGGAAGGCGAGGAAGGTTTTCCGTTCGCGCAGTTCACGCAGCAGGACTTCTGGGCTTTTGCTCGGGTCCAGATAGGCGAGCAATTCTTTAAGCTCGTCGAGCAGAAAACGATTGAACTGGGCCTCGCACTCGGGCTTGACCGCCGTCAGGCCGCGATTGGCACTGCAGCGGCGGTTGCCGTTCTGGCTGAGGAACAGCTTGGCATTGCCCTCGTTGAGCAGCACCGAATCCACCACGATGGCGCCCACCATATAGGAACGCGCCAGCTCAATGCCGTGGCGGTCGGTGATGGTGCCCCGGGCCTCCTTGGTGCTGATGGTGCTGATGCTCATGCGTTCGGCCTCGCTGCGGATTTTCTCCTGCAGCCGGGGATTGGTCTGCACGTAGAGAATGCGCCCAATCCAAACCAGCACCAGACAAAGAAAAAGCGCCAGGACAAAGGCATGGCGCGTCATTTTAAAAGACAAGTTCACGTTGCTCCCGCCGCAGCGCTTATTTTTTCAGCAGAGCCACTTCTTCCTTGCTGGGGGTGTGCAAGTTCATGGCCTCCATATCCCGGCGAATCTGGGCGCGAGAGCTCATTTCGGCAATGACCATGGCCCGTTCCCGCTTGCGGTTGGTGGTCATGGCGATTGATTTTTGAATATCCCTTTTGATGGCACGATCTTCTTTTACCGCCAGGGCGCGGTCATGGGTCGTTTTGCCAACGGTGCAGGCGGCGTAGATGCAGCAGCCCAGTGCAATTAGAAAAATAAAAAACAATTTATTCATAGCTTTACTGCCAGTCGAAGTACAGCGCTTCGGGCGCGGGGGTTATGACTTAAGGCTTCGACACTCGGGCGGAGCGCGGGGCCAACCATTTGGAGCTGCTGATTTATTCTCCCTTGTGTGGGCAGCTCTGGAGGCAAAGGTTCACCTTCCTGGCGGCGGAGGAAGCGCTTCACCAGCGCGTCCTCGTCGGAATGGAAGCTAATGACCACCAGCCGGCCGCCGGAACGCAGGCGGGGGACGATGGCCGTCAGGGCTTTTTCAATTTCACCAAATTCATCATTCACCGCGATGCGCAGGGCCTGAAAAGTTTGGGTGGCCGGGTGTTGATGTTTCTTGTGGTATTTCTGCGGAACGGCGGCGGCGACGACGGCGGCCAAATCGGTGGTGCTTTGCAAATGGGGTAGAGCTTGGCGAATGGCACGGGCTATGCGTTGCGCGATGGTGTGAGGCTCGCCGCCATAGTCCCGAATGATGCGGGACAGCGCCTTATCATCCAGCTGTGCAAGCAAGTCATATGCCGTCGGTCCCTGCTGATTATCCATGCGCATATCAATGGCGCCTTTCTTACTAAAAGAAAAGCCACGCTCGGCCCGGTCCACCTGGGGCGACGAGATGCCCAAATCAAACAGCGCCCCGTCCAGCAGCTGGCCGGGGGGCAGCACTTCGTCCAGCCGGGAAAAGGCCGTACGGTGAAAATGGAAGCGCGGGTCGGCGATGCCGGCGGCACAGGCCGCCGCCTCGGGGTCGCGGTCGAGGGCATAGAGTAGGCCGTGGGGATTGAGTCGGCTCAAAATCAGGCGCGAATGGCCGCCGCGACCGAAGGTGGCGTCGAGATAGTGGCCATCGGGCTTGAGATTAAGGGCTGCCACGGCTTCCTCCAGTAATACCGTGATGTGTTCGTTCATGGGTTAAGTCCGAAAAAATGGGCGCTATTTTAGCGATTTTTGGCGCGCAGACGCCGCATTTCTCTAGGGTCGGCGATGAGCGGCCGGTAGATTTCCACCCGGTCGCCGTCGGCCAAAATCGTGTTCGCCGGGCGCACGGTGCCGAAGATGCCATAGTCCAGCGCCGCTTTCTTTAAATGGGGAAAAAAACGCACCAGCCCCGAACGTTCCACCGCCTCGGCCAGGGTGGCGCCGGCGTACATCGTTAGAGCAACGATTTTCTGGCGTTCGGGCTCGCCGTAGGCCACCTCCACCCGAATGGTGTCCCTAGCCATAGAGCGCCTGGGCCCGGGCCGAAAACACGTCCACCATGGTGCTGCCCATCAGATTGGCCAGCCCGCCTACCAGCGGCCCCAGCAGCAGCGGCACCTCAAAATCCATGCGGTAGCTCACCTCGCAGCCGCCATCGGCCTGCGGCGTGAACTCCCAGCGGCCGTGCAGCCGCTTGAAAAAACCCTCCTGTAGCTGAATGTCCATCCACTGGGGATAAACGAAAGTGTTATTCGTGGTGAAGGATTTGCTAAACGCGCCCTTCTGCGCCGTGAGGGTGGCGACCAGCTCCCGGTCGGTTTTACGAATCAGGCGGGCCGCACTGCACCACGGAACAAACTGCGGGTACTTTTCCACATCGGCAACCAAATCAAACATTTGGGCGCAGGAATAGGGCAGTCTTTTTGTTTTATGAATTTGTGGCACAATAATTGTCCTTTTAAATTACTAATTATTTATTGATAAATAGATAGGCCAATTATGAGCAAAAAGAAATCGCAAAACAACGATATTGTTGTGAACCGAAAAGCCAGCCACGATTATTTTATTGAAGAGACCTTCGAGGCCGGATTGGCGCTGGAAGGCTGGGAAGTCAAAGCCCTGCGCGCCGGGAAAGTTCATATTAAAGAAAGCCATATTTTAATTAAGTCCGGCGAAATCTTTTTATTCGGCGCCACCATTACGCCCCTTTCCTTTACGTCCACCCATAAGCCCATTGACCCGACCCGAACGCGGAAATTGCTGCTCCATCGCCGCGAAATTAATCAGCTGGTCGGCGCCCAGCAGCGGGACGGCTACACGCTGGTTCCTTTAAATATGTATTGGCATGGCCGCTATATAAAAATGAAAATGGCCATTGCCAAAGGCAAAAAAGAATTTGATAAACGCGACAGCAATAAAAACCGGGAATGGGCCATTGATAAACAACGGCTCATGAAGAATAAAAACCTGAAAGGATTTTGAAATGAGCCATGAAATTATCCAATTAAAGTTTGAGGAAAAGGACAATTTCATCTATATCATCGCCGACCGGGAAACGGCCACGGCCTTTGTCCTTGACCCGGCCTGGGACGCCGAGGGCATCGCCGGCGTGCTGGCCGAGGAAAATCTCCGGCTGGAGGGCATTCTCATCACCCACAGCGACCACGACCACGTCAATGCGGTGGCCGAACTGCGCGGCGGCCGTACGGACATTGCCGTCTTCGTCAGCGCCCCGGCCTGGGAGCAGTGGCCCGACGCCCCCGCTGATGCGGTGCTGGTGGCCGATGGCGATGAAATCCAGCTGGGCCGCGCCTCCCTGGGCGTGCTGATGACCCCGGGCCACACCGCCGGCAGCTGCTGCTACCACAGCGGCCGCGACCTGCTCACCGGCGATACCCTCTTCATCTACGGCGCCGGCAACGTGCGCAATCCCAGCGCCAGCGCCGCCGCCCTCTTCCACAGCCTGCAACGGCTGAAAAGCCTCGACCCGCAAACCCGCATCTGGTGCGGCCACGACTACGGCATCGCCGAAATGACCACCCTGGCCGAGCAGCTGGCCGGCAATCCGTTCCTTATGATTGACAACGAGGCCGACTTCATTCGCTACCGCACCGAACTGGCCGCCCGCAGCCGCCGGGTTCCCTATGGCCCCATCAGCCGGGCCGAGCTGGCGGCGGTGCTGGCCCAGCCCTGAGCGAGCCCCGCTGCCCGCCCCCGGCTCAAAGCGAAGCGCTTCTTCAGAACGAGCTTTTCGGCAGGCAGTGCCTCTTTCGGTTTTGCGACTTTTGCGAGCGAAGCGCTCCCCCTCCTTTGCAGATTCACAGAACGAAGCGCTTCCCTCTGGAGATTTCAGACCGAAGCGCTTCAGCCCAGCACAAAACCAGCCGGCGTCCATCGGGCCGCCCCTGATACCGAAGCGCTCCCTTCTAAATCCTGACCTCTCTCTTAGCCCAGCCCGGCGCCAAGGGAAGCACTCCCCCTTTCAGATTGAAGCGCTTCGCTAATTGGACTGAACTTTCCAGACCGAGCCCCGCGACTACTTCCCCACCCCGGCCCGTTTTATCCAGACCGGCCAAGCGAAGCGCTCCCCCTGACGGTTTTAAAACGAAGCGCTTCGCCCAAAACTGGATTTCCAACGGGAAGCGCTTCCCCCTATAGAGCAGACCATGGCCCCTTTTTACAGCGCAGCTTTAAAAACCGAAGCGCTTCCAAACCCAGCCCGTTTAAATCATTTAAAAAGACCGAAGCGCTTTCTCTAAGCCTAGCTTTTCTCCTACTCCGGCCCGACTCCGAACGAAGCGCTTCGGTTTGACTAGGCTTTTCAGAGAGAAGCGCTTCGCTGATTGGGCTGAACTTTCAGACCGAGCCCCGCGACTACTTTCCTAGCCTGGCCCGTTTTATCCAGACCGGCCAAGCAAAGCGCCCCCCTTTTTGCAGACTCGAAGACCAAAGCGCTTCTGACTCTGGCTGGTTTTATTCGGCCCGGCCAAGCGAAGCGCTCCCCTTCACGGTTTTAAAACGAAGCGCTTTCCCTAGGCCTAACTTTTCTCCTACCCCGGCCCGACTCCAAACGAAGCGCTTCCCCCTTACCGAAGCGCTTCGGTTTGACTAGGCTTTTCAGAGAGAAGCGCTTACCCCGGCCCGTTTCGTCTAGCTCAGCCGGGCGAAGCGCTCCCAAAAATGAAGCGCTTCCTCGCCGAAGCCCACCGTTTAATTCCTAGCTTGTTTGGTTGAGGCGCTTCGCCCTTTAGGACGTTAATCCCGCGAACCGAAGCGCTTCCTTCCGAACAGGATTTCCCGCCGGAAGCGCTCCCCCTTTCGAGACTGAGCCCCTCGAAGAGGGGCAGCGAGCACGTAGGGGCGCAGCAACCGCTTCGGTTCGACTGGGCTTTCCAGGGTGAAGCGCTTCGTTTAAATCGGGCCAGCCAGAAGCGCTCCCTCGTTTTCAGATTCCCGCTTGAAGCGCTGCTTCCCCCGGCCCGACTCCAAACGAAGCGCTTCGTTCCAAGCCGGCCGGCCACTAGCTAATCCTGCCGTTTGTCCGGCTGCTGCTCGGCCGAATGCTCCGCTTTCTCCGGCTCGTCCACCAGCAGCCTATCCAGTGTTTCCGGCAGATTGACGGTCAGGGCGCGGCTATCCACCTTTAGATTTGGAAAGAGCTCGGCCAGCAGCCCAAGCACCCCCAGCAGCAGCACCAGCAGACCCAGCAGAAATAAAAGGCCATTGCCCCCCATGATTTTCTCCCCCATTGGCTTGGATAAAAAAAGCGCCGCCCGGGGGCGACGCCGTGGCCATCACTGGCTCGATTTTTTTGAACTCGCTTTTTTCGAGCTCGTTTTTTTGCCGCCGGCCGGAGCGGACGACTTGCCGCCGGCCTTGCGACCGCCGGCCGGGCGGGCCCTGGGGGCCGGAGCCGCTTCGATGCCCAGGGCCTCATCGTTGGCCGAGGTGGCCGCCGGCAGCAGCTGGGCCGGCGCCTCCAGGCTGGGGGCGCTGTTGCCCTCCACCAGGCCGCCGCCGAGGGCGTTGTAGAGATTGACCTGATTGTTCAGCATCTGCAGCTCGATATTGAGCAGGCTCAAATCGGAGCTGTTGGCGGCGCTCTGGGCGTTAAGCAAATCGGTGGCACTGGTTACGCCGGCCTGGAAGCGCAGGTTTTCCAGGCGCAGCCGCTCGGCCACGGCCTTGCCGACCTTGAGCTGCGTCCGGTATTTCTCCTGCAGCGTCTCGCGCTCGTTGAGCAAATCGGCGACCTCGTAGAAGGCGGCCTTGACCGTCTTCTTGTAGCTTTCCAGCGCCTTTTCCTGCTGCAGCTCGGAAATCTTGACGGCCTTGTGCAGCTTGTCGCGGTTGAAAATCAGGGCGCTGATATTGGAATTCACCGACCAGCCCAGGCCGTTGCTGAAGAACTCGCTCAGCTTGCTACTGGCCAGATTGAGGCCGGCGCCGAGGCTGATGTTCGGATAGAGATTGGCCCGGGCCACGCCGATGTTGGCATTGGCGGCGCGCAGCTGCAGTTCAGCGACGCGAATGTCCGGCCGCTGCAGCAGGGCCTCGCTGGGCACGCTGGGCACGTGCAGCTTGCTGAAGGCCTGGCGGTCGACGCTGGCGGCGGGCAAATCCAGGGCGGCCAGCGGCCGGCCCACCAGCAGGGCCAGGGCGTTCAAAGCCTTCTGCTGGTTGCCTTCGCCCTCGAGCACGCCGATTTTGGCCTGTTCCACGGCCTCCTCGAACTGGCGCAGGTCGATGTTGGTAATCACGCCGGCGCTGCTCTGCAGGGCCGCCAGCCGGTATTTCTCCTGCTGCAGCTGCAGAATCTTCTGGCTCAGCGCGATTTGGGCGGCGATGATGCGGCTCTGGTAGTAGGCGCCAGCCACGCTGCGAATCAGGCCGAGCTTGGCGCTGTCCTGGCCCTCGCGGGTGGCGAGGAACTGGTTCAGGGCCTGGTCGCTGGTGGCGGTTTTACCGCCCCACAAATCCAAATCGAAGTTGCCGCTCAGATTGGCGGTGAAGCTGTTCTGGCCGGGCCGGCTGCCCTTGGTGTTGTCCTGGCGGCCGACGCCGGCACTGCCATTGACCGTCGGTTCCCG
Organism: uncultured Cardiobacteriaceae bacterium; assembly: GCA_963532425.1. Lineage (GTDB taxonomy): Bacteria > Pseudomonadota > Gammaproteobacteria > Cardiobacteriales > Cardiobacteriaceae > CAUSKK01. Next base: position 157,704 of record CAUSKK010000002.1, read on the forward strand.
GTTCTGATAGGTGATGCCGTAGTTGAGCTCGGCAATCTGCGTATCCAGCACATAGCTGCGCAAATCGTGGTTGTGGGCCAGGGCCTCGGCGATGAGCTTCTGCAGGCGCGGGTCGCGGTAGAAATCGCGCCAGCCCAGTTCCTGCACCGCTTTGCCGTCGGGCTGAAGCGCTTCGTGAATGGACAGTTCCTGCCAGCTCTGCGGCAGTTCCACCGCCACCGGCGGCAGCGGCGGGGTCAAAGTCTTCTGGCTACAGGCGCTGAGCAAGATGGCCAGGGCCAGGGCCGTAAGGCGGTTGTTTCGCATAGATATTTTCCTAGGAATGGGGGTGGGCCAATTCTAAAGTTTCGGGCGCGGCCGGGGGTTTAGTTTTCCCTTTGAAGAGGCTGCGCACCACCACAAAGAACAGCGGAATGAAGAGCAGACCGAGGAAGGTGCCGACGCTCATGCCCCAGAACACGCTGGTGCCGATGGCCCGCTGGGAGGCGGAGCTGGCGCCGCTGGCCACATAGAGCGGCACCACGCCGAGGATAAAGGCCAGCGAGGTCATCATTATCGGCCGGAAGCGTAGTTTGCAGGCCTCGATGGCACTGGCGATGACGTCGCGGCCGGCCTCCTGCTGTTCCTTGGCGAACTCGATAATCAAAATGGCGTTCTTGGCGTTCAGACCCATGACCGTAATCATGCCCACCTGGAAGTAGATGTCGTTGCTGAACTTTTCGGCCATGGCGGCGAACTGGGGCCCGGCGAAGGCAATAATCATCTTCAGGTTAAAGAGACTGCGACCGAGTATCCCGCCGGCGGCGCCGAGCACGCCCAGGGGCAGCACCAGCAGCACGGCAAAGGGGATAGACCAGCTCTCGTAGAGGGCGGCCAGGCAGAGGAAGACCACCAGCACCGTGGCACCGTAGACGTAGAGCTGCTGGTTGCCGGCGCGCTGTTCCTCCAGGGACAGGCCCGTCCACTCGATGCCGAAGCCGGTCGGCAGGGCCTTGGCCAGTTCGCTGATGGTGGCCATGGCCTCGCCGGTGGATTTACCCGAGGCGGCCGAACCGCTCAGGCTCAGGGAGGAATAGCCGTTGTAGCGTTCGGCCTGGAGTGGGCCATACTCCCAGTCGATGGTGGCGAAGGAGGAGAAGGGCACCTGCTCGCCGCGATTGTTCACCACATTCAGGCGCAGCACGTCCTCGGGCTGCATGCGGGCGCGGGCGTCGGCCTGCACCGTTACCCGCTGGAGCCGGCCCCGGTTCGGATAGTCGTTCACATAGTTGGAACCCAGGTTGGTGGCCAGCACGCTGGCGACGCTGCTCATGTTCAGCCCCTGGGCATAGACCTTGTTGCGGTCGATGTTCAAACGCAGCTGGGGCGCGTCCTCCAGACCGTCGGGCCGCACCTCGCCGAAGAGGTCGCTCCGTTGCATCATGGCGCCCATCAGCTGGTTGCGGGCCGCCACCAGGGCGTTATGGCCGGCGCCGCCCCGGTCTTGAATGACAAATTTAAAGCCCGAGGAGGTGCCCAGGGAGGGAATGGAGGGCGGGCTCAGGGCGAAGACCGTGGCGCCGCGCAGCTGGCTGAGGAAGGCCCCCATCAGCTTTTTACTCAGCACAAGGGCACTCTGGTCGGGTTTAGGCCGCTCGGCCCAGTCCTGCAGGGAGATAAAGGCCATGCCCATGTTCTGGCCGTTGCCGAAGAAGGAAAAGCCCTGAATGGCGATGATGTTTTTCACCTCGGGCAGGGCCGTAACGATTTTTTCAATGTCGCCGAGTACGTGCAGCGTCCGTTCGGCGGTGGCCTCCGAGGGCAGTTGCACCACCGACATCAGGAAGCCCTGGTCCTCGTCCGGCAGGAAGGAGGAGGGCAGCTGGCGGAAGACGTAGGCGGCGGCGCCACAGAGGCCGAGGTACACCACCATCATCAGGTAGCGAATTTTGATGAACTTCTGCACCGAACGGCCGTAGAAATTGGTCAGGGCGGTGATGAGGCGGTTAAACCAGCCGAAGAAGCCGCGTTTTTCCCCGTGCTCGTGGTTAATGGGCTTGAGCAGGGTGGCACAGAGGGCCGGCGTAAAGGTCAGGGCCAGCAGGCCGGAGAAGCCGATGGACAGGGCCATGACCAGGGCGAACTGGCGGAAGATGGCCCCGGTAGCCCCGGAGAAGAAGGCCATGGGCAGGAAGACCACGATGTTCACCACGGTGATGCCGAAGATGGCCGAAGAAATCTGGCCCATGGAGGCGACGGTGGCAGCGCGGGGCGACAGCTTCTCCTCCGCCATCAGCCGTTCCACGTTCTCCACCACCACGATGGCATCGTCCACCACAATGCCGATAACCAGCACCATTGCGAACATGGTCAGCACGTTGATGGACATGCCCAGCGGCGCCATCACCGCAATGGCCCCGAGCAGGGACACGGGCACCACGATGGTGGGAATCAGGGTGTAACGGATGTTCTGCAGGAAGAGGAACATCACGATGAAGACCAGCGCGATGGCCTCCAGCAGCGTGTGGATAACCTTGTTGATGGAGATGTTGATGAAGATGGAGGTGTCGTAGGGAATGTTCCAGTCCAGCCCCTCGGGGAAGTAGTTCTGCAGCTCATTCATACGCTCCTTAATCAGCCGGGCCGTTTCCACGGCGTTGCCGGTGCTGGAGAGCTGGATACCCATGGCGGCGGAGATTTTGCCGTTGGTGCGGGCCTGGGAGGCGTAGCTTTCCAGACCCAGTTCCACCCGGCCCACGTCCTTGATGCGCACGGTGGAACCGTCAGGTTTACTGGCCACCACGATGTTTTCAAACTCGCCGACGCTGGTCAGCTGGCCGGATACGTTGAGGGTGGCGGTGATGGTCTGGCCCTCGTCGGCGGGCTGGGCCCCGATGCTGCCGGCGGGAATTTGCATGTTCTGGGACTGAATGGCGGCGGCCACGTCGTTGGCGGAGAGGCCATAGCCCTGTAGTTTTTCCGGGCTCAGCCAGATGCGCATGGCACTTTCGGCCCCGAACATCTGCACGGCACCGACGCCCTTCACCCGTTGCAGTTCGGGCACGATATTGCGGACGGTATAGTCGGAAATGGCGATTTGGTCCAGGTGCTCGGCGCCGTCCTCGGCGAAGAGGGACACCACCATCAGCATGTTGCTGGTGGACTTGGTTACGGTAACCCCGTAGCGCTTCACACTGTCCGGCAGGCTGGCTTCGGCCTGGGAGAGGCGGTTTTGCACGTTGATTTGCGCCACGTCCTCATCGGTGCCGCTGCGGAAGGTCAGGGACAGGGAGCCGGAGCCGTTGTTGGAGGCGCTGGCGCTCATGTAGTCCAGGCCCTCGATGCCGTTCATCTGTTTCTCGATGATGGACAGCACCGCCTCCTCGTGGGTCTCGGCGCTGGCGCCGGGGTAGGTGGTTTGCAGGCGAATGGTGGGGGCGCTGATGCTGGGATACTGCTCGATGGGCAGATTATTCAGCGCCAGCAGGCCGGCGAAGATGATAAAGAGGGCCACCACCCAGGCAAAGATGGGGCGGTTGATAAAAAATTTAGACATTATTTCTTCTCACTGCTGGCGGCCGGGCTGGGCGTGGGGCTCGGCGGATTGAGGGCCTTGCCGCTGGCGTCCACCTCAATGGTCTGCACCGGCATGCCCTTCTGCAGAGCGGACACCGTATCCAGGGCGACGATGTCGCCGCTCTTCAGCCCTTCGCTGATAACCCAGTCATTTTTATAGCCCTTCAGAATTTTCACCTCGCGGCTTTCGGTCATCTTGTCGGCATTCACCACATTGACCGTGTCCTTGTTGCCCCGGGTTACGGCCTTCTGCGGCACGAGGAAGACGTTTTCTAGGCGCTCGGTGGGCACCTCAACGCGCACATACATGCCGTCCAGCAGGTCGCCCTCGGGATTGGGGATTTCCGCCCGAATCAGCAGCTCGCCGGTGCTCTCGTCCACGGTGTTTTCGGCAAAGAGAATCTTGCCCTTGTGGGCGTAGGTGCTGCCGTCGTCGAAGGTCAGCTCGACGCTGTTCGGCAGGTTCATGCCCCGGCGCAGCGCCTCCTTAATCTGCACCACCTTTTTGGCCGAGTAGGTGATGTTGGCGTACATGGGGTCAAGCTGCTGGATTTCGGCCATGCGTACCGAACTGTTCACCAGCGCCCCTTCGGTTACCAGCGAGCGGCCGATGATGCCGGAGATGGGCGCCTTAACCTTGGCGTAGTTCACGTTGATTTCCGCCTGCTTGATGCTGGCCCGGGCCGCCTGAATGCCGGCCTCGGAAACCTTCACCTGGGCCACGGCCTGGTCATAGGTCTGGCGGGAGATGGCCTTTTCCTTGACCAGCGGCGCATAGCGGTTGGCAGTGCTTTCGGCCAGGGCCTTGTTGGCCTGGGCCTGGGCCAGGCTGGCCTGGGCGGAGAGCAAATTGGCCTGATAGACGGCATCATCAATCTGATAGAGCTGCTGGCCGGCGTTCACCGGGCTGCCCTCCTGGAAGAGCCGTTTCTGCAGAATGCCGCCCACCTGGGGATAAATCACCGCCTCGCGCGAGGCCACCAGCCGGGCCGGCAGGTTTTCGGTGAGGAGCAGGGTTTGGGGCTTGACTTTTAGAACGCTGATGGTCGGCGCCGGCATTTGCATCTGGGCCGAGGCCGCGCCGGCCAGCAATGCCAGGCCAACGACGGCGGCCAGGCGATTGATTTTATTAGACATAATGTGAACTCGTTAGGGATAGGAGAAAGGCGGAAATTATACATTCATTCTTGAATGTAATTCGCGAAAAAATTAAACTAGCGCGCTTCTTTTTCTAACGAGCAATAACTATGCGCCGAACCAAAGCCGAGGCCCTGCAAACCCGCGAAAAGATTCTGGACACCGCCCTGCTGCTTTTCGATGAGCTGGGCTACAGCAAAACCAGCCTGAGTGCCGTGGCCAAGCAGGCCGGAATGACCCGGGGCGCCATCTACTGGCATTTTCAAAATAAAGAGGAGATTCTCAATGCCCTGGCCGAGCGGGAATTTGCGGAAATCATCGACAAAAACAGCCAGGCCCTGCAGGCCGCGAACACCTGGGAGCAGCTGACCGACAATTTCGTCAGCTTTTTCGGGGCCCTGAATCACCACCCCCAGCGGGCCCGTTTCTTTCGCATTGGCTATTTCCAGCGCGGCAGCGATGAGGCTTTGATTAGCCTGAATCGGCGCATGGACAACCACTGGGAGGAGCAGTGCCGCCGGGCGGTGGAACAGGGCCATCGCAACGGCGAACTGCGGCCGGGGGTGGAACCCGATTACATCTTCTACCACCTCAGCGCCACCATCAGCGGTCTGATTAAGCTCTATTTCGAGCAGTCCGACCGCTGCCGCTTCGAGCGCTTCGCCGGGCCGATTATCCGCAACACCATCGCCCTGTTTAAACGCTAGGACCGTGGCCAGAAGGGGGAAGCGCTTCCCCTTATTTTTGTGGCCACGAAAAATCCCTTTTCCCACCCCGAAGCGCTTCCCCCTGGGTCGCGAGGCCGAAGCGCTTCTTCCCTCCGGGTTAGGTAAGACCGAAGCGCTTCGTTTGGGCACAAAGCCGGCCGGGGCTAATCTGACCCGTCTTCAAAATCGAAGCGCTTCGCTCTGCAACCCAGCTAAGTACGCCGGCAAAAAAGAAGCGCTTCATCTGGAACGACTCTATTGGCGGGAAGCGCTTCCCCCTGGGTCGTGAGGCCGAAGCGCTTCTTCCCTCCAGATTGGGGTAAGACCGAAGCGCTTCGTTCTGGAACTAAGCCGACCGGGGCCAATCTGACCCGTCTTCAAAATCGAAGCGCTTCCTTCAGAACGACCTTCTCCGACCGAAGCGCTTCCCCTTTTCTAAATCTGATTAATCGGCCGAAGCGCTTCGCTCTGTAACCCCGCCAAGCGCGCCGACAAAAAAGAAGCGCTTCCCCGGTAAACCCAAGGAAGCGCTTCGGTCTGAGGTCTCCGCAGGTGGCCCATTCAGGGCACGATTTTCTTCATCTCCTCGGGGCCAAAGACCGGCGCCAGCGTTTTATCGTAGGCGTTCTGTAGGGTGCCGTCCTCCTTGAAGCGCTTCAGGCTGCCATTGAGCCATTGCAGCAGCTCGGCATCGCCCTTGTTGATGGCCGGGGCGATGACCTCTGGCGTGCCCAGGGTGCTGATGCCGACCCGGTAGCCGGGGTGCTGTTTGGCCCAGCCCCAGAGGTTGACGTTATCGTCCAGCAGCGCCGCGCCCTGGCCCGCCAGCAGGGCCTCGAAGCCACTGGCCGTGCTTTTGGTGCTCAGCAACTTCACGTTGGGATGATGTTCCTTGAAGTATTTCTCGCCGACGGTGCCGCTGGCGACGATGAGGGTTTTCCCGTCCAGCTCGGCCAGATTCTGAATGGGGGCCGTTTCCGGCGAAATCACCCCGGTGGAAATGTTCAGATAGGGCGTGGCGAAGTCCACCACCCGGCTGCGGGTTGGGGTTTGGGTGAAGGTGGAAAACATGATGTCGGCCTCGCCCCCCTTCAGCATGGCCACCCGGTCCATGGAGGCCACCGGCAGCAGCTGCAGCTTGGCTTCATCGCCGAGCAGAGCCCGGGCCAGAGCCTTGGCCAGCTCCACCTCCAGACCCTGCCACTGGCCGCTGCTGTCCTGGTAGCCGAAGGGATAGATGTTGTCGCTGATGCCCACCCGCAGCTGGTCGCGGCTCCGGATATCAGCCAGATTGGCCCGGGCGGCGCTGGCCAGCAGGGCGAGCAGTAGAAAGCATTTTTTCATAGGTTTTCCTGATTATTTACTGTTAGCTAATGATTTTTTCCGATTGGTTAAGGGAAAAAGAACCTCGCCACAACCGGGCGGCTGCGGCGAGGCTCGGACGGGGTGCGGTCGGCCTAGGCCTTCTTCACAAATTCACTTTTCAGGAGCATGGCGCCGAAGCCCTCGATTTTGCAATCGATGTTGTGGTCTTCGCCGGGAAGCAGGCGGATATTTTTCACCTTGGTGCCCTGCTTGATGCTCTGGCTGCTGCCCTTGGGTTTCAGGGCCTTAATCAGCACGACGCTGTCGCCGTTCTGCAACACGGCGCCGTTGGCATCGAGCACCGGCTCGGTGCCGGCGGCCGGGGCCGGGTCGCCGTCCTGCCATTCGTGGGCGCACTCGGGGCAGACGTATTGGCTGCCGTCGTCATAGCAGTAGTCGCAGCCACACCGGGGGCAGAGAATCGCTTCGTTCATCTAGTTTTTATCCTGGGGAATGAGCACATCACAGTTAAAACCCCCGCCGTAGAAGGCTTTAAAATTTTTGCTGTAAATTTCTTTCAGCTTGCCGGTGCTGGTGAGGGTGCGAATCTCGGCGCTAACGGCCTCCTCCAGCTCCCTATCCTCCTGGCGGAAAATGGGCCGGGCCGATTCCATGGTTTCCAGCGAATCGACGCTGATTTTCAGGTCGCGGTTTTTCGTCAGCAGCGCCCAAAAATCGCGATTTTCGCCGATGATGGCCGCCACTTTACCGGATTTCAGCGCTGCCAGCGCTTCTTCGGGGGTATCGAAGCGCTCCAGCTCCACCGAGGGCAGGCGTTTTTTCATGTTAGCGAAGGTTTTCGGGTCGGTTTTGATGGCCACCTTCAGGCTCTGCAGCTCACCCACCGAGTTGATGGGCTTTTCCTGGGGGGAAATTATGCTCAGCTCCACGCGCAGATAGGGGGCGCCGAAGCGAATCTGTTCAAGGATGCGGCTATTGCTGACCTTGTTACGGTCGAAGGCGGCGATGACCCAATCCAATTCCTTATTCACCAGACTTTTGATGCGGTCGTTGCGGTCGATTTTCACCACCTCCAGTTTACCCTCGGGGCCGAGCACAGCCGTGGCCACCGCCTGGGCAATGTCCACGTTGGAACCGACGATTTCACCCTTGCCGTTGTTGTAGGCGAAGGGGGGATAGTCGTCGATGATGCCGACGCGCATCACACCTTTTTCTTTTAGTTCGTCCAGCGTCAGGGCAAATGTGTTGTTCATGAACAACAACGCCAGAACCCATAGTTTTTTCATCGGAGAGCCTCACGAAATCAACCAAAAATGGCGGAGTATTATAAGCGCTTTGGCCCGGAAACTGGCGTTCTATATGGAGTTTTAGACGATTGTCGGCTGCCTCTTGCGAGACAGCTACATTTTCCAACCGCCTTACTGAGCGTGAGCTAGTAAGCGCTTAGTATGTTTAAAACACTTATATAGGTAACATTTATGAAAAAAGAAAAATTTCTGAAAGTCGGTCTTTCTGTGCTGTGCACTGCGGTGCTGGCCGCCTGCGGTGGTTCAGACGACGACACCCCAAGCCCAACCAACACCCCTACCCCTACTAACACTGCCACCACGACGCCTACGGCTACGCCAACCAGCATGCCTACTCCTAGCGCCATTCCTACCACCCAGGCTGGTGCCCAGCTGACCGAAGCTGAACGGGCTGCCCGCGCCGAACAGCTGAGTGAAGAAAAAAATGCCTATGTTGCTATGCAGCAGGCTAAAAAAATTAATTCTGACGTTGATGAAACCACCGGTACTCCTACCAGTAATGCCACTCTGCAACGGGTTTCTCAAACCAAACTGGTTCCTGCCCTGGATACCATCGTTGTAGCTGTACCTTCTAACAACAACAGCAAAGTAACCTATTTGGAAGATTTCCAATTTAATAATAATCAAGGCCTTATCAAAGCTACGTCCGCACCTTCTGCCAATATGACTGATGTACCTACCTTTGATAAAGGTACATTTGTTGATAAATATAAAGAAGTTAAAACTGGAGAGGTAGATATTGATGGCATTAATGGTCTGCAACCTCTGACTGAGACTCAGTTGGCAAAACATTTTAATAAGAGCCAAGATGGTATCTTTAAATATGTTTATAACAGACTTTCAAATATAGCTCATTCATCTACTAATCCAATGACAAGAGCTGAATTCAGTGCTGTAATTAAAAAAGTTAGAGATGAGTTGATGGATTATGCTAATGGCGCTGGGAAATATAGTGGCATTATTGATCCATTGGGTCGAGTTGAAGCTAGAAAAGCAGCGGAATCAATTATTACTGATGCCTCTTCATTTGGTAATACTACTGGTCCTTATAATGCCAGCGTAATAAACCCTACTGCGGTATCTGAACAGGATGTTTTTGATAAACTTATAACTATTGCTGATAATGGTCCAAGTGGAGAATCTTTCTCTGCAGCAATAGGTCGTGCTTCAGGTTACACGGCAAATGATTACTATGCTGAAATGAGAAAATACTCTAATACTAAAGAACTAAAACAGTTAGTAGAAGAGGAAATTGCTCGTGGTAATAGACTGAATGATTCTACTGGTAATAAAGAAAGATATGTCCAAAGTAGAAAAGATGGAAAAACAACCTTAAACCATATTTATCTGAGAGACCAAGCTAACTCTTCGGCTAGCGATAACAGTACTGCCAATGATATTAGTACCTTCTATGCTAGACAAAGTACCTATGATAGTAATTTAGGTCCTACAAATAAATACGGCAGTACCTATACAGAAACTAACACCCAAGGTACTCGCACTGGTGAAGCTTTAGTTTATCAGGCTGGCCGTCGGGTTTATATTACTGATGATGGTACTCCAGGTCGTACTTTTGGCTATGTTCGTAAAACTGACGTTGCCGGCACTGAGCATCAATATAACCGTAATGGAACTACAATCGCTAAAGGCGATGGTACCCATGCAACGGCTGGCACTGGTATTCTCGACCCTAATCGTAACCAGGTTCGTCAGTTGAAAGATACAGTAGCTGAAGTTTATGGTAATAAAACCTTTACTTATGAAGTAGGTAAGACCAACGTCAACTATACAGATAACTTTGTTAATGACGGTGGTAACAACGCTCCCTTTACTGGTGCCTTTAATAAGAAAACTGGTTACTATGACTCCAAAGAACTGAAACATGTTCAATATGGTCGTGTAACTTCTGCTATCAGCGGTCTGCAACCATCAGACCTGAAAGCTGGTGTAGTGGATAAAACTGTGGTTGGTATCTACGGTAAATATGGTCAAGATGGTACGGAGAATACCTACTTCGCCCGTGGTAATAACCGCACTAGCAATGCTGACATCGCTAAACTGTCCGGCAACCTGACCTACTCTGGTCATGCGGTAGCCTATGGTCTGGATAACAGCTTTAACCAAATTGCTGCTGTCCCACAAGGTCAAATTCCTAACGCCATTGGTGCTCAAGCTGCCAGCTCAGGCTACCAACTCTGGTCAGGTAACCACGTTGAAGCCACCATTGATACCAGCAAGAAAACTGTTTCTGGTGCTATCAGCAACATCTGGTCCGATGGTAAAACTGAAACCAACGGTAACCTGAACATCAAACGGGTGGATTTGGTTAAATTCAACGGCGACTTTGGCGCTAACGGTAACATGATTGGTACTTCTGAAATTGTTACCTCTGACACTGGCACCAATAAGAGCGCTGCTCTGAATAAAGACCTGACCGCTGAAGAACGCAAAGGTACTTTCCACGCCGCTCTGTTCGGTAGCAACGGTGAAGAGATGGCCGGTAACGTTAAATCCAGCAGCAACGAAGCCGAAAAAGCTTGGGGTGCCGCTTTCGGTGCCGCCCAGGTTCAAGGCAGCCCATGGGCTACTCAGATTTCTCAATAATCGCCTGATTAGCTAGAGAGCTTTGTTTTAGCTCGTAAGCCCCTCTTCGGAGGGGCTTTTTTTATGGTTAGGATTTATAGTTATCGAAGGGAAGCGCTTCGGTTTTAAAGCGGGATAAAAAGGAAATAAAGGAATAGATTTGAAGTCTCTTTGTGAAAATAAGAGATATAAAAAAGCCCCTCTTTCGAGGGGCTTAGTTTTTGGGTTATCCCAGACTATTCAGCTGATTACTGAGAAATCTGAGTGGCCCATGGGCTGCCTTGAACCTGGGCGGCACCGAAAGAGGCACCCCAAGCTTTTTCGGCTTCGTTGCTGCTGGATTTAACGTTACCGGCCATCTCTTCACCGTTGCTACCGAACAGAGCGGCGCGGAAATCACCTTTGCGCTCATCAGCAGTCAGTTTCTTATTGGCAGCAGCACCTTCGGCCACTTCGGAAGTACCAATCATGTTACCGTTGGCGCCGAAATCACCTTTGAAGGTAACTAGGTCAACCCGTTGAACGTCCAGGTCGCCGTTGCTTTGGGTTTTGCCGTTAGACCAAATGTTGTTAATGCTACCTTCAACGGTTTTCTTGCTGGTGTCAATGGTGGCATTCACATGGTTACCAGACCAGAGGCTGTAGCCATTACCAGCTGCAGCACTACCAATAGCGTTAGGAATACCGCTAGAAGTTACGGCTGCAACTTTGTTGTAGCTGTTATCCAGACCGTAGGCCACCGCATGGCCAGAGTAGGTCAGGTTGCCAGACAGTTTGGCGATGTCGGCATTGCTGGTGCGGTTATTACCACGAGCGAAGTAGGTGTTTTCCGTACCATCGGCACCGTAGCGGCCATAGATACCAACCACTGTGCCATCAACACGACCTTCTTTCAGATCAGAGGGCAGCAGACCACTGATGGCAGAGGTTACACGGCCATACTGAACGTGTTTCAGCTCTTTGGAGGCGTAGTAACCGGTTTTCTTGTTGAACGCGCCGGTAAATGGAGCGTTGTTACCACCATCGTTAGCGAAGTTATCGAAGTAGTCGGTATTATTAGTTTTACCTACTTCATAGGTAAAGGTCTTATTACCATAAACTTCAGCTACCGTATCTTTCAGTTCACGAACTTTGTTACGATCTGGAGAAAGAGTTGTAGTATTAATACCGTCACCTTTAGCTCTAGTGGCACCTAAGTTGCCATTGTAGCTATGGTCGCGACTGTAATCAGCGGTACGAACATAATTAAAGTTATTGCCCTGCTTACCATCATCAGTAATATAAACCCGACGGCCAGCCTGATATACTAATGCTGTACCGGTTCTAGTACCTTGAGTATTTGTTTCAGTAGCTGTAGCACCAAATTTAGGGGGATTTTGTAAAGTAGCGCTATAGGTACTTTGGCGATAGTTACTATTGCCTAAATCAAAAGCTGTAGAGCTGTCTTGGCCACTGGCTTCTTTCTTATAGATATGATTTAGATTAGTTTTACCAGTTTCACGGCTAAGAATATATCTCTCATCCAATCTATTGCCACGATTAATTTCAGCTTCTACCAGTTTTCTAACTTCATCAGAGTTAATAAAATTTCTTAAGTCGTTTGCATAGTTATCACCACTAACATTCTGGGTATAATTAATATAATCTTTTATATTAGCATTTGTCTTATCCACTGGATAAGCATTAGCTGTTAAAGCAGCTGTTACATCTTTACCTAAAATATACTCTAAAGCCTGAATGCCTGTGGTAGTTGAGCTAATATTTTTATAAGCACTAGTAGAAGTAGGAACACCTATATTATTTAGATCATTTGCACTCTCTGGTAGTAAGTTGGCTATTTTACCAGCAAAAGCACGACCCATTGGATCAATAATATTTTGATATTTATCTTTACCCTCTGCGTATTTATTTAACTCTTTACGAACAAGTTCAATAAGTTGTTCTAACTTATTTCTATCAGTACCTATAGTACCCGCTAAAGTTGGATTAGCTGCTATTGAATCCCGAATTACACGAGTCAAACCAAAAGTTGAAGTAGTTGGATTCGACGTAAAATTAGCTTTAAATATAGGTTGACTTATAGGATTTATTTGGCTTACGGCTGGATTAATAAAATTATCTACTGGAGATTCAGTGTTCTTCAGATTATATTCAGTAGCAAAAGAACCAAGTTCATAGCCTGGTGCTGTGCCAGGGTTCGGATTTCTTCCAGGTACTGAGCTGGCTTTAGTCTTAACTACACCATTCCCATTATTAAATTGGAAATCTTCCAGATAGGTAACTTTACCTTTGTCATTGGAAGGTACAGCTACAACGATAGTATCTAGTGAAGGGTTCAGTGTGGTTTGAGAAACCCGTTGTGGGGTGGCGTTGCTGGTAGCAGTGCCATCTTTTTCTTCTACGTCAGAGCGAATTTTTTTCGCATGCTGAATAGCTACATAGGAATTTTTCTCTTCACTCAGCTGTTCGGCGCGGGCAGCCCGTTCAGCTTCGGTCAGCTGGGCGCCAGCTTGGGTGGTGGGGATAGCACTAGGGGTAGGAGTAGCCGTAGCCGTAGGCGTCGTGGTGGCAGTGTTAGTAGGGGTAGGGGTGTTGGTTGGGCTTGGGGTGTCGTCGTCTGAACCACCGCAGGCGGCCAGCACCGCAGTGCACAGCACAGAAAGACCGACTTTCAGAAATTTTTCTTTTTTCATAAATGTTACCTATATAAGTGTTTTAAACATACTAAGCGCTTACTAGCTCACGCTCAGTAAGGCGGTTGGAAAATGTAGCTGTCTCGCAAGAGGACATCTGAAATTTCCCGTGGGGACGAATTATGATGCTTCCCCCCCCAAAGGTCAAGGGAAAAACGCAAAAAATGTTGTTTTTTTGCCACAAGCCCCGGCGCATCAAAAAATAACCAATAAAATCAATAGAATTCCACCGCTGGCGGCGGGGCAACGAAGCGCTCCGGATAGCGGGCACCGTAGAAATAAAGGCCAAAGGGCGGCACGGTCATGCCGGCCTGTTTACGGTCGCCGCTGGCCAGCACCTCGGCCACCCACTCTTCGGGCCGGCGGCCGTCGCCCACCATCAGCAGCGTGCCCACCAGATTGCGAATCATGTGGTGCAGAAAGGCATTGCCCCAGAAGTCCAGCGCCAGCCAAATATCCTTCTGATGAAAGCTGATTTCACGCAGGAAGCGCTTCGGACTCTTGGCCTGGCACTCGGCGGCGCGAAAGGCGCTGAAATCCTGCTCGCCGAGCAGACAGCGGGAAGCGCTTCGCATTTTGGCCACATCCAGCGGCTTGTAGTGGGTCAGGGCGCGATTACGCCACAAAGCCGAATGGATGCCGTCGCACTTAATCAGATAGCGATAGTGGCGCTCGATGGCGCTGTGGCGGGCGTGAAAATCGGCGCTGGTGGGAGCCAGCCAGTTCAGCCGGATATCCGGGGGCAGATAGCGATTGACCCCGGCCAGCCAGGCAAAATTGCTGCGTTCGGCCCGGCTGTCGAAATGGATAATCTGGCGGGTGGCATGGACGCCGGCATCGGTGCGTCCGGAGCAAACCACCGTCAGCGGCTCGGCGGCCACCCGGGAAAGCGCTTCCTCCACCCGACCCTGGAGCGTGGCCGAAAAAAAGGGTTGGCGTTGCCAACCCGAATAGTTTGTGCCGTCGTATTCCAGACTGGCGACGAAGCGCTTAGTGGCGTCCATTCAGCTTCTTCAGCAAATCCTGGGCGATGATTTTCTGGTCGGGCAGACCCTTCACCAGAATTTCTTCCAGCCAGGGGCGGGCGCGTTCGCCATCGCCGGCCTCAATCAGGGTGGCGGCCAAATCCAGATTAATATCCAGTGCCTCATAGTCCACCGGCGCGCTGTCGGCGGCGGCCTTATCCCCGGCGGGCTTGTCCTCCAGGGTTAAATCCAGACTGTGGCTGGCATCGTGCTGGGTGGCCGAGGGCTTATCCTCCAGCGTTGGCAGGTCGTCGAACTTGCTGAAGTCAATGCTGTCGGCGGCCGGGGCCGGAGCGGGCGCGGGCTTGTGGTCTTCCTCTTTGCCCAGGGCGTTGAGACTGTCGAAATCCACCCCGTCGAAGGCGGAGAGTTCCTCTTTCTTCGGTGCGGGCACGGCCGGGGCCGGTTCTGGTGCCGATTCGCTCTTGAAGAAATCCAAATCGAAGCTGTCCTTGACCGGCTCTTCCTTGGCGGCCGGCTGGGGCTCGGTGGTTTCGGTTTTCTTACTGAAGAAGGCATCGGCGGCGCTGGCGGGGGCAGCGGCCGGGGCTGACTGGGCCGGCGAATGGGTGCTGTCGGCGAAGAAGTCATCCAGATTCACATCGGGCCGTGGGCTTTCCGCCTCCTTGGCCGTGCTCTTGAAGAAATCATCGGTATTGCGACGGCGGGGCGGTTCCTCCTCTGCGGGGGTGGGGGCGCGTTTTGGCTTCTCCTCGGCCACCGGGGGAAGCGCTTCCTCCTCCACGTCCTCGGCCTTGGCCTTTTTACCCCGGCCGAAGAAATCATCGCGGAAGGAGCGCTTCTTGGTCGGAGCGGGGGCGGGGGCCTCCTCCTCGTCCTCATCGGCGGGGGCTTCCTTGATACGCACCGATGAAACCTGCTCTTCCTTGCCGTCGGCCTCGTCAATCTGGCTCATGATGCGTTCCATCTCGGCCTGACTCATCTCTTCCACCGGCGCTTCCTTATATTCCTTGGCCTTCCGACGGGACAGCAGCCAATAAATAATGGAACCGAGCACCAGCAGCACAATCAGACCAATGGCCAGCAGCAGCCACAGCGGCGATTCACCGCCCAGCAGCTTATCCATAAAGGAAGCGCTTTCACCCTCGACGTTCTCCGCCATCGGCTGGGCCTCGGCGGGCGGCTGGTCCACCGGCGGTTGCTCTGGCGTCGGCTGGGCGGCGGGTACTTCCGGCGTTGGCGTTGGCTGTTCCCCTTCCACCGTAGGGGTTGCCGTAGGTTCGGCGCCGGGGGTGGCTTCGGGCTGTTCCGGATTGGGCTGGGCCTCGCCGGTGGGTTGCGCCTCGGCGGTGGGCTGAGCTAGGTCGGTAGGCTGAGCTTCAGCGGTGGGCTGGGCCAGGTCCGTAGGTTGAGCCAGGTCAGTGGGTTGAGCTTCGGCGCCGGAGGTAGGTTCGGCCGGCTGGGCTTCCGGGGTCGGTTGGGCTTCGGGAAGCGCTTCGGGGCTGGTGCCGGGCTGGGGTTCGGCGGGGGTTTTTTCCTCCACCACAGGAATGGCAATGTCGCCCTTGCTTTCCGGCGACAGGGTGGTTACCGGCGACGCGCTGGGGTCATGGGCCAGCGGCGGGGCGTCGGCGTCGGTGGGCGTAGGAATCGCACCATTATTGGGGTTCAGCGACTCAGGGGTCTGGGTCTGACTGGCTTCCGGGGGAAGCGCTTCGCCGGCGCCGGGCTGGGCAACTGGCGTTGGGGCCAGCTGTTCCGTGGGCGGATTGGCCGGCGGCTGGTTGACCTCCGGGCCCGGAGGGGGAAGCGCTTCGCCAGCGCCGGGCTGGGCGACAGGCGTCGGGGCCAGCTGTTCCGTGGGTGGATTAGGCGGCGGTTGAGATGCGTCCGAGCCCGGAGGGGGAAGCGCTACGCCCGGGGTTTGACCAGCGGCGGGCGGTTCGGGGCTCAGGCCAATATCCGGCGGGGTGGCGGGGCCGGCGGGCGGTGTCCCGGCATTGGCGCCAGCGTTGGCACCAGCGTTGGCAGCAGCGGCCGGGGCAATGCTGGGCGGCAGCTGGGCCAGCACGGCGGCGGTGGCCTGACGGCTGTTAATTTTTTTTTCCGGGGGGACCAGCTGTTCACTGGGCGCCGAGGGTTCGGCGGCCTGTTTGTCGATGGCCGGGGGCAGATTAATGGAGTCTTCGGGGGTTGGAGCGGGCGCCTTTCTCGGTTTACGCGGCGCCCGTTTGACCTTAGCGGTGGCGGGCGCGTCGGACTTTGGGGAAGCGCTTATCTCCGTTGGGATAACCAGCTGGGCATTGGCCTTGAGCTTGCCCCGGTAGAAGGCTTCGGGGTTGGCCCGTTTGATGGCCGTAATCATCTGGGCCACGGTGGCACCCTGGGGTTTAAAGGTATTGGCGATGGAATAGAGGGTGTCGCCCTGGCCCACCTGATAGACATTGCCCTGCAGATTGTTGGGATTCACGGCGGCACCCGGAGCCGGTGGGGCCACGGGAGGGGCGGCGGGCGGTTGGGGCTGGGCCTGGGGCGGTTGGGCTGGCGGTGCGGGCGGTGCAGCGGGCGGGGCGGCCAGCTGCTGGGCCGGCTGGTTGCTGGCGCCCCGGCTCATGGCTTTGACCTCCGGGTCGAGGAAAACGGAATATTCACGGGTGATGACGTTTTCACCGTTGCGAGCGGTGATGATGAAGTTCACCAGCGGGTCGGAGATGCCGCCGACGCTGCTCACATCAATCACATAGCCCCGGCCCGACTTGCGCAGATTGAAGCGCAGCTGCTGGTGGCTGGGATTAAAGGCCACCCCCCGGGTGGCGTAGGCCTCCTGGTCGGCCAGCTTGACCACCGTGCTGGCGGCATTGGCCGCGCTAAGGCCGTCCACGCGAATGGTGGCCTTGATGGGGTGGCCCAGATAGGTATTGGGGGCCAGTTGGATGGGGCCAAGACCCAAAGCGCTGGCCCAGTTGGATAAACTCAAACCGCAGGCCACTAATAATGACCGGCGTAAAAATGTTTTTTTCATATTAGAAACTCCAAATCACCCGTGGGTGTAATGATGCAAAATTGCAACAATTATAAACGAACTATTAGTTTTTTTACGACAGCATTACCCACTTCTTCCGTGGAAAATGCTTTATTTTGAGCGCCAACTATATCGGCCGTTCCAATAGCCTGACTAATGCATTCACTAATGGCCGAATCAATTTTTTCTGCCAGTGCATTTTCATTGAATGAATAACGCAACATTAACGCCACAGACCGTAACATGGCATAGGGATTTGCAATATTTTGGCCGGCAATATCCGGCGCCGAACCATGAATGGGTTCATAGAGGCCAAAACCATCGCTGCGCAATGAGGCCGAGGGCAATAGGCCAATGGAGCCGGTGAGCATGGAAGCCTCATCAGAAAGAATATCGCCGAATAAATTGCCGGTAACGATAACATCGAATTGGCGCGGATTACGCACCAGCTGCATGGCGGCGTTATCCACCAACATATGGGTTAATTCCACCTCGGGATAATCTTTGCCCAATTCAATCAGCGTTTCGCGCCAGAGCTGGGAGCTTTCCAGCACGTTCATTTTGTCGATGGAGCAGAGCCGGCGGGAGCGCTTCAGGGCCGCCTCGAAGGCGATTTTACCGAGGCGCCGCACCTCGCTTTCACTGTAAATCAGGGTGTTGTAGCCCACCCGTTCGCCGTTGCGCTGCTCCAGGCCCCGGGGCTGGCCGAAGTAGATGCCGCCGGTGAGTTCGCGCACGATGAGCAGGTCGAGGTCGCGCACCAGCTCGGCCTTCAGGCTGGAGCGTTCCACCAGCGCCGCTTCCACCTGCACCGGGCGCAGATTGGCGAACAGGCCCAAATCGGCGCGCAGCTGCAGCAGGCCGGTTTCTGGCCGCTGGGCCCGGGGGAGATTGTCCCAGCGCGGGCCGCCCACCGCCGCCAGCAGCACCGCATCCACCCGCCGCGCCGCCGCCCGGGTGGCCGCCGGATAGGGTTCACCGCTGGCTTCCACCGCCGCGCCGCCAATGGGCGCCTCCTCCCAGTCCAAGGCCAGCCCCCTTTCCCGGAGCACCGTCAATAGTTTTTTGGCCTGGGCCATAATTTCCGGCCCAATGCCATCACCGGCCAACAGTAATATTTTTTTCATAGATTTCTTCTCAAAAGATAAAGCGCTTTTATATTGCCGCTATTTCGTTTTATTTATCCGCGCGGCCCCTGAATTCAAAAGAGACTTTTCTATTTTGGCAGAAGCGCTATTCCTCCAGCAATATTTATTCGACTATTAATAGAGAAGCGCTTCGCTGCCCAATCTTTTATTTGCTGAATTCTTTTATTCAGTTGGCGAAGAAACTATTCCCTTTCGCCGGCGGAATAATTGCAATTATTTCGCCGGAACAATTGGAGGCTTTAGAACTTTTGTTTTGGGTCGTTGATGAGCCAGGGCTGGGCCGCCAGCCGTTTGGCCTCAAAGGCCCGGATAAGCTCGGCCTGGCGTAGGGTTTGGCCGATATCGTCCAGGCCCTGCAGCAGCGCCTGGCGGCGGAATTCGTCCACCTGGAAGGGGAAGCGCTTCCCGGCGGCGATGATGATTTGTTGGGCTAAATCCACAGTCAGGGGAAGCGCTTCGTCCGGGGGAAGCGCTTCGCTCAGGGCAAAGAGGGCGTCGGCGTCCGACGGGCTGACCAGCGCCGGCAGCAGGCCATTTTTAAAGCAGTTGCTGTAGAAAATATCGCCGAAGGAGGGCGCAATGACGGCGCGGATGCCGTAGTCGTCCAGAGCCCAGACCGCGTGTTCCCGCGAGGAACCACAGCCGAAATTATGGCCGGCCAGCAGAAATTTGGCGCCGGCATAGCGCGGCTGGTTCAGGACGAAATCCGGGTTGGGGGTGCGGTCGGGCAGATAGCGCTCGTCGTCAAAAAGATACTGGCCGAAGCCGATTTTGTTGATTTTCTTCAGGTATTCCTTCGGTAGGAGGGCGTCGGTGTCGATGTTGCTGCGGTAGAACGGCACCAGCAGGCCGCTTTCGTGGGTAAAGGCTTTCAATGGGATTCCTCATGGGGGGCCGGCGGACCCCGGCCCCGAATGGCTTGTTAGATGGGTTTGAAAAAGGCGCGACCATCGACGAAATGGCCGTGCACCGCCGCCAGCGCCGCCATGGCCGGACTGACCAGATAGGTGCGGGCACCCTGGCCCTGGCGACCCTCGAAATTGCGGTTGGAGGTGGAGGCGCAGGCCAGGCCAGCCGGCAATTTGTCTTCGTTCATGGCCAGGCACATGGAACAGCCTGGCGAGCGCCACTCGAAGCCGGCGGCCCGGAAGATTTCGTCCAGTCCCTCGGCCTCGGCCTGGGCCTTGACCAGCCCGGAGCCCGGCACCACCAGCGCCATTTGAATGTTCGGGGCCAGGCGCCGGCCTTCGAGCAGCCGGGCGGCCAGACGCAAATCCTCGATGCGGGCGTTGGTGCAGGAGCCGATGAAAATGGCGTCCAGCGGGAATTCGCCCACCGGCTGGCCCTCGCGGAGATTCATATAGGCCAGGGCCCGCTGCCAGTCGCGGCGTTGGCTTTCGCTGCGGGCCTCACTCAGATAGGGCACCCGGCCGTCCACGTCCACCACCATTTCCGGCGACGTGCCCCAGCTCACCTGGGGTTTGATGGCGCTGCCGTCCAGAAAAACTTCGGCGTCGAAGCGGGCGTCCGGGTCGCTGACCAGCGAGCGGAAATAGGCCTCGGCCCGGGGCCAGAGCTCGCCCTTGGGGCTGTGCGGCCGGGGGCGGATATAGGCGATGGTGGTGTCGTCCACGGCCATGAGTCCGGCCCGGGCGCCGGCCTCGATGGACATGTTGCAGATGGTCATGCGCGCTTCCATGGACAGGCCGCGAATGGTGCTGCCGGCGAATTCCAGGGTGTAGCCGGTGCCGCCGCCGGCGCCGATGGTGGCGATGATTTTCAGCATCACATCCTTGGCAAAAACCCCCGGCTGCAGGGCACCATCGACGGTGATGCGCATGGTTTTGGTCTTTTTCTGAATCAGGCACTGGGTGGCCATGACGTGTTCCACCTCGCTGGTGCCGATGCCAAAGGCCAGGGCGGCAAAGGCCCCGTGGGTGGAGGTATGGGAATCGCCGCAAACAAGGGTCATGCCGGGCAGGGTTAGCCCCTGCTCCGGGCCGATGACGTGAACGATGCCCTGGCGCGGGTCGCGCTGGCCGAAGAGGCTGATGCCAAATTCGGCACAGTTCTGTTCCAGGGCCGCCAGCTGGGCCTGGGAGACCTCATCGACGTGGCCGCTGGCACGGGTGGGGACGTTGTGGTCGGGCACCGCCTGCATCGAGGACACGCGCCAGGGCTGGCGGCCGGCCAGCCGCAGGCCGTCGAAGGGCTGGGGCGACGTAACCTCGTGAATCAGGTGGCGGTCAATGTAGAGCAGGGTTTGCTCCTCCTGCTGGGCGACGCAGTGTTCGTCCCAGAGCTTGTCGTAGAGGGTTCTAGCGGCCATGAAGCGCTTCCAGTTCGTCGGCCCAGAGGGCATGAAGCGCTTCCCGGCGCCGAATCAGATGCAGCTGGTTTTCGTCCCAGAGCAGTTCCGGCAGCCGGGGGCGGCTGTTGTAGTTGGACGACATGGCAAAGCCGTAGGCACCGACGCCGGCCATGGCGATGAGGTCGCCGGTGTTCATGGGTAGGGCATAGTCCTTGGCAAAGCAATCGCCGCTCTCACAGACCGGCCCGACGATGTCCTGCACCGTGGCCGGGTCCCCGGGCCGGCTGAGATTGCGGAACTGGGGTTTGGCCTGGTAGAGGGCCGGACGCAGATAGTCATTCATGGCACTGTCGAGCATGACGAAGCGGCGGCCGTGCTGCTCCTTCACCGCCACCACCCGGGACAGGAGCAGGGCGCTATTGCCAACGATGGAGCGGCCCGGCTGCAGCTGGAGGGCGTAGGGGGTGCCGGCCAGCACCTGGGCCAGCTCGTCCCGAAGCGCTTCGGGCTGGGGCACCGTCTGGCCCTCGAACATTTCGATGCCGAGGCCACCGCCGATGTCCAGATGGTCGATAGCAATGCCAAGCGCTTCCAGGCGCCGGGCCAAAGCCAGCAGGGATTCGGCCGCCGTGCGGAAGGGAGCCAGCGTTGTAATCTGCGAACCGATGTGGCAGCCGATGCCCTTGATTTCCAGCGCCGGCTGCTGGGCGGCCCAACGGTAGAGCGCTTCGGCCTGCTCCAGGGCAATGCCGAATTTATTTTCCTTGAGGCCGGTGGCGATGTAGGGGTGGGTCTGGGCGTCCACCTCGGGGTTGATGCGCAGGGCAATGGGCGCCCGCCGGCCCTGGGCCGCCGCCAGCTGGGCCAGCCGTTCCAGTTCGGCCGGGCTCTCCACATTGAAACAGCCAATGCCCACCTCCAGGGCCCGGCGGATTTCCGCATCGCCCTTGGCCACGCCGGAAAAGACGATGCCGGCCGCCGGCGCCCCGGCCAGCAGCACCCGCTCCAACTCGCCGACGGAAACGATGTCAAAGCCGGCGCCCAGCTGGTGCAACAGGCGCAGAATGCTGAGATTGCCGTTGGCCTTCACCGCATAGTGAATGCGCAGCGGCCGGCCGTTGATACTGCCCCGGTAGCGGCGAAAGCGCTCCCGGATGAAGGCGCCGCTGTATAGATATAATGGCGTGCCCTGGTCGGCGGCCAGCTGTTCGAAGTTTATTTCTTTGAAATCATTGAGAATTTGCCACATGGTGTTCCGGCTCCTCGGGAAGGTATAAATCGCCCTTTTGGCCACAGGCGCCGAGCAGCAGAGCCAGCGCCAGAATACATTTTTGCCCCATAAGTATTACGCGAAAAAAAGGAAAGATTATGCAACAGCAACTGGAAAAAATCACGATTGACGGGTCGGAAAAGGCAACGCAAACAATCATTTGGCTCCACGGCTACGGGGCCGATGGCTATGATTTTGTGTCGCTGATTCCCTCGCTGCGGCTGGCGCCCAGCACCCGGGTTATTCTGCCCTCGGCGCCACTCCGGCCGGTGCAAATCAACGGCAACCAGCCCATTCGGGCCTGGTATGACATCGGCGACCTGCGTCTTGACTGGGAGGATGTGGCCGGCATCGAACGAAGCGCTTCCCAGCTCCAGGCCCTGGGAGCCGAGGAATTGGCCGCCGGCCGGCGGCTGCTCTATGTGGGTTTCTCCCAGGGCGGGGTGCTGGCCCTCTGGCTCGGCACGCGGACGCCCTGCAACGGCGCCATTGGCCTGTCCACCTATCTGGCCGATGCCGACCACACGCCGCCCCCGAGTGATGAACGTCCGCTGCTGCTGATGCATGGCCACGATGATGAGGTCATTCCGCTGAAACGGGGCCAGCAGGCCCGGGAGCGGCTACAGGCACTAGGCTACCAGCCCCGGTGGCTGAGCTATGACATGGGCCATCAGGTTTGCCCCCGCCAGGTTGGTGATTTGGAAAAACACCTGCGACAGCTGGGATTTTGATTTAAAATCGGCCTTTTCTTAAGGAAGGACAATAAATTATGAAAAAAATCATTATATTAGCCGTTTTATGCAGTTGGACTGCACAGGCGCAAACCGTAACCTCAACTCCCAGTGCCACACCAAGTGTAACGCCCACTGTAACCCCTGGTACTGTTATTGGCTATAGCCCAAGTGGGGTTGCCATGCTTGCACCGCCAGAAGGACAGACCATGGACCCTATTCCAACCAATGTTGCCGACGTGGCTCCAAAAGAGGGCGCCCCCACCTTTAACCGTCCCGGCAGTACGCCCATAAATAAGGCCAGTAACGCCACTGAAGCAAACCAGGAAACGACCACGCCCGCAGTTAGCCCGAGCCCAACGCCGGTAGCCTTTTGCTCCGGTGAGGGGGAGAAAGTGATTACAGTCAATCGGAATGGTCGACTGGAAGAGCTGTGCCTGCTTGGCGATGGCACCACCGTTAATCAGGCTGGCTACGGTAAAAAATAATCTTTAGTTAGTATTAATAAAAAAGAAGCGCTTCCCGAAGGAAGCGCTTTTGGTTTATAGAAAAGGTGAAAAGTTTTTCTATACACATGCTACGAAAATAAAAAACAACAATGACAAAACTGGCGTCCCCTAGGGGATTCGAACCCCTGTTATCGCCGTGAAAGGGCGGTGTCCTAGGCCTCTAGACGAAGGGGACAAAGATAAAGGGAAAAGAAAAGTGGCATCTCCTAGGGGAATCGAACCCCTGTTACCGCCGTGAAAGGGCGATGTCCTGGACCGCTAGACGAAGGAGACAGAAATTGGTGGAGCTAAGCGGGATCGAACCGCTGACCTCTTGCATGCCATGCAAGCGCTCTCCCAGCTGAGCTATAACCCCACATGCTGATTGAGAAGTGGCTAGTTTAGTGACGAAACCTCAATCTGTCAAACAATTTTTTAGCTAATTTAATAATTCATTGTTTTTAAATTGTTTTTAACGGATGATGCTCTGTAAAAAACGCGGATGAACTCATGCTGAGAAGTTCTGTGGCAGCACTAGCGCCCGAATAATGCCCACTGCTGACCGAAGCTGATGGGAAGTGGTTAGCCCTGTCGGCCAGCCCCACCTTGGCCACAGCAGCCGAAGCGCTTCCTGCCGGGCCTGCTTCCAACTCTGACCCTGCACCACCACCGGCGTCTCCATCACGGTTTTCCGGGGCGCTTTTATGGGGGAAAGAAAATGTTGGAAAACCATACTGGTTTTGCGCCGCCAGTGCTGAATATCGGCCTTGCTCGGTGCCACCGCAAAATCAATGGTTAAATCCGGAAAACGACGCTGGCCGCGTTCGGATCGTTCCAAAGGATTGAGGCAGCGTAAAAATTTGGTTTTGCCGGAGCTAGAGGAGCCCAGAATGACCATAATGCTGCCGCCGGCAATCCTGAGGCTGACATCAGGCAGAATGGTCTGGGTGCTGAAGGTTTTGTGAATGTTCAGAATGTCTATATTTAGCCACGTACTGGTCCAAGCGTTTTTCCAGGCCAGCCTGTAGCCAATACGGACCGTAACAGAAAACCCAGTAAAATTTTCTTCATAAAAAACTCCTTAAATCAGTAGAAATTAGCTTTCCAGCAATCGCCGATGCGAACGGCGGTAAAGATATCGCGGTCATTATGGCTACCGTCGGCCCGCACAAACTCCACTTCCACGCTGGCATAGTCGCCCTCAATGGTAATGTTCTGTACCTGGAATTCCTGCACGGTCATAAAAATCTCGCGAACGGCGGCGCTGTCCCTCTGGCAGCGTTGGCGCAGCGCCGTGCGGTTCTGTTCGTTGCCAGTGGTTACATTAGCAACCACCGCATCACAGTTGCCCACCTTCATGGCATTAAGCACATTGACCACGGCCAACCCCGGGCCGGCATTATCCGCCCAGAGTCCCGCCGCAGGGAAAAACATTAGCCACAGTAGATTTCTCATCTGTCCTTCCTCACTGCTTGCCCGGGAGGGATAAACCAGAACCCCAGCGCCCCGGTCGAAGCGCTTCGGTTCCGGCCTGTTGCCCTCTTAAAAAAACGAAGCGCTTCGGGCAGAAGCGCTTCGTGGTGGAATTAGAAGGAGGTTTTCCAGCCCTTCTCGCCCTTCTGCAGGGTGAATTTATCGGCAGGTCGGTCGGCACTCTTGCCGTCGTCGCCCAGATATTCAATCTCGACAATGGCCTTATCCTTATCGGCCCCGATGATTTCCACTTTGCTCACTTTGAAATCAGCAATGTCCACAAATTCCAGCTTCAGAGTTTCAATGTCCTTCTTACAGTCGGCCACCATTTCCTCTTTCTGCTCATCGGCGGTCAGTTCCACCTGGGCAATCAGCGCTTCACATTTACCGTCTTTCAATGCACGAAGGAAGCTCAGCACGGATTCTTCGGGAGTTTCGGCACCCTTGCTGGCTTCGGCTTTGGCTTCCTCAGGTTTGGCTGCTTCGGGTTTAGTTTCTTCAGTTTTGGCTTCTTCTTTTACTTCCTCGGCTTTGGCGTCTGCTTGGGCTTCTTCACCTTTTGCCTCTTCAGTTTTGGCAGCTTCAGCCTTGGTTTCGGGTTTAACCTCTTCGGCTTTTACTTCACTCTTCACTTCCTCGCTGGCAGCGGGGGCGTTGTCCTGGGCTGTGGCCCAGCCGGCCAGTAGAAAACTCAGCAGTAATAATTTTTTCATGGTTGTTGTACTCATTAAATAGATGAAAGGGAGCCCAATTCTAGCACGGCCTCTGCCCGGGGCCGAATGACCATTGGGTTTTGGCCTAGGCCGAGCATGCCGGGTTATAAAAGAAGCGCTTCCCGGCCGAAGCGCTTCGGGGGAGAGCTAGCGACGCCCCTTAGGGTTTGCTGTGCAGCTGATGCATGGCCTTTTCGGCACCGTCGCGCAGCAGCACCGGCAGAATCTGGACACCCCGCCGCAGCGCTTCGTCGATTTTGTCCTGGCCGGCCCGGTTGGGAGCGTCCAGCACATAGCCCACCACCTGGCTACTATCCCGGGGACGGTCGATGCCCAGGCGCAGCCGGTAGAAATCCTTGCTGCCGAGCTGGGCGATGATATCGCGCAGACCATTGTGGCCACCGTGGCCGCCGCCGAATTTCAGACGCACCTCGCCCTCGGGTAAATCGAGCTCATCATGTACCACCAGAATTTCCTCCGGGGCCAGCTGGTAGAACTGAGCCAGAGCGCGCAGGGACTTGCCGCTGGCGTTCATAAAGGTCAGCGGTTTGAGCAGATGTACCGGCGCACCGCCGAGCAGCACCTTTTCATAGAGGCCGAAGAATTTACGTTCCTCAACGAAGCGCTCCCCCAGTTGTTCCAATAACCAAAAACCCGCGTTATGGCGGGTTTTGGCATAGCGGTCGCCGGGGTTTCCGAGGCCGGCAATCAGTTTAATCATTCACCCTCGGCCGGGGCAGCTTCTTCCTCACCGCCACTTTGTGGGTAAATAACCTGAGCCACCACCCCGTCGGCCCGCTCGTCATTGTGGGCCAGACGAACCCCTTTGGGCAGTTTCAAATCGCGCAGGCGGACAGCCTCACCGATTGCAATGGCGGTCATATCCACCTCAATATGAGAGGGCAGGTTGCGCGGCTCGGCGATAATTTCCACGTTGTTCAACAGGTGCTCAACAATACCACCGTTGTTTTTCACGCCGGCGCAGATGTCTTCATTGATAAAGTGCAGGCTAACCGTGGTGTGCAGTTCCTGACCTTTAACCACCCGTTGCAGGTCGATATGCTGGTAGAGGGGTTTGTACAGGTGGCGTTGCACGGCACGAACGATAACTTCCTGGTCGGCCTGGCCTTCCACCTTCAGGTTAATGACCTGGGAATAGAAGCTATCGAAACGGCCCAGTTTAACCAGGTCGTTCTGGCTCAGGGCGATGGACAGGGGCTGGCCTTCGCCACCGTAGACAATGGCCGGAACCAGACCCTGATGACGCAGGCGGCGGCTCGCACCTTTCCCGTTGTCATGGCGGACGACCGCATTCAGTGTGTAAGCATAGTTGCTCATAGTTGTACTCCAAAAAAAAAAGAGCGCTTGCGACCAGCGCTCTTGGTTAGAAACCCGTTTCCGTTTAGAGGAACAGGGCAGAAATGGACTCTTCGACGTGGATACGACGGATGGATTCGGCGATGAGGCCGGCAATGGGCAGCACCCGAATTTTACTGCACTGTTCCGCATTTTCACGGAGCGGAATGGAATCGGTAACCACCAGCTCATCCAGGCCGGAATTGTTGATGTTCTCCACCGCCTTGCCGGAAAGAATGGGGTGGGTGATATAGGCCAGCACCCGGTTGGCACCGCGTTCTTTCAGCGCCGTGGCGGCGTTGCAGAGCGTGCCGGCGGTATCAACCATATCGTCCACCAGAATGCAATCGCAACCCTCGATGCTGTCGCCGATGATGTTCATCACCTCGGATTCATTGGGTCGGGGCCGCCGTTTGTCGATGATGGCCAGTTTGGCGTTGATAAGTTTAGCGGTGGCCCGGGCCCGCAGCACACCGCCGATGTCCGGCGATACCACCACCGGATTAACGAAGGACTGGGCCTTCAGGTCATTGGAAATAATCGGCGTGGAATAAATATTGTCCACCGGAAAATCAAAAAAGCCCTGGATTTGGTCAGCATGTAAATCCAAGGTCAGAACACGGTCAATGCCCACGCTGGCAATCATATTGGCCACCACTTTGGCGGAGATGGGGACCCGGGCCGAGCGGGGCCGGCGGTCCTGGCGTGAATAGCCAAAATAGGGAATAACGGCAGTAATCCGATTGGCCGAGGCCCGGCGCAGTGCATCGCTCATAATGAGCAGTTCCATAATGCTGTCGTTGGTGGGGTAGCAGGTGGGTTGGATGATGAAGACATCTTTACCGCGAACATTATCGCGAATTTCAACCTGAACTTCGCCATCGGAAAATCTATCGACAGTGGCATTACCAAGGGGAAGGCCTAACGCTTGAACAGCCTGGCGAGCCAATTTAGGATTAGCATTGCCCGTAAAAACGACCATGCTGCCTCGGGGGACGTTATTCACCATAATTTTGAACTTAGGAAAATGGCTGGGGTAGCTGGATTCGAACCAACGCATGGCGGGATCAAAACCCGCTGCCTTACCGCTTGGCTATACCCCAAACAAAGGATTGAAAACTTGACTTCTCTAACCGAGAAGTCGCCCATTATACGGAGAAAAAAATGGAATGCAAGTTTTTTTAGCCGCCCATTTCATTCACAACAATTTTGATGAAATAGTCGTTCTGACGCAGACGCACGGCGCGATAGTAATGGCCCTGCCAATCGGTGTTTTCCACCTTCCAGCCGTTGAACTCAAACTTCTCCTCGTTGCGCTGGTCCACCAGCAGCTGCGGCAGTTTATCCAACGGCAGGGGAATGGTGAGATAGGCACTCAGCTGCTGCAGCGTCATGGTTTGCGGTGCCTTGTTGGGCTCACGAATTTCCACCATGCCGTTGGTTTGGTAGGTCATGCCGAGATGTTCCTTGCCCAGCGGGTCAAACACCTGAATCAAATCGTGGTCCGGCCGGTGTTCCCAGCGCAGGTTCCCATTCATGCTCTTGCGGCTGCATTCGCCCACGGCGTTGTTACAGCTGGGATAGGCCATGCCAATTTTGCCCTGGGCCACCCAGTTATTTTTATCAAAGGCCGAGGCCGCCACGCCCACCGGCGACAGGGTATTGGTTTTCGGGGCGCAGGCGCCCAGGACCAGCGTCAGCAGAGTTAAAGCGAATATTTTTTTCATAGTTCCAACTTGAAATAGTCCAGTAGATAAACACCCAGCCGGTCAATCTTGCAATTGACCTGCCAGAATTCCAGGCCCAGGCCGCGATTGCGCGCCACCGTGTCCATCACCCGGGCCACCGCCGCATTTTCCGTGGCCGCCGGCGGCGAAAAACGCGGACAATCGTAGAGAAAACACAGCACCATCAGCGCCCGTTCATGGGCCGCCAGCGAGGCGCCGAGCTCATCCATATGCTTGGTGAGCCGGTCGGTGAGACCTAGGCTGGCGGTCGGACGGGTTTTCACCGCGGCCGGAATCGGCAAATTGAGCTGTTGCAGCGGCATTTTTACCTCGACATAGCTGTCGCCGACGAGAAAATCCAGCCGCGACGCGCCCAGCCTGACCTCCCGGGCCACCGGCCCGCCGGCGGGCAGCATGCGGGGCAAAGCCTGCCGTTGCAGAAAGTATTCCATATAGCGATTGACGGCCGTTTGGTTGATGCCGAACCACCGCTTTTCGGCCACGTCAAAGCCATCCAGGCTAAGCGCTTCGACGGTATGGGCCGTTTTACGTTGGGGATTGTGGCTGCTGGAGAGCAGACAGGGCAAATCCTCCAGGGCCAGATTGCCAATGCGGCCGGTGCTGGGGCAGTGAACTTCCTGCTCCTGGCCGTCCAGCTCCACGGTCATGATGAAACGATTTTTCCGGCGCCGCAGCCGGGCCTCGCGCAGGGGTTCGGGGAAAAGATAGCTGTCGTTCATGGGGAAGCCTTAGGGAGTTAGTTTGTATTTCTCGCCCATCTGCAACAAATCATGGTGCTTGGGCTGGCCTTTAATTTCATAGCTGTAGATTTCCCTGGCCAAATCGCTCTGCTGGTTGCGCATCAATAAATCAATGTAATGGGCGACGATTTCCCCATCGCGAAAGCCGGCATAGGCCCGCCGTTGCCACTGAAGCGCTTCCTTGAGCTTGCCCTCCTGGGCGAGCAGCTGGGCGTAGCTGTCCTGAATGGCCGGGGCCGAGGGATAGGCGTCGATGGCGGCCCGGATAAGCTCGGCACCGTCCTGCTGCCGCTCCTTCTGGCGCAGCAGCAGATAGCCGTAGCCGTTGAGGGCGTCGATGTTATTGGCGTCCTGTTCGAGAATCTGCAGGTAGAGCGCTTCGGCCTTGGCAAAATCCTTCTGCCGGGCCGCGTTCTCCGCCAGCAGCAGCTGCAAGGAGCTCTGCCGGGGGAAGCGCTTCTCGGCCTCGGCCACCAGCTCGCCCACGTCCTGCTCCTGCTGCAACAGCTGCTGGATTTCGAGCAGATAGAATTCCAGGGCGTAATCGGGAAACTGCTCGCGCAGCCGGGCGAATTTCTCCCGCCCCTGCTGAAGCTGACCCCGGCGCAGGGCCTGCAGCGCGCTTTCCTGCTGGCCCAGCATCAGCAGCTGGGACTTGGGATTGATTTTTTCCAGGAAGCGCTTCGCCTCCTCCTCCTTGCCGTCCCGTTCAAGGAGCTGGGCCATATGAAAGTTATAGCTTTCCTCCTCAATCTGCTGGTTCTGCAGCAGCTGGTCGTAGTAATGGCGGGCCTTGTCGCTCTGGCCGCTCTGGCTGTAGAGCCAGGCCAGCAGCTGCATGATGCGCGGCTCCTTCGGCTGCAGCTGCAGCCACTTCTCCGCCAGCGGCAGGGCCTTTTCCCACTGGTAGTGGTCGGCGAGAATGTCGATGTTGAGGGACAGCAATTCCGGGTCGTTGGGGGCGCGCTGGCGCAGCCTATCGATGATGGCCAGGGCCTTTTTCAGTTCGCCGATTTCCGACAGCACCTCCACCCGCATCAGTTCGAGCTTACGCCAGTTGCCGTCCAGGGCCAGGGCCCGGTCGAAGGCGTCCAGCGCCACCGTAACCTGCCCCTGCTCCTTGGCGATGAGGCCGAGATAGTAGAAAAGATAGGGATTTTTCGGGAAGCGCTTCGCCAAATCCTGAAACAGTTCGATGCGTTCGGGATAATCGCCGGCCATGCGGCTAATCTGGGCGATAATCTGCGGCTCCGGCGAGCGCCGCAGCAGCGCTTCGGCGTGGGTGGCGATTTCCTTGGATTTATGCAGCTGGAACAGCACCCGCAGCAGGGCCAGTTCGGCATCGTCATCGTTGGGGAAATGCTCCAACCACTGGCTGGCGATGCTCTCGGCCTCGGCAAAGTTGGAATTATTCATTGAAAGTTCAAAGGCATAGCTGTAGACGTCGTACTGTTTCGATTCGCTGGCAATGCGATTGACCTTCTGGGAGGCTCCCTGATAATCGCCGGCCTGGTCGGCAAAACGGGCATTGAGGGTTTCAAAAAGCCAGCGCGACGAATCAGACCATTCCTGGGCCTGGGAAGAACAGCTGGCAAGGCTGGCCCAGAGGAAAATTACGGGAAACTTCATTGAAATAATTTAAAATTAGGGGAATTTTTTGCAAAAAAATAATATGTTGAATATACACGAGGCCCAAAACAAATTCATCTCTGCCTTCGGCGTCAACCACCAGACCGCCAACGTGGCCACCCGCGAAAAAATCGCCTTCCGACCGGAGGAATTGCAGGCCCTGCTGCCGCGCTGTGTGGAGGCGCTGGGGGTGTCCGAAGTGGCGCTACTTTCCACCTGCAACCGCACCGAATTCTACGCCATCGCCGAGGCTGAACCGGACTGGCTCAGCTGGCTGGCCCGGGAAAAGAAACTGGACCCGACCGAGCTCAGCGCCTACTGCTTCGAGCACCACAACCGGCCGGCCATTCGCCACATTTTCCGCGTCGCCTGCGGCCTGGACTCGCTGGTGCTGGGCGAGCCGCAGATTCTCGGCCAGATGAAACAGGCCTACCGCCTGGCCAAGGCCGCCGGCACCCTCCATTCGGTGCTGGACCGCCTCTTCCAGCAGGCCTTCGCCATTGCCAAGCAGGTGCGCCACAACACTGCCATCGGCCAGAATCCGGTTTCGGTGGCCTATGCCGGCGTCAAGCTGACCCGCCAATTCTTTGACGACCATCCGAAGCGGACGGCCCTCATCGTCGGCGCCGGTGAGACGGCCAAACTAACGGCCCGCTACCTGCGCGACCTGCAGATTGGCCGGCTGCTGATTGCCAATCGCACCCTGGCCCACGCCCAGAGCCTGGCCGAGGAAAACCACGGCTTCGCCCTGTCGCTGGAGCAAATCGACGCCCATCTGCACGAGGCCGACATGGTCTTCGGCACCGCCCGGGTTGAGCGCGAACTCATCGGCACCGAGCAGGTGGAACGGGCCCTGCGGGCGCGGCGCCAGCTGCAAATCTACGTGGATTTGGCCATTCCGCGCAATTTCGCCGCCGGCATCGAGGGGCTGGAGGAGGCCTTCAGCTTCACCATCGACGATTTGGAACAAATCATCGAAGGCAACCGCCAGGCGCGCAAACAGGCCTCCAGCCAGGCGGAAATCATGGTGAATCTGCACAGCGATGACTTCCTCGGCTGGTTCCTGTCCAAGCCCCAGCAGCAGATTGTCCGCCACATGCGCGAACACGCCAACGAGCTGCGCCTCCAGCTGCTGAACGAGGCCTACCGCCG
Source organism: uncultured Cardiobacteriaceae bacterium (assembly GCA_963532425.1). Classification (GTDB taxonomy): domain Bacteria; phylum Pseudomonadota; class Gammaproteobacteria; order Cardiobacteriales; family Cardiobacteriaceae; genus CAUSKK01. Next base: position 189,779 of record CAUSKK010000002.1, read on the forward strand.
GCTGGCCCTGGGCGAGGAGGCGAGCAAGGTCATGGAGCAGCTGAGCCTAAAACTGATGAATAAGCTGCTGCACAATCCCAGCGAGCTGATTCACGCCATTCCCCCCGACCACAAGGACTGGCTGGCCATCGTGGCCGATACCTTTCAATCCTAAATAAACCGAAGCGCTTCGGCCGAGAGCACCGCTTCGCTAGAAGCGCTCAGCGAGGGTCAAACCCGAGTCGAACCGCTTCCAAAGGAAGCGCTCAGTGAGGCCAACGGCCGAGTCGAACCGCTTCCCCCGTTCCCGGAGAACCTATGCATCCCAATCTTTTAGCCCGGCTCGCCAGCGTGCGCGAGCGTCAGGAAGAACTGAACGGCCTATTGGCCCTGCCGGAGACGGCCGAAAATCCCAGCCTGCTGCAGAAATACGCCCAGGAACACGGCCAGATTAGCCCCATCGTCGCCGCCCTGGACGAGCTCGAGCGGCTGCAACGGGAGCAGGCGGCCCTGGCCGATATGGCCGATGACCCGGAAATGGCCGAACTGATTGCCAGCGAACGCGACGAGCTCGCCGAGAAAATCCGCGTCGCCGATGACGCCCTGGCCCGGCTGATGCTGCCGAAAGACCCGCTGGACGAGGCCGATGTCTATCTGGAAATCCGCGCCGGCACCGGCGGCGACGAGGCGGCCCTCTTCGCCGGCGACCTGTTCCGCATGTACAGCCGCTATGCCGAACTGCGGCGCTGGCAGCTGGCCATCCTCTCGGAAAACCCCGGCGAGCACGGCGGCTACAAGGAAATCATTGCCCAAATCAGCGGCAACAACGTCTATTCCAGCCTTAAATTTGAGAGCGGCGCCCACCGGGTGCAGCGGGTGCCGGACACGGAGGCCAGCGGCCGCATCCACACCAGCGCGGCCACGGTGGCGGTGCTGCCGGTGGTGGAAGCGGTGGAAGCGGTGGACATTAACCCGGCCGATTTAAAAATCGACACCTACCGGGCCTCCGGGGCCGGCGGCCAGCACGTCAATAAAACCGAAAGTGCCATTCGCATCACCCACCTGCCCACCGGCCTGGTGGTGGAATGCCAGGAGGAGCGCTCCCAGCATAAAAACCGGGCCAAGGCCATGAACCTGCTCGCCACCCGGCTGCTGGACGCCGAACGGCAGAAGCAGAACGCCGAACAGGCCGCCGAACGTAAAAGTCTGGTCGGCAGCGGCGACCGCAGCGAGCGCATTCGCACCTATAACTATCCCCAGAGCCGGGTTACGGACCACCGCATCAACCTGACCCTCTACCGCCTCGATGAGATTCTGACCGGCGCTCTGGATTTGCTCATCGTGCCGCTGCAGCAGGAACAGGAAACCGCCGCCCTGCTGGCCCTGCAAAATGAATGAACGGAATGACGGCCCCGGCCCGCTGAATTCCGAGGGCCAAGCCCCAACCGAACCACTTCGTAAAGAAGCGCTCAGCGCCGGCGCGGGCCGAGATGCACCGCCTCCCTCCGGCCCGGCGCCCGGCCGGCCGCCGGCGGCCCAGTCCCTGGGCGAGCATTTCGGCCTGCTGGCCCTGCTCATTCTGCTGCCGCTGTGGTTTAACTTTTTCCGCTGGCTCGGCGGCATGACCAATCTGCTGCTCAAGGCCCTGGCGGCGCCGCTGTTCACCCTGCTGGTCTGGAAGCTGCCCCGGCAGCGCTTCAATCTCAGCAACCAACTGGTGGCCCTGTTCGCCTGGCTGGCCCTCTTTCTGCCGGTGCTGGATGACCTGGTCAATGTGCGCACCGTCAGCACCGCCAACTATCAGCTCCAGACGGCGCCCCTGACCTTCACCACCGCCCCCTTCATTCGCTTTAACTATCTCAGCTACTACCTCTCCGACAGCCAGCTGCGCCGGCTACGGCTACAGGAACAGTATCTCCACGGCCGGCCCGGCCTGCTGACGGTGCGCTACTATCCCAACGCCCGCTATGTTCTCAGCGCTGACCTCCAGCCCCACCCGAGCCCCAGTCCCAGCCCCCGGCCCGTCCAGCTGGAACCACAGCTGCCCCGGCCCCAGGCGCTGGGCGGCGACGCCAGCCCCTTCTAGAGCTCGCGGCGTAGCCAGTCATCGCGGAAACGCCGCTGGGCGGCCGTGTGAAACCAGTGTTCCCCGGCCGGCATGAGGGTCAGGCGGGCACCGGTGGCTGCGGCAAAGGCCCCTAGCGTGGCCGGTGGACTCAGCTCGTCCCGGTCGCCGGCGAGAATGGCGGTGGGCTGGCGCCAGCGGATGGGATGCCGGCGGACCCAGCAGAGGTAATCCCAGGAGAGCGCTTCGCCGTCGGCCACCTCAATGCGTCCGGCCCGACGAAGCGCTTCCTCGTCCCAGCCGCCGGCGGCCAAGCGACGCCGAATCAGCCCCTCCATGTCCACGATGGGAGCAATCAGCAATGCCTTTCGTAACGGCACCGCCGCCAGGCTGAGGAGGGCATAGTAGGCGCCGATACTGTTGGCGATGAGCACCAGTTCCCGCCGGCCCAGCGTTTGGAAAAAGCGCGGAAACTCTTCGACCGCCGCCTCGGGCGACCGGGCCCGGTAGTCGAAGCCGATAAGCTCCTCGTCGGCGGAGAAAAATTTTCGGTAAGACTCCCCCTCGGCCGCCGTACCGCCGAGGCCGTGGATATAAACCGCTGTTCTTTTCATGGCGCTGCTCCCGTTAAATTCTCCTATGATAGGTGGCCCGGCCCGGCCGACACCTTTCTTAACCACGAGGATAAAACCATGACCACAACCCGTCGCAGTATCTACGCCCTCAATGACCAGCTGCCCCTGTCGCCGCTGGCCCTGTCCGAGGTCATCGAGGAGGTGGTGCTCAACACACCCTCGGCCTTCAACTCCCAGTCCAGCCGGCTGGTGGTGCTGCTCGGCCCCGAACACCAAAAATTCTGGGCCCTGGTGGAAAACGCCCTGCGCAAGGTGGTGCCGCCGGAAAACTTCGATGCCACCGCCGTCAAATTGGACGGCTTCCGGGCCGGGGCCGGCACGGTGCTGTTCTTTGAGGACGAGCTCGTCATTCGCGAACTGCAGGAGCGCTTCCCGCTCTACGCCGCCAGCTTCCCGCTCTACGCCGAGCAGACCAACGCCATGCACCAGTACGCCCTCTGGACGGCCCTGGCCGACAACGACATCGGCGCCAACCTGCAGCACTACAACCCGCTGGTGGACGCCGAGGTGCAGAAACTGTGGCAGCTGCCCAGCACCTGGACGCTGAAGGCCCAGCTGGTTTTCGGCGGCATCAAGGCCCCGGCCGGCGAGAAGGAATTCAAGCCGCTGAACGAACGGTTGAAATTCTTCGGCCTCTAACCCCCCGAAGCGCTTCCCCCGGAAGCGCAGCAAGCCACCGGCGCAGCAACCGCTTCCCCCGGAAGCGCAGCAAGCCACAGGCGCAGCAACCGCTTCCCCCGGAAGCGCAGCAAGCCGCCGGCGCAGCAACCGCTTCCCCCGGGAGGCGTTTCTTTTATTCCCGCTGTTAGCCAAACGGCCAATTTTTCTAACCCTCTGTTTTATAAATTTTTTTATCCGGATTTTTCCCCACGCCGTCGCCGTTATTTTTGTTACCCTATGGCGATTTTTTGACTAGGGAATAACACCATGACCATCAAACTTAAACCGGCCCTGCTGCCGCTGTTCATCACCCTGGCCGCCCGCGCCGAAGAGGTGCGGCTGGAGGAAATTGTTGTGCCCAGCAACAGCTACACCAGCCCCAGCAGTAGCAGCGCCACCGGCCTGAACCTCAAGGCCAAGGACACGCCCCAATCCCTGAGCACCCTTACCGCGGCCCGCTGGCGCGACCAGGGCCTGAGCACCGTGGAAGATGCCATGAAACAGATGCCCGGCGTGCAGGTGGAAAACCGCAACGGTACCATGCGCCTGCGCTCCCGCGGCTATGCCATGGAACAGATTGCCGAAGACGGGGTTAGCACCACCGTTGGCACCGGCACCGGTGGCGATGTGGTCGGCGGCATGCCCACTAACAATCCGCGGCGCAGCTACGACCTCAGCCTTTACGACAAAATCGAAGTGGTGCGCGGCGCCGCCGGCCTGCTCCAGGGCAACAGCGCCCCCGGCGGCATGGTTAATCTGGTGCGGAAGAAACCGAAGAACACCCCCGGCCTGCAAACGGAACTGCTGCTGGACCGCTTCGGCCGCGCCCGGGCGGTCTTCGACGGCAACGGCCACTGGCAGGGCTGGCGGGGCCGCTCGGTGCTGGCGCTGGACAACGGTAAAACCTTTCAAAAACGGAAAACCGGCGCGGACTTCAGCCTCTACGGCGTCATCGACCACGGCATCGGCGACGACGGACTAATTACCCTCGGCAGCTACTACCTGCGCCAGCGCAGCCAGCCGGATTTAAACGGTCTGCCGCTGCCGGCCAATCACCGCTGGTCGCGGCGGGAATATCTGGGCGCCGACTGGAGCCGGATTAAAAGCGATAAGGGGGTGGTTTTCGCCGAGTATGAGCAGCCGCTCAACGACCGCTGGCGTATTAATACTAAGGCCGAATACCGCCGGGAGAATTCCCACGACAGCTACAGCCATCTGGACGGCAGCGATAAGCTGACCTTCCCGCAGATGAACGCCGAAGGGCCCTATAAAAACGACCGCCACAGCGACCAGCTCAGCCTCGGCCTCGACCTGAACGGCAGCTATGAACTGCTCGGCCGCGACCACGATTTCTACGGCAGCTACAGCTATAGCCGCGAGCGCAACCGCAATTTCTATAAAAGCCTGAGCGACGCCAACAGCTACAACGCCCTCAGCTACCAAATCCCCCGGCCCGACTGGTCGGAAGCGCTTCGTTCCGGCCGCCTGGCGCGCAACGAATTCTACGAGGGCGACTACAAAACCCACGCTCTAGTGCTCGGCAGCCGCTTTAACGCCCGCGACGACCTGCATTTCATCGTCGGCGGCCGCTTCAGCCACTGGCAGCAGGGCAGCGGCGGCTGGGATTATAAGAAGAATGCCTTCATCTACGCCCCGGCCATTGCCGGCCGCCGCGTCCACAGCGAGAAGCGCTTCATGCCCTATGCCGCCGTCAGCTACGACCTGAACGACCAGCAGAGCCTTTACGCCAGCTACGCCAGCATCTTCAAGCCGCAGAAGGGCTATCTGGACATCAACGACCGGCCGCTGCCGCCGGCCATCGGCAGCAACTACGAAGTGGGCTGGAAGGGCAGCTTTAACGACGAGCGGCTGAACGCCAGCGCCGCCCTCTACCGCACCGACCAGCGCGACCTGATGGCCAACATCAAGGGCGCCGACGGCAAGATGGTGCAGACCAAGAATGGCGTGCGCTGGGCCCGCACCGTCAATGAGGTGCGCAGCGAGGGCATCGATTTGGAAATCAGCGGCGACATTGACGAAAAAACCAAGGTGGGCGCCGGCTACGGCTGGAACCGCAACCGCTACCGCAAGACCGCCAACACCTTCAACACCGAGGGTCAGGTCTTCAGCAGCGACACGCCGCGCCACCTGTTCCGCGCCTACGGCAGCTACCGCTTCGCGCCCGAGTGGACCCTGGGCCTGGGCCTCAACGCCCAGAGCGGTACCAACCGCAACACGGCCAGTGCCCAGGGCGGCTATGCGCTCTGGTCGGCGAGCCTGGCCTACCAGCCGACGAAACGCTTCCAGGTCAGCCTGATTGGTTCCAACCTCGGCGACAAGCGCTATTTCACCCGCAAGAGCGGCAGCGCCCACTGGGGTAATTTCTACGGTGAGCCACGCAATGTGCAGCTACAGCTGCGCTACGACCTGGAATAATGGAAACCCTGCGCAATTTCTACCGGCTCATGGCGCCCTTCTGGGGCGACCGGCGCCAGTGGCGCAACCACGTCATGCTGCTGTTCGTGCTGGCCTGCACGCTGATGCAAATCAAGGTGGGCCTGTGGATTGTGGACTGGGATAAGCGCTTCTACGACGCCCTGGCCGCCCTGCAGGGCCAGCTCATGCCGGCGCTGGCGGCGGAATACGTGCTCTATCTGGGGCTGATGGTGCTCTACATGTCCTGCGTGAACTGGTTTAACAAGGTGCTCATCATCAACTGGCGCGAACATCTCACCCGCCAGATTGAGGAGGAATGGCTGCACCGGCACCGCCACTATCTGTTGCAGGTCAGCCACGAGCCGGACAACCCGGACCAGCGCATCGCCGAGGACGTTTATCTGCTGGTGCAAAAGAGCCTGCAGCTGCTGCGCTCCTTCCTGTCCAACATCTACAAGCTGGTGGCCTACATCGCCATACTTTCCGGCCTTTCCGGGGTCATTCACCTCTGGGGCTACGAAATTCACCACTATCTGGTCTGGGTGGCGCTGCTCTATTCCCTCATCACCACCCTACTCGGCCACTGGGTTGGCCACCCGCTGCACGGTCTGAACATCGAACGGCAGCACCGGGAGGCGGACTACCGGGCCACCCTGCTGCGGGTCCGCGACCACGGCGAGCAAATCGCCTTCTACGGCGGGGAACAGCAGGAGCGGCGCCGGCTGGGCGAGCGCTTCGCCGAGATTCGCCGCAACTGGCAGGCCCTGCTGGAACGGGAATTCAAGCAGGAGGCCTTCTGGGCCGTCTACGTGCGGGTCAGCATTCTGATTCCCATCTTTGCCACCTTGCCCATGTACCTGGCCGGCCGCCTCACCTTCGGCGACATGATGCAGACCCGTTCCGCCTTCGCCCGGGTGCAGGACGGCTTCGGCTGGTTCCTCGACAGCTACCGCAATTTGATTGAATGGTCGGCGGTCATCAGCCGGCTGCACGGCTTCCGGGCGGCGCTGGCCCAGGTGCCGCCGGTGCCGGAACGTCGGCCGGCGGAGGTGCTGAGCCTTGACGATGTGCAGCTGCACCGGGCCGACGGCCAGCCGCTGCTGGAACGGCTGTCCTTTCAGCTGCACGCCGGCCAATGGCTCCAGCTGGCCGGGCCCAGCGGCATTGGCAAATCCACCCTGCTGCGCGCCATCGCCGGCCTCTGGCCCTACTATCGCGGCACCATCGGCCACCCGGCCGGGCCGGTGCTCTTTCTGCCGCAGCAGCCCTATTTGCCCCAGGACAGCCTGCGCGCCAGCCTGCACTACCCGTCGGCGCCGGGCCGCTGGGACGACGGGGAACTGTGCCGGGTGCTGCATCTAGTGGGGCTGGGCCGGCTGGCCCCGGAGCTGGACAGAAACTGCACCTGGCAGCAGCTGCTGTCCGGCGGCGAACAGCAGCGGCTGAGCCTGGCCCGGGCCCTGCTGCAGCGGCCGGCGCTGCTGATTCTCGACGAGGCGACTAACCAGCTGGACGAAGAAGCCGCCCTCGAACTGATGACCCTGCTGCGCCGGGAACTGCCCGCTGCGGCCCTGCTTTTTATTTCCCACCAGAGCAACCTGGCGGCCCTCGGGGCGGAGCGCTTCCCGCTGGCGAACTTCGTTCCCGGGGCGCGGCCGCTACAATAGGCCCTTTTTTGAGGACGATTTATGGGATTTAACTGTGGCATCGTCGGCCTGCCCAATGTGGGCAAATCGACCCTGTTTAACGCACTGACCAAGGCCAACATTGAGGCCCAGAACTACCCGTTCTGCACCATCGAACCGAACACCGGCATTGTCTATATGCCCGACCCGCGCCTGGACGCGCTGGCCGAGATTGTCCGGCCGGAGCGGGTCATTCCGACGACGATGGAATTCGTGGACATTGCCGGCCTGGTCGCCGGCGCCTCCCAGGGCGAGGGCCTCGGCAACCAGTTTCTCGCCAATATCCGCGAAACCGACGCCATCGCCCAGGTGGTGCGCTGCTTCGATAACGACGACGTGGTGCACGTCAGCGGCAAAATCGACCCGCTGGCCGACATTCAGGTCATTGAAAACGAACTGATTCTGGCCGACCTGCTCAGCCTGGAGAAGGCCCAGCAGCGCCTGGCCCGCAGTGCCAAGGGCGGCGACAAGGAGGCCCAGCTGAAACTGGCCATCATCGCCAAACTTACCCCCCATCTGGAGAGCGGCGAGCTGGCGCGGACGCTGGCGCTGAGCGCCGAGGAGCGCAAGGCGGCCCGGGAATTTTTCCTGCTGACCCTGAAGCCGATGATGTACATCGCCAACGTCGATGAGGCCCACATTGGCCAGGATAACGAGCACGTGCGCCGGGTACGCGAGCGGGCGGCGGCCAGCGGGGCGGTGGTGGTTACGGTCTGTGCTGCCATCGAGGCCGAGCTGGCCCAGCTGGAGGACGCGGAGCGGGCGGAGCTGCTCGGCGAATATGGCCTACGGGAGGCCGGTCTGAACCGGGTGATTCGGGCCGGCTACGAGCTGCTCGGCCTCGGTACCTATTTCACCGCCGGGGTCAAGGAGGTGCGCGCCTGGACGATGCCGGCCAACGCCACCGCCCCCCAGGCCGCCGGCGTTATCCACAGCGACTTTGAGAAGGGCTTTATCCGCGCCGAGGTCATCACCTACGAGGATTTCATTCGTTACCAGGGCGAGGCCGGCGCCAAGGAGGCCGGCAAATGGCGGCTGGAGGGCAAGGATTACCGCGTCCAGGAGGGCGATGTGATTCACTTCCGCTTCAACGTCTAGGCCCGACCCGCGCCCGCGCTGCGCCGGGACTGGCACCGCTGCCACAATGGCGTTCTGCCGCCCCGCCGGGGCGGGCCCCATTTCCGCAACGACCGTGCCGGGGTGAGCCCGCCCCATTCCCCAACCCCGCCCGTGAGCGGGGTTTTTTGTGGGCGGGATTGGCGGCGGAGCCGGAACGAAGCGCTTCGGGCTGGGTAAATAAAGGGAAGCGCTTCGGCTCGGGGGTTTTCTTAAATCAAAGGCTAGAGGAAAGCGCTTCCCTTATTCCAGCCTCCTGAAAATTCAGCTCCAAAGACCGAAGCGCTTCGGCTGGGGAAGACTAACTAAGAAGGGAAGCGCTTCGTTCGGAGGGAATGGCTCGTTTAGCCCTGCCCAAAGGGGGAGCGCTTCGAGCGGGAAAATCTGCTTTCCAACGAAGCGCTTCACCCTGAGGAGCCGCAAAAACCGAAGCGCTTCGGGCGGGGCTTCGTTCCAACTCACCAACCGAAGCGCTTCCCCCCGGAAGTCGGATTGCTGACGGCGCGCTTTCCTGTTGCCAGATTGAAGCGCTTCGTTCTAGCCAAAAAGGGGAGCGCTTCGGGCCGGGGAGATTTGGCGAAGCGCTTCGCTATTCCTAACGATAAAAACCGAAGCGCTTCGGCTTGGGGGTTTTTTAAAGCCCAAAGGGGGAAGCACTTCCCACCCAGAAGCCGGATTGCTGACGACGTGCTTTCTTCGTTTTCAGACTGAAGCGCTTCGTTTCGGGGAAGCGCTTCGTTTGGAGGGAATGGCTCGTTTAGCCCCGGCCCGAGGGAAGCGCTTCGAGCGGGGCAGATAATTTTTAGTTGGGGACTCGGGCTCTGGTCGAAGCGCTTCGTTCTAGCCAAAAAGGAAGCGCTTTACTCTGAGGGGCCGCAGAAACCGAAGCGCTTCGACCAAGGGTTTTTAAAACCAAAAGGGGGAAGCGCTTCGTTCGAAGGAAAGATTTCCGGCCCCCGGCCCGGGGGAAGCGCTTCAAGCGGGGCAGATTAATTTCCAACTGGGGGCTCTAGTCGAAGCGCTTCCCCCCCCCCATAAAAAAGCCCCCAAACGGGGGCCGGGGTTAGCCGAACAGGCTGGCATCGGGCAGGGTGCCGCCCACCACCTTCGGATTCAACCGGTGCAGCTCCTTGAGGAAGAGCAGGATTTCTTCGCCGATGTCCGAGGCGCGCAGGGCACAGAGGCCGGAATGGGGGAAGGACTGTTCCAGGGCCGGCAGCGGCGCCGGCATGTAGGCACTGGCCAGCTGGGCCGCCTCGGCCGGGTGGGCCGCCACCCAGGCGACGGCGTCCTGCAAATCCTGCTGCAGGGCGGTGAGGAATTCGCCCTGTTCCTTCAGGAAGGCCTCGGAGACCATCAGACCGGCCTGGGCCATGCCGTTTTTCGTGCCGAAGGCCTCGTTCCAGGCCGTATCCAGGCGCAGGCCGCGCTGCACCGGCACCTGCAGCTTCTTGCCCTGGAGCAGGGCGGCGCTGACCAGCGGTTCCGGCAGCTGGGCCACGGGGAAATCCTTCTGCAGGAAGAGCATCACCGCCTCGGGCGGCGTGGCGGTGTAGGTGAGCTTGTCCTTCAGGTCGAGGCTGGCCTTGGCCGCCAGAATCTGCAGCACCAAATCCGGCATGTCGTTTTTAAACGGCATGACGATTTTTTGGCCGTCCAACTCTTTAATGCTGGCGATGGCCTTGTCCTTACCCAGCAGCACCAGCAGGCCGGTGGTCATGATGTTGTAGAGCACCACTTTCTGGCCCTGGGCGCGCAGGTTGGCGGCCACGTAGCTGGGCACAATGCTGATTTCAATGGTTTTATTGATGAGGCCGGCGCGCAGCTGGTCGGGGCTTTTCCAGGCTTCGACTTTGAAAGGCCGAATTTTCCGGGCCGCGCCCTGCTGGGCGGCCACCGCCAGCAGCACCGTGGGCGTTACCGGCGGCCCCCAGAGGGTGAGCGTCTCCTCGGCCCGCAGCGGCAGAGCGGCTAGCGCAGCCGCGCCTGCGGACAATTTCAATAAATCACGACGGCTAATTTTCATGGTTAAATCCTCGTTTTAACGAAATAGGTCGAGAAAATGATAACGCATCCTATCTGGACGGGAGGGCGGCCATGAGTCTACTCCTCTCCGCCCAACATCTGAGCCTGGCCTTCGGCTGGCGGCCGCTGCTGGACGACGTCAGTTTCAGCATCGACAGCGGCGACCGCATCGCCCTGCTCGGCCGCAACGGCGAGGGTAAATCCACCCTGCTCAACGTGCTGCGCGGGGCCCAGCAGGCCGACGACGGCGAAGTGAAACTGGCCAACGGCGTGAGCGTCGCCTATCTGCCCCAGGACCCGCCGGCCGCCGATGAACGGTCGGTGCGCGAGGTGGTGGCGGCGGCCCTGGCCGAGGATTTCGCCACCCTGGCCGACTATGAGGCCCTGAGCCAGAATCCCGGCGCCGACGGCGAACGGCTGCACGCCCTGGAAGAACGGCTGCACGCCCGCGATGGCTGGCACTGTGCCGAGCGCGTCGAAAAAATTCTGCAGCGCTTTGAACTGGACGGCGAGCGGCCGATGAGTGCCCTCTCCGGCGGCTGGCGGCGGCGGGTCTGGCTGGCCCGGGTGCTGGTGGCCCAGCCGCAAATCCTGCTGCTGGACGAGCCCACCAACCATCTGGACATGGGCGCCATTCGCTGGCTGGAAAATCTGCTCAACGGCTTCGCCGGCGCCGTGGTCTTCGTTACCCACGACCGCGCCTTTCTCCAGAACGTGGCCAATCGCATCTGGCAGCTCGACCGGGGCCGGCTCCTCGACGTGCGCAGCAACTACGAGCGTTTTCTCCGCACCCGCGAGGAGCTGCTCCACGCCGAGGCCCAGGCCCAGGAGCGCTTCGATAAAAAGCTGGCCGAGGAGGAAATTTGGATTCGTCAGGGCATCAAGGCCCGGCGCACGCGCAACGAGGGCCGGGTGCGGGCATTGCAGCAGCTGCGGCGGGAACGGGCGGCGCGGCTGGAACAGCAGGGCCAGGCCCAGCTGCGCCTGGACAGCGGCGAACGCAGCGGCCGGCTGGTGCTGGTGGCCGAGGACGTCAGCTTCCAGCACGGGGAGACGCCGTCGCTGATTCGGAATTTCAGCGACATCATCGAACGGGGCGAGAAAATCGGTCTGGTCGGTGCCAACGGCGTCGGCAAAACCACGCTGCTGAAACTGCTGCTCGGCGAGCTCCAGCCGGACAGCGGGCACATTCGCCGGGGCACCAACCTCAGCGTGGCCTACTTCGACCAGCTGCGCGCCCAGCTCAATCCGGAGGAAACCCTGCGCCAGAGCATCAGCCAGGGCGCCGAGAGCGTGGAAATTGGCGGCGTGCGCAAACATGTGGCCAGCTATCTGCAGGATTTTCTCTTCCCGCCGGAGCGCTGGAATACGCCGGTCAGCGCCCTGTCCGGCGGCGAACGGGCCCGGCTGCTGCTGGCCTGGCTTTTCTCCCAGCCGGCGAACCTGCTGGTGCTGGACGAGCCCACCAACGATTTGGACGTGGAAACGCTGGAGCTGCTGGAGGAACTGCTGATTGACTATCCGGGCACGGTGCTGCTGGTCAGCCACGACCGCGCCTTCCTCGACGGCGTGGCGACGCGGCTCTATGTCTTCAATCAACGCGATGGCCAGTTGGAAACGCTGGTGGGCGGCTTCAGCGACTGGCTGCGCCAGAGGGGCAGCATCGACCAGCTCGACCCGGCCCCGGCCGAGGTGAAGGCGACGCCGGCGGAAAATAGTCCCAAAGCCCCGGCCCCGGCCAAGACCAAGCTGTCCTATAAATATCAACGGGAGTTGGAGGCGCTGCCCGGCCAGATTGCCGCCGCCGAAGCCGAGCTGGCCACCCTGGCCGAGCGGGCCCAGAGCGAGGCCTACAGCGCCAGCAATTTTGCGGCGGTGCAGGCGGCCCAGGAACGGCTCGATGGGCTGTTGGAACGCTGGCTCCAGCTGGAAAGTGGCGAGATTTAGGAAATTTTGGCCAAAAAAAATCGCCCGGCCGGGCGAAGATAATTTTTGGGAAAAATTTATGAATTCGAAGTAGTCGTGATAGGACTCGAACCTACGACCCCCACCATGTCAAGGTGGTGCTCTAACCAACTGAGCTACACGACTGGAAAAAAGAAGTGGCGCCATTTTATAAATTCGGCGGAAAAATGCAACATTTTCTTGGTATTAGCGGCTAAACGCTTGATTTTCTAAGTGCTAAATCCTAGAATACGTCCCTTTTCCGGCGCGCCGATTGCGGCGTTGCCCCGCAATTTTGGAGTTAAATTTATGTTTGCAGTTATTGAAACTGGTGGAAAACAATACAAAGTGAAACCCGGCCAACGGCTGAAAGTGGAAACGCTGGCCGCCGACCAGGGCGCCGATTTCAGCTTTGACAAAGTGCTGCTGGTGGCCGCCAGCGAAAACGATGTCAAAATCGGTGCGCCCTATGTCAGCGGTGCCGTGGTAAAAGCCAAGGTTCAAAGCCACGGCCGCCACGACAAAATCCGTATCATCAAATTCCGTCGGCGTAAGCACCACATGAAACGCATGGGCCACCGCCAGAACTACACGGAAGTGCTTATCAGCGAAATCAAAGGCTAAGGAGTAAAACATGGCACACAAGAAAGCAGGCGGTTCCAGCCGCAACGGTCGCGATTCCCAATCCAAGCGCCTGGGCGTAAAACGCTTCGGCGGTGAACTGGTGAGCGCCGGTTCCATTATCATTCGCCAGCGCGGCACCGCCACCCTGGCCGGTGAAAACGTCGGCGTCGGCCGCGACCACACCCTGTTTGCCAAAATCGATGGCAAAGTGGTTTTCGCGCGCAAAGGCCCGAAAAATCGCAAATATGTGAGCGTCGTCGCCGCCTAAGGGCCGACCCCACCTCCAGCCTCGCCCCCGGCGGGGCTTTTTTTATGGGAGAAATGGATGTCCGATTCTGAACTGCTTTGCTACTGCCGCCCGGGATTCGAGCCGGAACTGGCCGCCGAGCTGATGACCCGCACCGCCGCCCTCGGCGTCGCCGGCTACTGTCGGACCGGCGCGGGCTGGGTGAGCTTTGTCAGCCCCGAGGCCGCCGCCCTGCTGGCCAAACTGAAATTTTCCCGGCTGATTTTCGCCCGCCAGCTGCTGCTGGTCGGCGCCCGGCTGGATAACCTGCCCCGGGAAAATCGCATCGAACCACTGCTGGCCGCCGCCCGGGCCCAGGGGCTGCCGCCGGCCGCCGAACTCTGGGTGGAGAGTGCCGACAGCGCCGCCGGCCGCGAGCTGTTGCCCTTCTGCCGCAAGTTCACCGTGCCGCTGCGGGCGCGGCTGAAACGGGAGGGGCTGCTAACGCCGACGGCCACAGACAAGCGGCTGCACGTCTTCTTCCACAGCGGCGACAGCTGCCAGCTCGGCTACAGTCTGACCGCCAACAGTTCGCCGAACTATCTCGGCATCAGACGGCTGAAAATGCCGCCAGCGGCGCCCAGCCGCTCGACCCTGAAGCTGGAGGAGGCCCTGCTCACCTTCATTCCCGACTGGGCCGACCGCCCCCACGACCGGCAGCAGGCGGTGGATTTGGGCGCCAGTCCCGGCGGCTGGACCTACCAGCTGGTGCGGCGCGGCATGGCGGTGCAGGCGGTGGACAATGGGCGCCTGGACGCGGCCCTGCTCAAAACCGGCCTGGTGGAACATCACGCCGCCGACGGCTTCAAATACGCGCCGCCGAACAAGGTGCAGCTGCTGGTCTGCGACATGGTGGAAAGTCCCCAGCGGATTACGGCGCTGATGGTGCAATGGCTGCTGCGCGACTGGTGCGACGAGATGATTTTTAATCTGAAGCTGCCGATGAAGAAGCGCTTCGCCGAGGTGGAAAGCTGCCTTGACCAGATTCACCGGCAGCTGCGCGCCGCCGGGGTGGATTTTTCCCTGCAGGCGAAACAGCTCTACCACGACCGCGAGGAAATCACCGTCCACCTGGCCCGCCGCTAGCCTCATGAGGAAGCGCTTCCCCCTGCCGAAGCGCTTCACTTCCGCCCGACTAATTCAGCAAAACGAAGCGCTTCCCTCCTAGCTAGTCCGCCAGACCGAAGCGCTTCATTCAAACCGTCCTCTTTCGGCTAAAACAATGAAGCGCTTTATATTCCAGCCCAGCCGGCCGAAGCGCTTCCCCTTCTTCCAGCCCAGCAGAATTAAGCGCTTCCCTTCTAGCCAGACCTCCGAACCGAAGCGCTTCGCTCCTACCCCACTAATTCGGCAAAACGAAGCGCTCCCCCTTGGCTAAAACAATGAAGCGCTCCCTCTTTTGTCAAACCGAAGCGCTTCCCTCTATCTAAATAGCCAAACCGAAGCGCTCCCCCTTTTACCAAACCGAAGCGCTTCATACTCCCAGCCCAGCTAGCCGAAGCGCTTCATGCTTTTAGTCCTACTCGGAACGAAGCGCTTCCCTCCTAGTTAAGTCTCCAGACCGAAGCGCCCCCCTTTTACCAAACCGAAGCGCTCCCGTTCAACGCCCGGAAAACCCAGCCACTAAAAAAGCGCCTCCGGGGAAGCGCTTCGTTGGGCTGGGCTGGGCTAGCCGATTTCCTGTTCCGTCCGCTGCTGGTAGATGCGTTCGGCCAGGCTGAAAATATTGCAGACCATGGTCAGGTAGAAGCGGGCGCTCTGCTCGGTGATTTTGTCCAGCGGCACCTTGAAGACCTGCTGGAAGGCATAGTTGATGGTGTCTTCGGCCCAGTGCCTGTGCAGCTCAAATTCCCGGCCGATGGCCTCGCGCACCACCAGATAGAGCGGCAGCAGGTGCATATCGTCCAGATTGACCGCGCTCAGGTCGATGGGCGCCCGCGACGTGGCCGAGCGCGCCTCAATGTTCAGAATTTTCAGCAGCTTGGCCAGCCCGGCCCCGCTCAGGGGCTCGGTGTTCATCTCCAGCCAGAAATCCTCCGGCGCCCGGCAGTTGCGCGGCGGCGGTGCCGGCCACTCCCAGCTGAACAGATGATTGCGGCTGGGGCTGGGTTCAAAGGCCACCGACCGATTTTTTTCGCGGCTCATGGGCTCGGGTCGCCGTCGTCGTCGCCGATGATTTTCGCCACCGCCGCCACCCGCTCGCCGTTGCGGGTTTTCAGCAGCACCACGCCCTTGGCCTGGCGGCTGGTGGAGTTGATTTCATTGACCCGCGTCCGAATCAGCGTGCCGTTGTCGGTGATGAACATGACCTCGTCCTGCTCGTGCACCAGCAGCACGCCCACCGTCGGGCCGTTGCGCTCGTTGTTCTTCATATTGACCACGCCCTTGGCGCCCCGGAGGGACAGCCGGTAATCGCCGGGCCGGCTGCGGCGGCCGAAGCCGTTGGCGGTTACGGTGAGAATCTCGCCGTCGCTGTCCGGGGCCAGCACACAGCAGGACACCAGCTCCTCTTCGGGCGCCAGACGCATGCCAATCACGCCCCGGGCCGAACGGCTCAGCGGGCGCAGGCCACTTTCCAGGAAGCGATTGGCGTAGCCGTTGCTGGCAAACAACATGATTTCCTGGCGGCCGTCGGTCAGGGCTACGGCAATCAAATCATCGTCCGGGTCAAGCTGCAGCGCCCGTTTGCCGGCCTTGACCTGGAAGGCAAATTCCGGGAGCGGTGTCCGTTTGACGATGCCCCGGCGGGTGGCGAAGAAAACCAGCTGGTTCTCGTCATAGCTGCGAATGGGCAGAATACTGGTCAGGCGCTCGTCCTCGGCCAGGGGCAGCAGATTCACCAGCGGCCGGCCCTTGGCGCCCCGGCCCGCCACCGGCACCTCAAAGGCGCGCAGCCAGTAGACCTTGCCCCGGCTGCTGAAGCAGAGCAGGGTGTCGTGCATCTTGGCGATGAGCAGATTTTTAACGAAATCCTCGTCCTTCACCGCCGTGGCACTGCGACCGACGCCGCCGCGATGCTGGGCCTCATAGTCGGCCAGGGGCTGGGATTTGATGTAGCCCTCGTGGGACAGGGTGATGACACAGTCCTCGTCGGCGATTAAATCCTCCGGACGCAGATTGTTGCGCTCGTCGTAAATCTCCGTGCGGCGCTCGTCGTTGAACTGGGCCCGCACCTCCTGCAGTTCCTCCACCAGCACGGCCTTCAGGCGCTCGTCGCTGTTCAGAATGGCCAGCAGCCCTTTGATTTGTTCAATCTGTTCGCGGAAGTCGGCGGCGATTTTGTCCTGCTCCAGGCCGGTGAGCCGGTGCAAACGCAGTTCCAGAATGGCATTGCACTGAGCCGGGGACAGCCGGTAGCCCTCGGCCTGCCAGCCGTAGTCGTCGCCGAGCTCGGCCGGCCGCGACTGGGCCGGGTCCAGGCCGCCGAGCAGACCGGACAAATCCTGGGCCGGCCAGCACCGGTTCAGCAGGGCCGCCCGGGCCTCGTTGATGCCGGCCGCCGCGCGAATGGCACCGATGACCGCATCGACGTTGTGCAGCGCCACCGCCAGCCCCTCCAGGGTGTGGGCCCGCTCCCGGGCCTTGGTGAGCTCGTAGATGCTGCGCCGGGTGATGACCTCGCGCCGGTGGTTGAGATAGACCCGCAGCGCTTCCACCAGGCCAAGCTGGCGCGGCTGGCCGCCGACCAGGGCGGTCATGTTGATGCTGAAGCAATCCTCCAGCGGCGTGAGCCGGAAGAGATTGTTCAGCACCACCTCGGGGTTTTCGTTGCGTTTCAGTTCGATGACGATGCGGATGCCGTCCTTGTCGCTCTCGTCGCGCAGGGCGCTGATGCCCTCCAGGCGCTTGGCCTTGATGAGTTCGGCGATTTTGACCAGCAGATTGCTCTTCAGCACCTGGTAGGGAATCTCGTCTACGATGATGCTGCTGCGGCCGTCGTCCTGCTCAAAGTGGGTTTTGGCGCGCACATAGATACGGCCGGCACCGGTGCTGTAGGCCTCGCGAATGCCGGCGGCGCCGTTGATGATGCCGCCGGTGGGGAAATCCGGGCCGCGAATGAAGGCCATGAGCTCATCGACGCCGGCCTCCGGGTGGGCGAGCAGGTGCAGACAGCCGTCGAGCAGCTCGCCGAGGTGGTGCGGGGGAATGTTGGTGGCCATGCCCACGGCGATGCCGGAGGTGCCGTTGAGCAGCAGATGGGGTAGGCGGGTGGGCAGCACCACCGGCTCCTGCTGGGAACCGTCATAGTTCGGCACGAAATCGACGGTGTCCCGTTCGATGTCGGCCAGCAGGCTATGGGAGATGCGGCTCATGCGCGCCTCGGTGTAGCGATGGGCGGCGGCACCGTCGCCGTCGATGGAACCGAAGTTGCCCTGGCCGTCCACCAGCGGATAGCGCAGGGAAAAGTCCTGGGCCAGACGCACCAGCGTGCTATAAATGGCGCTGTCGCCGTGGGGGTGATATTTGCCCATGACATCGCCGACGATGGTGGCGCTTTTTACATATTTCTTATTCCAGCTATTGCCTTGTTTATGCATGGAAAAAAGAATACGTCGATGCACCGGTTTCAGACCATCCCGGGCATCGGGCAGGGCCCGGCTGGCAATGACACTCATGGCATAGTCCGTGTAGGACGTCTTCATTTCCTCCACCAGAGGAATGGGCAAAACCTCACGCGCAAATTTATCCACAAAACAACTCCAAAAATCTTTTAAATGGTTGTTAATTATAGCATAAAGGGCCCCAAACCGGGGCGGGGCGCGGGGTTCGTTGCAAAATTACAACAACGGCCTTTGCAATCAACAGGCGCAGAGTTTATTATGTCTAGGATTGTTGTTTATCCATCACTTTTCCTTAAAGCGACGTTCAGGACAGGGGGAGGGCCAGCTTTTCTCTAGTTAGAGCCAGGCCTAGGGCTTCAGTTTTGGAAAAACTTTAGGTGTAAGAGACGATAGAATAATGAATTATTTGGAAGCGGCGTCAGTCCCCTCCAAATCAGGGTGAAATTTTAGGGTTCTTCTTTATGTTTAGCCCTGGGTGTTGAAATAAATGTTTATTCGGAGACATAAAAAATGAAAAAAACACTATTGGCTGCAATCGCCTTGGCCTTCGTTGGCACCGCCAGCGCACAGACGGAACGGGAAAACCTGACCTCCAAGGCCTCTGATGGTAGCGATATTTTTGTAAAAAACTCATCGGGCAACTGTGTGTTGGTTAAAGCCAACAAGGGCTACGTTAACTGCGGCGTGAATACCCCTGAACCTCCTCCACCAGTAACACCAGAACAACCCCGAATCCAAATGGTCAATGAGACCGTAACTCTGGATGCGGCCACCCTCTTTGATTTCGACAAATACAATCTGCGTCCGAAGGGCAAACAGGTGCTTGACCAGCTCGTTCAGGACCTGAACCAGCCCGGCGCCCACGTGCAAAGCCTAGGTATCGTCGGCCACACCGACTCCAAAGGTAGCGACGCCTACAACCAAAAACTATCCGAACGGCGTGCCAACACCGTGGCCCAGTATCTGGCCGGTGCCGGCGTTCCCCAGGACATCATGCAGGTGAGCGGCGAGGGTGAACGTCATCCCGTGGCCAGCAACAAAACCGCCGCCGGCCGTCAGCAGAACCGCCGCGTAGAGGTAACCGTTCAGGGCTATATCGAACGTCAGCAGCAGGTTGCACCCGGTGGTCAGCCCCAGGCCATGCCTGAACAGCCCCAACAATAGTTTTGGTTTCTGGGTTATTTCAGAAAACTTCATCTCTAGATTGCCCCGTTTCGGGGCTTTTTTGTATTAACTTCTCTATGACCAAACCTTCTATTAATGAGGCGTTGCTTGACCCGCGCGCACTGGAGATTGTCCACACCCTGATTAGAGCGGGCCACGAAGCCTATCTGGTGGGCGGTTGCATTCGAGATTTGTTGCGGGGCCGCACCCCGAAAGATTTTGATGTGGCCACCAGCGCCCACCCGGAGACGGTGCGCCAACTCTTCCCCAACTGTCGCCTCATTGGCAAGCGCTTCCGGCTGGCGCATATCTACTACGGCCGCAATACTATTTTTGAGGTGGCCACCTTCCGCCGCGAGTCCGAAGCCTCGGAGCAGGTGCGCGGCGATAACAGCTACGGCACGCTGGAAGATGATGTCCACCGTCGCGATTTCACCATCAACGCCCTTTACTACGACGTGCAGAAGCACGAAATCATCGACCGGCTCAACGGCCTGGCCGACGTGGCCCAGGGCCTTATCCGCATCATCGGCGACCCCAAAACCCGTTTCACCGAAGACCCGGTACGCATGCTGCGCGCCGTGCGTTTCATGTCCAAGCTCGGCCTGCCCCTGGAAACGGAGACCGCCGACGCCATTCCCAAAAACCGCAAAAAGCTGGCGGCGGTGCCCCCGGCCCGGCTCGGCGACGAGTGCCTGAAACTCTTTCTCAGCGGCGACGGCCAGGCCTGCTTCGACAATCTGCGCGAATACAAGCTCTTCACCATGCTCTTCCCGGACGTGGACCATCTCTTTTTTCACCCCAACAGGGAATTTGCCACCTACGCCGTCCGCCTGGCCCAGGCGGCCCTGGCCAGCACCGACCAGCGCGTCCGCGAGGGCAAGCAGGTAACCCTGGCCTTTGTGCTGGCGGCCTTCCTCTGGCCGGTGTTCCAGCTCCAGTACGCCGGCATGCTCCGCGACGGCCAACGCAGCTGGCATGAGGTCATGCACGAGGCCATCGACATCGTTCTGCTGGCCGCCAACGAGCGCGTCGCCATTACCCTGCGCCTGCGCGCCATCATTCGCGAAATCTGGACCCTGCAGGCCCGGCTGGAACTGGCCGCCGGCAACCAGAAGAAAATGGTGGCGGTGCTGGCCCACCCACGTTTCCGCGCCGCCTATGATTTCCTGCTGATTCGCCAGCAGGCCGGTGAGAACCTGCCGGCGCTGGTCGAAACCTGGACGCTCATTCAAAGGGATAGCGCCCTGATGCAACAGGCGGCCCGCCAGCGGGTGAAATACGAACGCCTGGAGGAAAGCAGTCTCTGATGGCCCGGGTGTGGGTGGCTCTGGGCAGCAATCTAGAGAATCCGCGCGCCCAGCTCTGCCAGGCGCGGGCAACCCTGGCCGGCCAACTGCGGGAGGTGCGGGCATCGTCGCTCTATGAAAGCGCCCCCTGGGGCTATGCGGACCAGCCGAATTTCATCAACGCCGTCATCGCCTACGACTGCGACCGGGAGCCGGAAGCACTGCTGGATTGGCTGCAGACGGTGGAAACGGCCCAGCACCGCCGGCGCCTCTTCAAAAATGGCCCGCGCACGCTGGATTTGGATTTGCTCCTCTACGACCAACGCCAGCTCCAGACGCCGCGCCTAACCCTGCCCCACCCCCGCCTCGACGAACGGGTGTTTGTGCTGGTGCCGCTGGCGGAAATCAGCCCCGAGCTGGTGCTACCCGACCGGCCGGAGTCGGTGGCCCAACGGGCGGCGGCCTTCCCCCCGGACGCCATCAAAAAACTTCCCCCCACCCCGGACTGGCCCTAGCCGTTCGGGCTTTTTTATCCCCATTGCTGAGCTGTCCGAGCAGGAAGCGCTTCCTCCGATTGAAGCGCTTCGGTCTGACTAGCCAGCAGGAAGCGCTTCCCTCTTTCCAGCCTTCCAAAGTCGAAGCGCTTTCCTCTTTAGCTTCTTTCTCAACCGAAGCGCTTCGGCCTGATTAACCAGCAGGAAGCACTTCATTCATTCAGCCAAAACTGAGCCTCCCATTTTTTAGACACCCCTGGGTGAAGCGCTTCTCCTGCCTCGGGTTTGAGGGAAGCGCTTCGTTTTAAACCATGTCATTTGCGACCTCTTGGAAAGGGAGCGCTCCCTCTTTTTAGTGCAGTAGCCGAAGCGCTTCGACCGGCCCGTGGTTTTAACGAAGCGCTTCCTTCCATTCCAACAACACCAAACCCCGACTTGGAAAAAATCCAGCCGCCGGAACCGAAGCGCTTCCCCCGTCTGAACCGCCGAAGCGCTCCCCTTTTTTGGCTTTTCCCAAAGGGAAGCGCTTCCTCCTTTAGCTTCTTTCTAACTGAAGCGCTTCCTTCTTATGCCAACAACACTAAACCCTAGTCCGAACAAATCCGGCGGCCGGAACCGAAGCGCTTCGGTCTGATTAGCCAGCGGGAAGCGCTTCTCCTGCCCCGGGTTTGAGGGAAGCGCTTCGTTTTAAACCATGTTATTTGCGACCTCCCGACCTCCTGGGAAGGGAGCGCTCCCTCTTTTTACTGCAGTAGCCGAAGCGCTTCGACCGGCCCGTGGTTTTAACGAAGCGCTTCCTTCCATTCCAACAACACCAAACCCCGACTTGGAAAAAATCCAGCCGCCGGAACCGAAGCGCTTCCCCCGTCTGAACCGCCGAAGCGCTCCCCTTTTTTGGCTTTTCCCAAAGGGAAGCGCTTCCTCCTTTAGCTTCTTTCTAACTGAAGCGCTTCCTTCTTATGCCAACAACACCAAACCCCAATTTGGAAAAAATCTGGCTGCCGGAACCGAAGCGCTTCGGTCTAGTTAGACAGCGGGAAGCGCTTCCCTCTTTCCAGCCTTCCAAAGTCGAAGCACCCCCGCTTTTGCTCTTCTCCCAACCGAAGCGCTCCCCTAAAACGAAGCGCTTCCCCCTGTCCGGATTGCCGAAGCACTTCCTTCTTTTAGCTCCGCTCCGGAGTTGAAGTGCTTCGGGTTTTGGAGAGGCAGAAGCGGGCATTAATTGGCCCCAAGGGGAAGCGCTTCCCCTCCCGTTGGCTCCGGCCCCGCCGGGACGCCGGCCCCAAATCAAACCGCAGCACTCAAGCGTTTTTCCGGTATTCATTGGGAGTCTGGTTGTAGACCTTTTTAAAGAGGCGGCCAAAATGACTATCCGACTTAAAACCACAGCGCAGGGCAATGCCAAGAATGGTTTCGCTGCTCCGGCGCAGCAGATAGGCCCCCTGCTGCAGGCGCAGGCGCTGCAAATAGGCATGGGGGGAGCTGTTGAGATGGTCGCGGAACAGCCGATTCACCGATGCCGGCGTCAGACCGGCCACCGTCCCCATCAGGCCCACCGACCATTCCCGCTCGGGCTGGCGCAGAATCTCGCTCAGAATTTTCTGCAAATGGCGCTGGCTCCAGCCGCGCAGCACCCCGGCCGTGGGCGCCGCCGAGGCCAGATGGCCGCGCAGAATCTCAATGAACAGCAGCTGGGCAAGGGCGTCGATGACGCTGGGGCTGGTCTCCTGGGGCTGCTGTTCCTCCTGTCGGAGCAGCTGAATCAGCAGCGCCAGCCGGGGTTCATCGCCGGGCAGCAGCAGCCGTTCCGGCAGGGCCTGGAGCAGCAGGGCCCGGGGGTCAAAGTGGAAATGGGCGCAGAAAATTTGGCTCCGGGGGCCCCGGCCCGGGCTGGTCTTATGGTGAAAGCCGGCGACGCTGTGGCTGTGCAGGGGACTGAACGGGGGCCGGCGGGCGGCCGGGGCCTGGCCGTAGAGTTGGTGGGGACCCTGGCTGAACAGCACCGTGCCCGCCGGCAGCGGCTGGTCGTCCAGGTAGGCGGTGCCGGCGGTGATGATGTGCACCAGCGCTGTGCCGGGCGCCGCCTGGCGGTGGTCCAGATGCCAGTTGCCGGCCAGCTGGCATTGGGTGTCGATGCTGCCGCCCAGCTGGGCCAGGCGAATCAATTCGTTAAGCATGAAATTGTCCTTCTGAAAGAGACGAAAGTTTGCGCGTTTGGGAACATTTTCCTTCCGGCGCTGCCGCCATAATGGCCGCTTTCAAACCCATAAGGAAAAAGACATGCCCTTCAAAGACTGGAAAGAACATACGGCCCTGGTGAAAAAAGCCTTTGGTCAGCTCGGCAAAGACCATCCGAAAATGCTGCAGGGCTACATGGCCCTCAATGCCGCCGCCGAGGCCGAAGCGCTCGACGCCAAAACCCGTGAACTGATTGCCCTGGCCGTGGCCGTAACCACCCGCTGTGAAAGCTGCATTTCCGTGCACGCCGAGGCCGCCAAGAAGGCCGGTGCCAGTGAAAGCGAGATTGCCGGTGCCCTGGCCACGGCCATTGCCCTCAATGCCGGCGCCGCCTACACCTACAGCCTGCGCGCCCTGGAAGCGGTGGCCCAGCAGTGAGAGCGCTGATTCTGTTCGCCCTGCTGGCCGGCACGGCCGGTGCCCAGGAGGCCAGCCCGACGCCCACGCCCAGCAGCGAGACGGCGACCGAGACGGCGGCGGTCAAAGCCCCCGGCACCTGGATTGACGTGCGTACCACGGAAGAATATGAGGCCGGCCATATCAGCGACGCGCTGCATATTCCCGTTGGCGACATCGTCGCCGGCGTGGAAAAGCTGAACCTGAAAAAGGACGCGCCCATCCACGTCTATTGCAAGCTCGGCATCCGCGCCCAGGCCGCCAAGGAGGCCCTGGAGGCCGCCGGCTACAGCAATGTAACCAACCAGGGAGGCTACCAAGATTTAATCCAACGGGGCCTGCGCTAGGACTATTATCCCTCGCAGATTTTCCTTACTTAGCTCCTTGGTGCGCCGGTTCGTCCGGCGCTTTTTTTTGGCCGTAAAAAAGCGCTTCCGGGGGAAGCGCTTCGATGTCGGCCGTTGGCCTCACTGGCGTTTCCTTTGGAAACGCTTTGTTATTTAGGGATTGCGGCGAATGTATTCCGCCGCCGCCCGCAGCCGGTAGCAGCACACCTCCCGGCCGGCCAGCTGCAGGGTGATGGCCAAATCCGGCGACGGCGCCCCGCCGGTGATGGCGAGCCGGGCCGGCTGGCCGAGTTTGCCGAAGCTGACGCCGTGGGCGGCCACGCAGGCTTCCAGCGCCCCGTGAATGGCTTCGACGCTGAAATCCTCCAGCGGCGCCAGCCGTTCGGCCAAATCGTCGAGCAGGGCGGCGCTCTCCTCGCCCTTGAAGGCCTTCTTCGCCGCCGCCTCGGGGTAGCCGTCCAGGCCCATGAAAATCCAGCTCATGTGCTCGGCCATTTCGCGCAGGGTTTTGGCGCGCTCCTGATAGTGGGGAATGGCCCGGCGCAGCAAATCGGCCGTAATCACCTCCTCGCTGCGGAAAACGCCGTCGCCGTCCTCGCCGGCGTGGCGCTGGCGCCAGAGGCTGTCGAACTGCTCGCGCAGCGGCTCCAGCAGCGCCTCCGGCAGGGAGGCCTTCAGATACTGCTGGTTGAGCCAGCGCAGTTTCTCGGTGTTGAAGGTGGAGGGGGCGCTGTGCACGTCCTCGATGCGGAAATATTCCAGAATCTCATCCAGCGAGAAAATCTCCTGGTCGCCGTGGGCCCAGCCCAGCCGCACCAGATAGTTCAACAGGGCCTGGGGCAGATAGCCCTCGCGGCGGTAGTCCAGCACGTTGGTGGCGCCGTGGCGTTTGGACAGGCGCTTGCCATCGTCGCCGAGAATCATCGGCACGTGGGCAAAGTCCGGCACCGGCAGGCCGAGCGCTTCGTAGAGATTGATTTGTTTCGGCGTGTTGCTGACGTGGTCTTCGCCGCGCACCACCAGCGTAACCCCGGCCTCGGCATCGTCGATGACCACGCAGAAGTTATAGGTGGGGGCGCCGTCGGAGCGGCGGATAATCCAATCGTCCAGCTCCTCGTTGTTGATGGTGATGCGGCCGCGCACCTTGTCCTCCCAGCTGACCGCCCCGGCCAGCGGATTCTTAAAGCGCACCACCGGCGTAACCCCCGGCACCGGCTCGCCGCCGTTGCGGTATTTGCCGTTGTAGCGCGGTTTTTCGCACCGGCATAGCTGCTCCTCGCGCATGGTTTCTAGCTCCTCGGGCGTGCACCAGCAATAATAGGCCTGGCCCCGGGCCAGCATTTCATCGATGATGCGGTTGTAGACGTCGAAGCGCTGGGACTGGTAGACCACTTCGCCATCGTGCTGGAGATTGAGCCAGTTCAGGCCGTCCAGAATCACCTGGGTGGAGCTGGCGGAGGAACGCTCGGTGTCGGTGTCCTCGATGCGCAGGCGGAAAACGCCCTCCTGCTGGCGGGCCACAATCCAGGAATAGAAGGCTGTCCGCACCCCACCGATGTGCAAATCGCCGGTGGGACTGGGAGCAAAGCGTGTAACCGTAGTCATAAAAACCTCGCGAGAAAAAAGGTCAATATTATATGGAAATTATCCCCGCCCCCGGCCCCACCGCCGCCGTCGTGGCCCTGGCCCGGGCTGCCCACACCTATGTTCCCAGCCCCGGCGACCGGCTCTTTCTCGGCTGGCAGGGCGAAGCGCTTGTCGGCTACATCGCCTGGCAGGTGGTGCTGGACGAGGCCGACCTGCTCGGCCTGGCGGTGGCGGCCCCCTGGCGGCGCCGGGGGCTGGGGCGCCGGCTGCTGCTGGAGACGATGCCGCCGGCACTGCTGACCCTGGAGGTGCGCGAGGACAACGGCCCGGCCCGGGCCCTCTATGAAAGTCTGGGTTTTCAAAGGGTTGGCCGGCGCCGCCACTACTACGGTCCCGGCGTCGATGCCCTGCTGCTGCAGAGGGACAACCGCCCCCCCAGCGCTTAAAATGGGGCTTTTACCCGCTGGAAAGCCATGTACAAAACCCTTCTCCTGCTGCTGCTGCTGGGCGGCTGCGCCCGCCGGCCCTACAGTCCGCCGGCCCTTCCTAATTATCCCCCGGCCCAAACGGCCCAAAATCAGCCAACCCTGCCGCCAACCACGACGGCGCCGCTGGATTTTGACGACTGGAAACGGCAGTTCTACGCCCGGGCCCGCCAGGCCGGCGCCGACGAGCGTAATCTTGGCCGGCTGCTCGACGGCGCCCACTATCAGGAAAAGACCGTCCAGAGCGACCGCAGCCAGCCCGAGGCCAATCCGATGATTTGGCAATATTTGGATAAAACGGTGAATCAGGCCCGCATCGACCAGGGCCGCAAGCTGCTGCGCGGCCAGCGGTTTCCCATTCCGGCCGAATATGTCATCGCCATCTGGGGCATGGAAAGCGGCTACGGCCAGAACATGGGCAAAACCTATCTGCCCTCGGCCCTGGCCACCCTGGCCTTCGACGGCCGCCGCCGGGAATTCGCCGAAACCCAGCTGCTCGCCCTGCTGAAACTGCTGGAGGAGGGCGCCCTGAGCTGGGACCAGCTGAACGGTTCCTGGGCCGGGGGCCTGGGCCACACCCAGTTCATTCCGGCCACCTTCCTGGAATACGGCGTCGATGGCGATGGCGACGGCCGCCGCGACCCTTTCAATCAGGCCGACGCCCTGGCCTCCACCGCCCACTATCTCCATGCCTCCGGCTGGCAGCCCGGCGGCTGGGGCGAGGTGGTGCAGCTGCCGGCCAACTTCCTGAGTCGCCATGCCGACCTGCTCGAACAGCCGCTGGACGCCGAAGCGCTTCGCCGGCTCGGCATTCGCAGTCGGGCCGGGGGCAAGCTCTGGCTGCCGGCCGGCAAAAATGGCCCGGCTCTGCTGCTGTCGCCGAATTTCGATGTGATTAAGGTCTACAACCGTTCCGACAACTACGCCCTGGCCATCAGCCTGCTGGCCGATGGCATCGCCGGCCGCCGCACCGAACTGAGCTGGCCGCGCCAGGAAAAAGGTCTGACCGGCAGCGAGGTGAAAACGCTGCAAAGTCGCCTCAATGAAATGGGACTGGACGCCGGCACCCCCGACGGCAAGCCCGGTGCCCAGACCCGCCGCGCCTTCCGCGCCTGGCAGGCCCAGAACGGCCAGATTCCCGATGGTTTTATCAGCCGGCACAACGCCCAAGGATTACTGCAATGAACCCACCCACCACCCTCCGCGTCAATCTTCCCGCCACCCCGCGCCACTACGACATTCTCATCGGCCCGGGCCTGCTCCGCGACGCCGCCACCGTGCAACGGCTGGTGCCCCAGCAAAATGTCTGTCTGGTCAGCAATGACACCGTCTTCGGCCTCTACGGCGAAGCGCTTCAAACGGCCCTGGGCCCGGATAAACAGATTTTGCCGGTGCGGCTCGGCGACGGCGAAAGCTATAAAACCCTGGCCAGCTTTGAACAAATCCTTGAGGCCATGCTGGCAGCGCGCTTCGGCCGCGATGCGGTGGTGGTGGCCCTGGGCGGCGGCGTGGTCGGCGACATTGCCGGCTTTGCCGCCAGTGCCTTTCAGCGCGGCGTGCCCTGTGTGCAGGTGCCCACCACCCTGCTGGCCCAGGTGGATTCCTCGGTGGGCGGCAAAACCGGGGTCAATTCGCCCCGGGGGAAAAATCTCATCGGCGCCTTCCACCAGCCCCAGGCGGTGCTCATCGACACCGACACCCTGCAAACCCTGCCGCCGCGCGAATGGGCCGCCGGCATGGCCGAGGTCATCAAATATGCGCTGATTAACGACCCGGATTTCCTGCCGCTGCTGGAGAACCGGGCGGCGCTGCCGCTGGCCGAAGTCATCGCCCGCTGCTGCCGCAACAAGGCCGCCATCGTCGCCGCCGACGAACAGGAACGCGGCCAACGGGCCCTGCTCAACCTCGGCCATACCTTCGGCCACGCCCTGGAGGCCCTGGGCCAATACGAGCGCTTCAAACACGGCGAGGCCGTGGCCATCGGAATGGTCTGCGCCCTGCGTCTGGCCGAGGCCCGGGGCAAAATCAGCGCCGCCGAACGGCAGCGGGCGGTGGAACTGCTGCAGCTCTATGAGCTACCTACGGCCATTCCCGCCGATTTGGCCGGCGACGCCATCTATGAATTGATGCTCGGCGACAAGAAGGTACAGGCCGGCCGGCTGCGGCTGGTGCTGCCGAAGCGCTTCGGTCTCTGCGAGGTGGTGGCCGATGTGCAGCGGGAGGAGATTCTGGCGACGCTGGCCGCCTGTCGCTAGGGATTTAGTTTCTCTGGCTTTATTGGGGGGAAGCGCTTCGAACTTTACAGGAGTCCGAAGCGCTTCCTTTTTCCTGGCGCCGAAGCGCTGGGCTATTCCCTGCCGAAAGCGCTTCATTGGAAATAAAAAAGCGCTCCGAATCGAAGCGCTTTCCTTGGGAGGGGGTTCCGTTAATCCACCTGTAGCACCGCGCTGGCCCCCATGCAGCGAATATCCCGGGGCAGATTTACCAACGGCAGTTTTAAATCCGTGGAACCCAGGGTATTGCGGTCAAAGTAGCGTTCCAGATGTCTGTAGTGGCCGCTGTTCAGCCGCCAGATGGCGCCCAGCCGGCGCGGGTCAAGCAAATCGGCCTGGGTGGCCAGCAGCACATCATCATAGAGCCGGGCCAGCACTGGATTTTTCAGGAAATTACGGCCCCGGGTTCGCGACAGCACATAGCCCTCGGGGAAGGCGCGCTGATAGTGGCCGATGTCGGCGTTTTCCTTGGCCGGCAGCCGGGCCAGGAACGGTTCACTCAGGGCCAGCGGGTCAATGATGTAAACATCGGGACGGCTGTTCCAGCCGGCCTGGCCAATCATGCAGTTAAAGGAATATTTCTTTTCCTGCTTAATAAACATATTGGACTCGGTTTTGTAGTTGCCGCCGTGTTTAAAAATCACCGGCAGCAGCCCCAGCCGCTGGAAGTAGAAGCCCCGGGTGTCGTTGCCGTTGTTGTTCGGACCGAAGAAATTGCGGTAGTCCAGGCTGGGCTGGTAGTTCTTGGAGAACAGCGCCGCCAGAAAAATCAGGGCCCACTGGGGTGCCAGCTGTTGGCGCTCGGCCGGAATGGTGGCGGTGGCCAGCAGCAGCGCCAGCAGCGACAGGTAGAAGGCGCCACTGAAGAAGCGACCGAACATGTAATCGCCGCCAACATAGACAATGTAAGCCAGCTGCAGCACCACCCCGGCCATCAGCAGCCGGGCCGGGGTGCTTTTCAGCACCAGCGTGGCCAGCAGGGCCCCGGCCATGAGCAGGAAGGTAAGCGGGTCAAAGAGGAAATTGTGATAGATAACCTCCAGGGCGCGCTCGGCCAGCAGGCTATGGCTGTAGCCGATATTGACCTTGGCCAGGGCGGTGTTGGGGGTCAGGCTGCCATAGTAGAACAGCGAAAACAGTTCCCAGATGATGGCCGGCGCCAGGCCCAGCAGGGCTGGTTTTAGCCAGGGTTTACGTTGGCGCAGCAGCTGGATAAACAGAGCCAGCGAAGCCGGCGTCAGCATGATGATGGCGTCGGGGCGGGTCAGGAAGACCAGCGCATAGAACAGGGTGGTGTAGAAAAAGCGCCGTTCCGGCGGCTGTTGGCTCACATAGACAGCCACATAGCCACCGAGCAGCAGATGAATCAGCGGGTTTTCCAGGCCGGAGGAGGAATAGTCGATGAAGGAGCGGGACAGGGTCGCCAGAAAGAGGAAGAGAAAGAGCAACGGATAGCTCAGACCCTGGCGCCGCGCCAGCCAGACCGTCAGCGTAAGCAGTAGAAAGAGGCACAGGGCGCTCAGCAGCAGTACGAAGAGATAACTTTCCACCCCCAGGGCCTTGCCCAGCACCACCAGGAAATACCAAAGCGGGTGGGTGTAGACCTGCACCCGCTCGCCAATGTTCCAGACAGCGCCATGGCCGGCGAGAAGCTGGTCAACGGAACGGAAGGTGATAAAGGCGTCCTCGGCCACCCAGGCCGTATTAAGGAAGAGATAGAAGAAGACTATATAGCCTAGGAAGACATAGAAAAAATTCTTTTTTGCCGCCATTATTCATCTCCGTCGTTGGCGTAGAGTTCCTGGACGTTGGCAAAACCAATGAAATTAAATTCCCGGTCAAAGAGCATATAGGCCCGCACGTATTTACTGAAAACTTCAAACACCAGTAGGGGCTGATTCACGCGCTTTTGTATGGTCTCAATTTCCTGTTTGGGCTTTTCTTCCATATAGCGGTAGATGTTTTCCTGGGATTTCTTCAGGAACTCGGCGGGTGCTTCACTAACGTTGGCAAAGACCTGTTGTCGAGTTTTGGTGTTATAGCCATAGAAGGCGCCGGGAATTTCGCCAACCTTTTTGAAATTCTGGATTTCAGTAACATCCACATTGCGCATAAACGGCGTTTCTTTCAAATCCCGGGCATTAATAACCGTGGCGTTGCCATCCTCAAAGAAAAGTACCAGCTGGGGTCTTTCAATATAAACCGTATAGAAACCGTAAATTAGCGCGCCAATTTGCAGCAGACCGATGCAGATAAAATCAAAATAGAGCTTGTTTTTGGTTTTTTCTGGTTCCTTGTTATAAACCATAAAAGTCAGCAGCGGCCCCAGCACCACATCCACGCAGAACATCAGCGCAATACCCTGGAGGCCACCGCTCATTTTCAAGTGGAAGGAGGGATAGAAATAGTCAAAAACACAATAGGCAATGGCCGAAAAAATCAGCAGGGAAATCAGGCAATGAATAAACATAGCCTTGAGCTTTAATTTAAATAGCATTCCACTAATCATGTTATCTGTCCTTTTATTCAGTCTTTAATTTTGAAATGCAGCCAGGCCACATCCTGCCAGTGAATGTTCTTATAGACGGGTTTATCGAGCAGCACCGGTGGCATATGGTCGCCGACCACAATTACTTCCGTTCCTTTCATTTCCGGCTGGCGAATTAGTTCAGCCAGGCCATCAAAGAATTGGGCGTGCAGTTTAAAGCTATTGCAGACATCGCCTTCAAACAAATCGTACTTTTTGCAATCCAACCGCTCCGCCTGCTGCACGTCCTGCTCGGCAAAGGGCGTATGGGAAGTGAGGGTCATCCAGTAGAAGAAAATCTTGCCATCGCCGGCCTTTTTGAAGGCTTCGGCCACGTGGCCAAAGAGTTCGCTGTCGCAGATGCCCTTGAAGGCGTAGCAGCGCTTCTTGCCGAGGAAACTTTCAGCGAAGCTGATGTGGTCCAAGCCCACGCGGGGATACCAAAAATTGCGGTCATAGAGCAGGCCACCGGCACCATGTAGGCCGTAGGTTTGATAGCCCGCCTGTTTCAGCTCCTGGGGTAGGCAATGCTCGCCGGGAAAATGTTCCATTTTATGGAAGGAATAGCCATTTTCCGAACGGAGCTGACACAGTTCACGCAGTTCCGCCTGCACCGTTGAGCCGGCAAAGTCAAAGAAGCCATGCTTGATGTATTCGAAATGGTCCTGCTGGGCGTAGATGTTTTTTAGCAGCGCCTGGGTAACGCGCTCCTCGCGGGCTTCGCCCCAGGATTCGGCAATGATGAAGAGGATTTTTTTGTTGAAAGGTCGTTCTAGGAAGCGGGAGGCGTAGATTTCCTGACCTTTGCCAATTTCCGGCACCGCATCCACCAGCTTGAACCAGTTAGCGCCATAGTTCTTCTGATAAAGTCCGAGTTCGCTGTTTATCACATAGTGGTTGTGATGGCCGAAGTGCTGCAGGCCGGTTTTAAAGTATTTCCAGTGGTTGCCGGCCAGGAGAAAGAGATAGTAGAAAACGGCTGCTGAGAAAATGGCGTATTTATAATTAACCTTATATTTCTGTGCCAGTTTATTGAAGCCCAGCGGGAAAAGAATAATATAAACAATGACCACCGCCGAAATAACCAGATAGCGTAAAGGTCCGTCAAAAATAAAGGGGATAAAATAGATAATTTCGGCAATCTTAAAGAAGGGGAAAATCTGCAGCGTTAGCATAATGGCATCGAGGGCAATAAAAAAACAGAACGACATGCCGCCGATGATTTTAATATATTTATTAGGGATTAGAATTAAAATACTGGGAATCAGATAATCAATGTTAATTAAGGGCCTAGCTAGATTGGCAAAATAACAAATGATTAGAAAAAAGAAATTAGGGACAAGAAGAAATAAAAAAGATTTTAGTATTTCTATGCCACTAATATTTAGTTGTACTTTTTTATTTAATAGGTCTTTAAATTTGACTTTCTTACTAGGAGGGTTCATTTTAAATAACTTCAAAATTAAATAGAAGAAAAACGCCTATTAATAATTAATTAAAAATAGGCGTTTTCTATTTAGCAGTTAGGGGGTCAAGGTTCCAGCACCGACTTTACAATGAGGTGGAATAAATTTACCACGCCAGCTGGGGCGGCCATTGGGTTTAATCCAGCACTCCCAAACTCCTTTTTCATCCCGCTCCTGGATAACAAGAGCATCATGAATATCACGGTTTGCCTGCCGACCCAAGGTACCAACAAGCTGGCCCTTGCTGCCACCATGGCCTTCATTAAAGCCCAGTACTTCTATCTTCTTCAGAAGATTTGAACGCACCTCATAGTCTGCTGCTGAACGATTATTGCTGTTGTAGCCTGTACTCAGGCCAATGCCGCTAAATCTGCTTTCGTCCTGAGCTTTTAGAGTAACCACCGGTACTCGACCTTCAAATAAAGCTCCATCAACGCCGGTTTTAGCTGCCGAAAGCTCATAAACTACACGGGTAACCTGAGTACGAGAGATATATTCCTTATAAATAGGAACAGCAAGGGCAAATAACACCCCAATTATTCCTATAACTATCATTAGTTCTATTAATGTAAAACCTTTCTGAGGTTTTACTAATTTATTTAGTTTATACATATGAACTATCCAAATGGTTTGTGCAAAAAGCCCCCGAAAGGCGGGGGCTTTAAAATTTAAACTAAAATCAGGAAAAAGATTAGTTCGTAAAGGTAGTGATAACAGAGGACACGCCTTTGCAACCTGAAGGAATGAATTTAGATTTCCAACCGGTAC